>NZ_JACGXB010000006.1:0-347248 GCF_014138065.1 Ochrobactrum sp. P6BSIII | reverse complement strand
ATCTTCGGCCCGGTCGCTTCGGTCATCCGCGTCAAGGATTACGAAGAAGCGCTCGCCACTGCCAACGATACGAACTTCGGTCTGTCGTCGGGCATTTGCACGACGAGCCTGAAATATGCCACGCATTTCAAGCGCAATTCGGAAGCGGGCATGGTGATGGTCAATCTGCCGACCGCCGGTGTCGATTTCCATGTCCCGTTCGGCGGGCGCAAGGGTTCGAGCTACGGTCCGCGCGAGCAGGGCCGTTACGCCGCCGAGTTCTACACGACGGTCAAGACGGCCTATACGCTGGCCTGACACTACAGTTGCAAATTCGTCAGGCCGTGGCGAAACGAGTGATTTTCGAGCACCGGAGCGGAGCGTACTTTTGGGTACGTGAGCACCGGAGCGCAGGAAATTGCTCGTTGCAGGCCGGCATCACGAAGAATGCAGCTGTAGTGCTAATGGCGGTCTGAAGGAATGTGAAAACCGGCGGAGACCCCGCCGGTTTTTTATGCGGCTTTTTTCGGCCAGGCGGCAAGCTTGCGGGCGAAATGCGACACCGTGCCGTGCAGCAGCATGGTGAAGGCAGCCAGCACGAACAGGCAGGCGAACATCAGATCCACCTTGGCGCGTCCATTGGCGAGCAGCATCAGATAGCCGAGGCCCTTCGATGCGCCGACCCATTCGCCCACCACAGCGCCGATGGGCGCATAGACGGCGGCAAGGCTCAGGCCCGATGCCAGTGAGGGAAAGGCGGACGGGATGCGGATGCGAAACAGGATCGCCATGCGTCCCGCGCCCAGAATTTCCGCTGCGTCGATCAGGCTGCTATCAGTGCGCCGCATGCCGTCGAAGAAGGTAGAAACGATAGGGAAGAAGATCATCAGCACCGTAACCGCGATCTTCGATGCAGGACCGTAGCCGAGCCACAAGGTTAAAATCGGGGCGAGCGCAAAGATCGGGATCGCCTGACTAAACACCATGGCGGGCATGACGAGCCGCTGCGCCAGCGGCGACATCATCAGGCAGATGGCGGTCGCGATGCCGACCGCACTGCCAAGGACGAGACCGCCCAGAACTTCGCCGATGGTGGCGGCGGCGTTCTCAGTGATCAGCCCGGCATTGGCGATCAGCGCCTGCACCACATCCAGCGGGCCGGGCAGAATGAAGCGCGGCATCTGGCCGATGCTCACCACCGCCTGCCAGATGGCCAGCGCCACCGCCGCCGACAGCAAGCCGTCGGCGATGCGCCTTGTGCGGGAACGATTTGAAATCGTAGCGTCCAACTAAGCCACTTTTCCTGAAACTGCTTTCAACCCCATCGACCAAAACTCGGCCTCGAGCCTGCTTGCGGTGGCAAAAATCTGGCACAGCCTTGGCCAACGCGGACTTTTCTCGAAGTCGTCGCCGATGCGGTCTTTGGCAGCCTGATCAAACAGCTTGCCGACCGTGTGGCACATGTCCTGATATTCGGCCCCCGCATAGGTATCGATCCACTCCTGATAGGGCGTGCCGGGCAGGGCGGTCACGGCGAGATTGAGGCCGATCTCACCATAGCCATGCGCGCAGGGCACAAGCGCTGTCAGCAGGTCGAGGAAGTCGCCCGCCTGTCCGCAATCGAGCACATAGCGCGTATAAGCGAGATTTTCCGGCTCTTCCTTCGTCGCGTAAAGCTCGTCTTCGCTGATCCCCTCGCGGGCGCAGATGCTGACATGCAGCGGCAGTTCCATATGGGCAAGGCCGTGCATGATATCGGCGCAGAGCCGGGTTTCCTGCAACGTATTGGCCTTGACGACACCCAGCGCAAAGGCGCGCGCATAGTGGTGCAGATAGACATAATCCTGACGGAGATAATGCAGGAAGGCAGCTTTCGGCAGAGTGCCATCGCCCAATCCGCGCACGAATTCATGCTCGATATAGGGCTTCCAGTCGCCAGGCGTTGCGGCGCGAAGACGCGTAAACAGTTCGGATGAATAATGCGGCTGCGGCTGGCTCATGACTTGCTCCCTTCGGCGTTGACGTCGATGGCGAATTTCTCGACCGGCAGGATGGAGGGCACCAGATTGTGCTCCTTGAGATAGGCCTCATAACGCTGCCAGCGACCATAATCGAGGCTTGCAGGCGCGCGTGAGAAGCGCGCGACGGTGTCTTTCCAGGCGCGCTGGTTCAACTCGTCCTTGATCTCGGTGCTATAGGATGAAAACAGCTCGTAACCCATGTCCGGGTGATTGACGATATATTGCGCGGCCTTCTCCGTGGCCGAGAGGAAGCGCGAAATCTTGTCCTTTTCCGCCGCATCTAGCTTGTCGGAAGCGGCGACATAGACCAGCTCGTCATAAACCGGCACGCCTTCCTCCTCGACGAAGAAGCATTTGCCGGGCACGCCTTCGACGGCCATCTGGTTCAGTTCGACATTGCGGTAAGCGCCCATCACGGCGTCGACCTGCTTCGACATCAGCGATGGCGCGAGCGAGAAATTCACATTGATCAGTTCGACATCCGAGAGTTTGACACCGTGCTGGCCGAGAATGGTGCCGAGCAAAGTTTCCTCGGTTCCGGCGACCGAATAGCCGATCTTCTTGCCCTTGAGATCGGCGATGGAATTCACCGATCCGTCGTCGCGGGTCATCAGGCAGTTGAGCGGTGAGTCAATCAGCGTGCCGACGCGGATCAGCGGCAGACCTTCATGCACCTGAAGATGCACCTGTTGCTGATAGGAAATGGCGAGGTCGGCCTGTCCCGCCGCCACCATCTTGGTCGGCGTCGAGGCATCGGCAGGCGCGACGATATCCACGTCCAGCCCGGCATCCTTGAAGTAGCCGAGCTTGTCGGCAACGATGATGGGGCCGTGATCCGGGTTCACGTACCAGTCGAGGATGAGCTTTAGCTTGTCGTCAGCGTGAGCCGAAGTGGCAACAGTGAAAGCGAGGCCGAACAGGGCGGCGAAGACGGTCTTTTTCATTTGCGTTGCCTTTCCATGGGGGTCTGCTCCAGAGCAAGGCCTGCATAAGCGCGGGTGGTTTCGATCCATTGACGCAGGCGGCTTTCGGGGTCGGCATTGAGGGTGATGTCGGTGACGACGGAAACGATATCGGCGCCCGCTTCGAAAACGCCCGGTGCGCGTTCGACGCTCATACCGCCGATCCCGACCAGCGGAATATCGCCAATCCGCGCCTTCCATTGGCCAAGGCGGGGCAGGCCCTGTTCGTGCCATTTCATCTTTTTCAAAATGGTCGGGTAGATGGGGCCAAGCGCGATATAGTCTGGCTTTACCGACAGGGCGCGGTCCAGTTCCGCCTCGTCATGGCTCGAAACACCCAGTTTCAAACCACCGGCGCGAATGGCATCCAGATCGGCATCGTCGAGGTCTTCCTGTCCAAGATGGATGAAGTCGCAACCTTCCTCCAGCGCGAGCTTCCAATAGTCGTTGACGATCAGCTGGCAGTCATGGGCAAGGCAAATTTCGCGTGCGGCGCGGATTTCGCTGCGCAGCTCCGGCTCGGTCTTGTCCTTGGCGCGCAACTGCACCAGCCTGACGCCGAGCGGCACCATGCGCTCCAGCCATTTTGCGCTGTCGAAGATCGGGTAGAACGGATCGAGGGCCATTACAAAAATGCCTTTCCGAGAAGAGGGGTGGATGGCGCGGCCATGTCGCGCGCTTCGATGGCGTCTGCTTCGAAAGCGAGCCGTCCGGCTTCAACCGCCAGCGCAAAACCACGTGCCATGGAAACGGGATCGCCAGCCTTGGCGACAGCGGTGTTGATGAGCACGGCGTCATAGCCCAGTTCCATCGCCGCAGCCGCATGGGACGGCACACCGATGCCGGCATCGACAACAAGCGGAATGTCGGGAAAATGCGCCCGCATGGTCTTCAGCGCATAAGGATTGTTGAGGCCACGGCCTGAGCCGATGGGCGCGCCCCAGGGCATCAGCACCTTGCAACCGGCTTCAATGAGCTTTTCCGCGACGACCAGATCGTCATTCATATAGGGAAAGACCTCGAAACCGTCGTCGCAGAGTATGCGCGCTGCTTCGACCAGACCGAACGGGTCGGGCTGCAACGTGTCGTGGTCGCCGATCACTTCCAGCTTGATCCAGTTGGTGCCGAAGATTTCACGCGCCATTCTGGCGGTGGTCACCGCTTCACGCGGCGTGTGGCAGCCTGCGGTGTTGGGCAGAACGGCGACGCCCAACTCGCGGATCAGCGCCCAGAAGTCCTGTCCGGCGCGCGCATCGCCGCTTTCGCGGCGCAGCGACACGGTGACGATATCGCTTTGCGAAGCACGCACCGCATCGGCCAGAATGGCGGGCGATGGATATTGCGCCGTGCCGAGCAGCAGGCGGCTTTCAAATTGTTGGCCGTAGAATTCCAGCATCTCAGCCTCCCTGCATCGGGGCCAGAACTTCGATGCGGTCGCCAGCCGACAAGGTCGCGGCTGCGCGCTCGTCGCTGGCCACGAATTCACCGTTCAGCGCGGTTGCAACAACCGCTTCATCCAGTTCGATCTCGGTCAGCAGCGCCGCCAGATTGGCGGCTGCCGTGGTGATGACTTCACCGTTCAGCACGATCGTCATGCATAGTCCTCCACAAATTCAGGCATAGTTTCGGGCGCGGTCGCGGCCGCAACCGCCATGCGTGCCACAGCTGGCGAAAGCAGGAAGCCGTGGCGGTAAAGCCCGTTGACATAGATGGTTTTGCCACGCCGTCTCACGCGGGGAAGGTTGTCTGGAAAGGCGGGGCGCGCATCGACGCCGGTTTCGAGAATTTCAGCCTCGCCGAAGGCCGGATGCAGGGCGTAAGCCGCGCTCAAAAGCTCCAATGTCGAGCGCACGCTGATGCCACTGCGCTGATCGCTTTCGATCATCGTCGCGCCGATCATGTGCACGCCGTCGCCGCGCGGCACGATGTAGAGCGGAATGCGCGGATGCAGGAGACGCACGGGCCGCGAAAGGTTGATGTCGCGCGAGCGGACAACCAGCATCTCACCCTTGACGCCGCGCAGATCGGGCAGCGCATCGCGGGCGCTAAGACCACGGGCATCGACGGTGATATCCGCGTCGATCTTCGCTTCATGCGCTTCCGTATTGAGGTGAAAGACGACGCCTTTTCTTTGCAGGTTTTCGGCCAGCTCAACCAATGTCTTGCGCGGATCGAGATGGCCTTCACGTGTGAAGAACAGGCCCTGCCGGAAACGCCCGGCCAGATCGGGTTCCAGTGCATCAATGCGGTCATGGTCGATTGTGTCGAAGGCTTCCGTCCGGCGGGCGAAACGGCGCAACTCGCTGGCGTCACGGTTGTGCGACAGAACCAGAGTGCCTTCGCGCTTGACGCCGGAGACGTGCTTTTCCCACCAGCCGATGGCTTCCTGACCGAGCCGCACCACAGGCTCTTCGGCGCTTTCGCCCTCGCACCATGGTGCCAGCATGCCGCCTGCAAGCCAGGAACAGCAGTCGGAACCGATCTGCGGGCTGCGGGCAATCACCGTGACGGCATGGCCCTGATCGGTGAACTCGGCGGCGGTGGCAAGACCGGCGACACCCGCTCCGATGATGGTGACGCGCATCACGCAATCTCCTCCATTCGGGTTTTCCAGAGGTTATGGAAATGGTGCACCGGCCCGTGGCCGTGTCCGATCTTCAACGTATCGGCAGCGCGGATTGCCCCTTGCAGATAGGTGTGGGCTGCAAGCATGGCCTTTTCGAGCGGCAGGTTCTTTGCAAGCTCTGCCGCAATGGCCGAGGAGAGCGTGCAGCCTGTGCCATGGGTGTTGCCGGTCAAGATGCGCTGCGCCTCGACACGCAGCGTCGGCTGATCGCGGCGAACGAGGAGGTCGACGCAGATTTCGCCTTCCGCATGGCCGCCCTTCATCAGAACGGCTTTCGCGCCGAGTTCGAGCAATGCGCGGCCCTGTTGTTCGGCGTCTTCATCATCAAGCGCCAGACCGCAGCCGAGCAGGCAGGCAGCTTCAGGCCGGTTTGGGGTCAAAAGCGTTGCGATCGGCACCAGTTTCTGGCGCAAAAGCGCAATGGCGCTTTCGCTCAAAAGCCGGTCGCCGGACTTGGCCACCATCACCGGATCGAGCACGACAGGGCCGGAAAAATGGGCGAGTCCCCGCGCAATGGCCTCGATGGTTTCGGGCACGGAAACCATGCCGATCTTCACTGCGGCAACGTCGAGATCGCTGAAAACGGCGTCGATCTGCCCAGCGACAATGGCGGGCGGGATATCGTGCACCGCGCTCACCGTGCAGGTGTTCTGCACGGTCACAGCCGCAATGACGCTCGCGCCATAAACGCCGAGCGCCGAAAATGTCTTGAGGTCGGCCTGAATGCCAGCGCCGCCGCCGCTGTCGGAACCGGCAATTGTCACGCAGATGGGCACAGACCGTGTCTGGCCATTGTTGGATTTGGTTCGGGAGAAACTATGTTTCTGGTTCATCGTGTCGTCTCTCATTCCGAACGGAAAGATGAGACGTCATGAACCTGTAAGGAGCATAAGCTCCGAGTGGGATGAACCCTGTCCGCGACGCGTCAAACTCCGTTCCCTACGCAGGTATTACCCGGATCAGGTTCAATGGGTTAACGCGTGAACGCGCCTCTCAGCCTCTTTCGAGGCACCCCAACGAATTTTGCATCCATAGGCATAGGCCGGAAGTTTTGAGCGGTCAAGTTATCTCAAGCGGTCTCGCGCGAGGTCTGACGCTATAAAAAACAAGATCATCAGAAAAAACTAAATGAGTACCTCCTTCATATATGGTTTGTTAAAACCATTGGTCGTATTCTCCCAGCGGGGAAGTGCGTCCTGGTGACGGTCCTCGCCTGTTGGTTCGTGAGCTTGTCTGGTCATGAACTCATGCGGAATATGATGTTCCAGTGAGAGGTTTTGTTGGCTAATTTAGACTGACGACATGTGTCGGCTTGGGGCAAGGGGTATATGATGGCGAAGCGGAAAGCCGGTCCGACAGAGGCGGGAGGCTCCATGGCGAGCACGTCCCAGCAGGATTTCCGTATCCTTTTCACCACCCATCCGACGCCAATGTGGGTCTATGACCCGCAGACCCTCGGCTTCATCATCATGAACGACGCGGCCTATGCGCTTTACGGCTATACGCCTGATGAACTGCCGGGCATGACTGTTCTCGATATTCGTCCGCAGGCCGAGCGCGAGCGCATGCTGAGCGCTGTCCGTGATCGCAGCGATCTGGAGCGCCCCGAGCGATGGCAGCATCGGCGCGCCACCGGCGAAATCATCGAAGTTCTGACCTACGGACGGGAAGTGCAGTTCGACGGTAAGGACGCCATCCTTGCCATCGTGCAGGATCGGACCGAAATTGCCGAAGCCAACCGGCAGGCGATCCATGCGCAATCACTGCTCGATAGCCTTGTCAGCAATCTGCCGCTCGGCGTGTTCATCAAGGACATGCAGGACGAGGGGCGTTACGTGCTCTACAATCAGGCGGCATCGCAGGCGAGCGGCAAGGCGATTGAGGCGGTGGTCGGCTTCACCGATGCACAGCTGATGACGGATCTGGAGCGCCGCCAATATGCGCAGCAGGATCGTCAGGTGATGAGCAAAGGCGAAGCGCTCAGCGTCGAATATAAAACCCATCACGACGACGGAACGCAGCGCATTCTGCGTGTCATCAAGAGCTCCATTCCGCCGGTCGACGACGGCACGCCGCGCTATCTGATCGGCTTGATCGAAGACATTACCGAACGGCGCGAAATCGAGGAGCGCATGGCCCATATCGCCATGCATGACAGCCTCACGCGACTGCCCAACCGCGCCTATTTCTCCCATCATGTCGAGGACTTGCTGAAAAAGGGCGGCGATGCGGAGCCGTTTGCGCTTTTCTATATCGACATCGATCACTTCAAGAGCATCAACGACAATATCGGCCATCAGGCAGGCGACCAGCTCTTGCAGCAGGTGGCCGAGCGGTTGCGCCAGATCACCACGAGCGACCAGTTCATCGCGCGGCTCGGCGGCGATGAGTTCGCCGTCATCTATCGCAGCGGGACCGTTGGCCAGATCGCCATGTTTGCGGATCGGGTGCTTTCGGCATTTCAGGAACCGTTCAAGCTCGGCGACAATTCCGAATTCGTCACATGCAGCATGGGCATCGCGCAGGCGCCGCTGCATGGCGATAATTCCGACGTGCTGATGCGCAACGCCGATCTGGCGCTCCACGCGTCGAAATCGAGCGGCAGGCGCACCTTCCATTTCTACCAGCACGCGTTGCGTCTGGCCGCTGAAAAGCGCCACATCATGACGAGCGAGCTGCGTCAGGCCCTGCTGTCCCAGCAGTTCGAACTGCATTACCAGCCGATCTTCAATCTGGAGAGCGGGCGGATTTCCGGCTTTGAAGCGCTGATCCGCTGGCGTCATCCCGAGCGCGGCATGATTTCACCGGCGGAGTTCATTCCGCTCGCGGAAGAGACCGGGTTGATCGGTCCCATCGGTGACTGGGTGCTGCTGGCGGCCTGCCGCGAAGCGGTTTCCTGGCCGGAGGATATCAAGGTTTCGGTCAATCTGTCGCCGGTGCAGTTCAGCCAAAGCTCGCTTTTGCGCTCTGTCACTGATGCGCTGGATGCGGCCCGCCTGTCGCCGAACCGGCTGGAACTGGAAATCACTGAGTCGGTGTTTCTGTCCAACAGCAAGCACAATATCGAATTGCTGTTCGAGTTGCGCCGCCTTGGCGCTCGCATTGCCATGGACGATTTTGGCACCGGCTATTCCTCGCTCAGCTATCTGCGCTCCTTTCCGTTCGACAAGATCAAGATCGACCGCAGCTTCGTCTCCGGTATCGAAGCGGATACGCGCGATCTCGCCATCATCCAGGCGGTGGCAACGTTGGGCGCTGGCTTCAACATTGTCACCACCGCCGAAGGCGTGGAAACGGCGCAGCAGCTTGAGCGTCTGAGAACCGAACGTTTCGGCGAGGTGCAAGGCTATCTGACCGGACGCCCGATGCCGGCCAGCGATGTGCAGGCCTTTATCCAGAGCAATAACGGCACCGGCCTCGCCATGCCCCCGGCGCATAACCGGCTGCCGGTCTGATCGGAAAATCCGGAAAAACAATTCCGCATTTCTGCTTTCAAAAAAGCGCTTGACCTTCCAACGGTGGGAAGGACTACTTATATGGCAATTCAGAAATCTAGCCTCTGCTAGAGCATTTCCAGCAAAAGTGCGAAGCGGTTTTGCGTAGGATAATGCGTAAAACAAAGAATTAGAGCGCCGATCCGATTAATCGGATCGAAACGCGCTCTAAGGCGTGAAAAGGGACTGCTAAAGGTCTCGAAGAGGATTGCCATGAACAAGCCCGTCGATCACGAATCCATCAGCTTTCCCGTTCCCGTGGAAGGCATGAGCTGTGCATCCTGTGTTTCCTCGGTCGAAAAGGCTGTGTCGAAGGTTGCAGGCGTCGACAAGGTTTCCGTTAATCTCGCCACCGAACGCGCCGACGTTACCTTCAAGGGTACGCCGGATCTGCCTGCCGTCATCGATGCTATTCGCAAGGCAGGCTACGAGGTTCCGTCAGGTAGCGTTGATCTCGCCATTGAAGGCATGAGCTGCGCCTCCTGCGTCAGCAAGGTCGAGAAGGCGCTGAATGCAGTGCCGGGTGTGACGCGCGCCAGTGTCAATCTGGCGACCGAGCGTGCGCATGTGGAACTGGCCGGACAGGTCGAGACCGCCGAACTGGTCAAGGCCGTCGAGAAAGCCGGTTACGAGGCGCGGTCGCTGAATGATCGTAGCGAAGAGGCCCAAGCCGAAACCGGGCAAAAGACCCAAAGCGAAAAGCGCGATGCTGAAGCTGCGGAGCTGAAAAAGAGTGTTCTGCTGGCTGCAGTTTTGACCCTTCCGGTCTTTGTGCTGGAAATGGGATCGCATCTCATTCCCGCCGTCCATATGTTCGTGATGGACCGGGTCGGCATGCAGAACAGCTGGTATCTGCAATTTGTACTGACCACGCTTGTCCTGTTCGGACCGGGTCTGCGCTTCTTCAAGAAGGGCATTCCGGCGCTGCTGCGCGCAACACCGGATATGAATTCGCTGGTCGTCGTCGGTACGCTTGCAGCATGGGGCTTCTCGCTTGTCGCAACCTTTCTGCCGGGCGTTTTGCCTGCGGGCACGGTCAACGTTTATTTCGAGGCGGCGGCGGTCATCGTCACGCTGATCCTGATCGGGCGCTATCTTGAAGCACGCGCCAAGGGACGCACCAGTGCAGCGATCAGCCGTCTGGTCGGCTTGCAGGCCAAGTCGGCCCGCGTGGTGCGCGATGGCGAGCCGGTCGATGTACCGCTCGAAGACGTGCGCGCAGGCGACATCGTGCAGGTGCGGCCCGGCGAGAAAGTGCCGGTCGATGGCGAAGTGATCGAAGGTTCGTCCTATGTCGATGAATCGATGATCACCGGCGAGCCGGTGCCGGTCGCCAAAGACAAGGGTGCGGAAGTGGTCGGCGGCACCATCAACAAGACGGGTGCTTTCACTTTCCGCGCCACCAAGGTTGGCCGCGACATGGTGATCTCGCAGATCATCCGCATGGTGGAGGATGCACAGGCCGACAAGCTGCCCATTCAGGCCAAGGTCGACAAGGTGACAGGCTGGTTCGTGCCCGCCGTCATGGCTGCCGCCGCGCTGACCTTCGTGCTCTGGCTCGCCATTGGCGGCACGGCAATGCTCGGCTATGCGCTGGTCAATGCGATTGCCGTTCTCATCATTGCCTGCCCATGCGCAATGGGGCTGGCAACCCCGACGTCGATCATGGTCGGCACTGGTCGTGCGGCAGAGTTCGGTGTTCTGTTTCGCCGTGGCGATGCGCTGCAAACCTTGCGTGATGCAACGATCATCGCTGTCGACAAGACCGGCACGCTGACCCAGGGCAAGCCTGCTCTGGCGCATTTCGCAACGGTCGACGGTTTCGACAGGCAAGAACTTCTGGCGCTGGTGGCAGCTGTTGAAGCCCGCTCCGAACATCCGATTGCCGACGCCATCGTGACGGCTGCAAAGGAAGAGGGCCTGAAGCTTGCTGACGTCTCGGCTTTCGAAGCAGTGCCGGGTTTCGGTCTCAAGGCGACTGTATCAGGGCATGAAGTCGCCATCGGCGCCGACCGCTATATGGCGAAGCTTGGCCATGATGTGGCGGTATTTGCCGAGGATGCGAAGCGTCTGGGTGATGAAGGCCAGTCGCCGCTTTATGCCGCCGTTGACGGCAAGCTTGCGGCCATTGTGACCGTCGCTGACCCGATGAAGGAAACCACGCCTGCGGCCATTGCTGCCCTGCACGAGCAGGGGCTTACCGTGGCGATGATCACCGGCGACAATCGCCGCACCGCGCAGGCCATCGCCAAGCGGCTCGGCATTGATGAAGTGGTGGCGGAAGTGCTGCCGGACGGCAAGGTTGAAGCGCTAAAGCGGCTTTCGGCTGGTGGCAAGCGTATTGCTTTCGTCGGTGACGGCATCAACGACGCCCCGGCGCTGGCGGCAGCAGATGTTGGCATTGCCATTGGCACCGGAACCGATATTGCGATTGAAAGCGCGGATGTGGTGCTGATGTCGGGCGACCTGCGCGGTGTTGCAAACGCCATCGCCATATCCAAGGCGACAATCCGCAATATCAGCGAAAACCTCTTCTGGGCCTTCGCTTATAATGTGGCGCTCATTCCGGTCGCTGCCGGAATTCTCTACCCCTTTACCGGCACTTTGCTGTCGCCGGTTCTGGCGGCGGGTGCGATGGCACTGTCGAGCATCTTCGTGCTCAGCAATGCGTTGAGGTTGCGCCGGTTCAAAAGCCCTCTTGGTTGATGAGTGCGGTAACGCACAATTAGAAAAATCGAAAACGGCGGCTCTCTTGGGTCGCCGTTTTTGTTTCCTCTGGTCTTTTTAGATTTCTGCCTAGTTTTATTTGAAGGCAGAGAGTGTTGCTGCGTTTGAAATGCAACGGCACTCCCACCCATCAGGACTTCTCGCATTCGATGTTTTCCGTGCATTCGGGTTCAGGCACGGCGGTCTGCAGTCACACTTGAAGGGGTAATATTTTGCTTATTTCCTTGACCTCTATCGTCCTTTTGCTGGTCGGGCTGGCGCTCGGCTGGGGCGGTGTCCAGCTCGTTACCCTGGGGGGCAGCTGGTACTACATCATTGCGGCTGTCGGCTTTTTGCTGACAGCGGCTCTTCTCTTGAAAAGAAGCGCTGCGGCCCTGTGGCTCTATGCGCTGATCGTGCTCGGCTCGCTGGGCTGGGCTGTTTATGAAGTCGGCTTCGATTGGTGGCAGCTTGGCGCGCGGGGCGGCATTATCGTGCTGCTCGGCCTCTGGCTTCTGACCCCGTGGATACGCAAGCCGCTGAATGGCGGGCAGGGCGGCGGTGGTCTACCGCTGACGGTCGCGAGCGTGGTTGCGCTTGCAATCGCCGGCTATTCCATGACGCAGGACCCCTACAATATTGCGGGTAGTCTCCCGACAGACAAGGTTGCGGCGACACCCGATCTGGGCGGCAATGTGCCGGACGGTGAATGGCACCAATATGGCCGCACGCCCTATGGCCAGCGTTATTCGCCGCTGTCACAGATCACGCCGGACAATGTCTCCAAATTGCAGGTTGCCTGGCAGTATCAGACCGGTGACGTGAAGCAGCCGCAGGATGTCGGCGAGACCACCTATCAGGTGACGCCGCTCAAGATCGGCGACTCGCTCTATCTCTGCACGCCGCATAATTGGGCCATTGCGCTTGATGCCGCGACCGGCAAGGAAAAGTGGAAGTTCGATCCGAAAGTCGGCTTCAACACCGACCGCCAGCACCAGACCTGCCGTGGCGTGAGCTACTGGAAGGACGCCAATGCGACAGCAGGCGCCAAATGCGCCGAGCGGGTCTATCTGCCGACCTCGGATGCCCGCCTGATCGCGCTTGATACGGCGACCGGTGAAATCTGCACCGATTTTGCCAATGGCGGCACGCTCGATCTCAGCCATGGCATGAAGTTTAATCCGGCCGGTTATTATTACTCGACCTCACCTCCGGCTGTGGTCGGCGACAAGATCATTGTCGGCGGTGCCGTCAACGATAACTACTCGACGGAAGAACAGTCGGGCGTCATCCGCGCTTTCGACATCCGTACCGGCCAGCTTATCTGGAACTGGGATTCGGGTAATCCGGATGTCACGACGCCGCTGCCGGAAGGCCAGTTCTACACGACGAATTCGCCTAATAGCTGGTCGGTCTCCAGCGTGGACGAAAAGCTCGGCCTGATCTTCGTGCCGCTTGGCAATCAGGTGCCTGACCAGCTCGGCATGGGACGCAGCGAAAATGTGGAGAAATATTCCTCCTCCATCGTCGCGCTCGATGTGAATACGGGTCAGGTGAAGTGGGTGCGCCAGACGGTTCATCACGATCTGTGGGATATGGACGTTCCGGCGCAGCCGGTTCTGCTTGATATCAACGGCACGCCAGCGCTGGTCGGTCCGACCAAGCAGGGCGACCTTTATGTGCTCGACCGCCGCACCGGCGAGCCGATCATTCCGATCAAGGAAATCCCGGCCCCGACCGGCACCATCCCGGAAGATCATTCGTCGCCAACGCAGCCGATCTCCGATCTCACCTTCAGCCCGCCAGCATTGCGCGAAAGCGATATGTGGGGCGTGACGATGTTCGATCAGCTCGCCTGCCGCATCAAGTTCCACCAGCTGGCATATGAAGGCCGCTACACGCCGCCGTCGCTGAAGGGCACCATTGTCTATCCGGGCAATTTCGGCGTCTTCAACTGGGGCAGCGTAGCCGTCGATCCGGTGCGTCAGGTCATGTTCGGCATGCCGACCTATCTGGCCTTCACGTCACGCCTTGTTCCGCGTTCGGAAATTCCGCCGAAGGGGCAGGATGAGAAGGGCAGCGAACAGGGCCTGAACCGCAATGATGGTGCGCCTTATGGCGTCTTCATGGGACCATTCCTCGGCCCGCTCGGCATTCCGTGCCAGACCCCGCCATGGGGCTATGTTGCGGGCGTCGATCTGCGAACCGGCAAGACCGTCTATAAGCATCGCAATGGCACCATTCGCGATATGGCTCCGGTTCCGCTACCGCTGAAAGTCGGCGTGCCGGGCATCGGTGGTCCGATGATCACGGCAGGCGGCGTTGCCTTCCTTGGCGCGGCTGTCGACGATTATCTGCGCGCCTACGACCTGACCAGTGGCAAGGTGCTCTGGGAAGCGCGTCTGCCCGCTGGCGGACAGGCGACGCCGATGTCCTATACGGTTGGCGATCAGCAATTCGTGCTGATGGTTGCCGGTGGGCACGGTTCTATCGGCACCAAGCCGGGCGATCATGTCATCGCCTATACGCTGCCGAAGAGCTAACTCCCAAAGGGAGTTGCAATAAAAACGCCGGGAGAAATCCCGGCGTTTTTTCATCTGAAGATGTGGATCGGTCAGACCTTGCTGTGCAGCAATTCGCCCTTGCGCGCGGCGGGACGCTTGCGCGGCTCGGCGGTATTTTCCGCAAGCTGGTGAATGATCGGGCAATCCGGGCGATTGTCGCCATGGCAGTTCTTTGCCAGATGGCGCAGCGTGTCGGCCATTTCCTGAAGCTGGAGCATCTTGGCTTCCAGCTCCTCGACATGAACGAGCGCGACCTTCTTCACATCGGCGGACGCGCGGTTGCGATCACGCCAGAGCGCCAGCAGTTCCTTGATCTGCTCGACCTGAAAACCGAGATCGCGGCTGCGGCGGATAAAGCGCAGCGTCTCGACATCTTTCTGCGTGTAGACGCGATAGCCGGAATCCGTGCGATCGGCAGCCTCGATAAGCTCGATGGTTTCATAATGGCGGATCATCTTCGCCGATATGCCTGATGCTGTGGCTGCCTGCCCGATATTCATTCCGTTCCTCACCCAATGTTGGTTTAACAGGATATAGGAGCGCAATATGGCTATTCAAAGGGGTACGGGCCGGTTCAGGCGTCTCTTCCGGCCTGTTTCATGAGATAATGTTCGAGGGTTTGAAAGCCATCGAAGATCAGAATGGCCAGCGCCGCGACGACGAGGCCACCTTGCAGCACGAAAGCGAGGTTGTTGGAGATGAGGCCGGCAATGATCACTTCGCCAAGCGTGCTGGCCGCGACCGTCGAACCGATGGTGGCTGTGGCAAGGCCGATCACTGCCGACAGCCTTATTCCGGCAAGGATGACCGGCATGGCAAGCGGCATTTCGACTTTGACCAGACGCTGCATTCCCGTCATGCCCATGCCGCGCGCCGCCTCCACGATGGGCGCGGGAAGGGTGGTCAGGCCGGTCAGTGTGTTTTCGAAAATCGGCAGAAGCCCATAGAGAAACAGCGCAATCAGTGTCGGCTTGTCGCCGAAACCAAAGACCGGCACGGCAAGCGCCAGAACCGCAACGGGCGGAAAAGTCTGGCCGATATTCACCAGACTGCGCGAAAGCGGCAAAAACTCCGCACCTTGCCGTCTGGTTACGAAGATCGCCATGGCAACCGCCACCAGTGTCGATATCAGGGTGGCCAGCGCCACCAGCCCCAGATGCTGCAAGGTCAGCGTCATCAGATTGGCGCGGTCATAGATGACGGGTGCGCCATCGCTGACCAGCGGGCGGAAGACGGGTTCGAACAGATGCGGCTGCATCAGAAACAGAACGAGCACCGCCAGAAGCGCCAGCCGTGGAATGATGGAAACGAACAGCCTCATGCCGGGCGTTCCGCTTTCCGCAACAGTCTTTCCAGCGTCACGCGACCGAGCGGCCTGCCGTCGCTATCGAGAACCGGCAATGCATTGCGCCCCGACCATAAAAGCTCGGCCAGCGCATCGCGTTGCGAGGCGGAGACCGGCATGGCGTCGCCGCTGGCATCGCCTGGTTGCAGGACCGTTTTGAGATCGGTCAGCGAGAGCAGGCGGAACGGGCGCTCACCGGTGCCGACCAGCTTTTCGACAAACTCTGTTGCAGGCCGCGCCAGAATTTCCGCAGGCGGGCCATATTGCAAAAGCTTTCCGTCATCCATGACCGCAATATGGTCGCCGAGCGAAATCGCTTCCTCCATATCATGCGTAACCAGCAGGATCGTGGTGCCGAAACGGCGCTGGATGGCCTTCAGGTCTTCCTGCGCCTTGGCACGGATGACCGGGTCGAGCGCGCCGAAAGGTTCGTCCATCAGCAATATGTTCGGTTCCGCCGCCAGCGCCCGTGCGACACCAACGCGCTGCTGCTGGCCGCCCGACAGTTCCTGCGGATAACGGTCGCGATAGTCCGCCGGTTCAAGCTGAAACAGATCAAGCAACTCATCGACGCGGGCATTGATCCGCTGTTTCGGCCAGCCGAGCAGAACCGGCACGGTGGCTATGTTTTCCGCAACTGTGCGATGCGGAAAAAGCCCGTGCTGCTGGATGACGTAACCGATCCGCCGCCGCAAGGCGTGCCCCGGCTCGTCCATATTGCTGTGCCCGTCGATGCGGATTTCGCCTTCGGTCGGCTCGACGAGACGGTTGACCATGCGCAGCAAGGTGGTCTTGCCCGAACCGGACGTGCCCACGATGGCCGCAATACTATGCGGCTCGACAGAAAAGCTGACCGCATCCACCGCAGCCCGGCCATTATAGCGCTTGGTAATCCGGTCGAACTCGATCATTGCGCGGTTCCTTTCCCGGCGATTTCAATGGCGGCGTCGAGCAGAACGGCTGCACCGAAGGCCAGCAGAACGGTCGGCAGTGCGCCAAGCAGCACCAGATCCATGGCCGTCTGTCCGATCCCCTGAAAGACGATGGTGCCGAAACCGCCGCCGCCGATTAGCGCGGCGATGGTGGTCAGGCCGATGTTCTGCACCATGACGATGCGAATGCCGGTGAGGATCACCGGAAACGCCAGAGGAAATTCGGTCTTGAACAGCCGTTGCAGGCGCGTCATGCCCATGCCGCGTGCGGCATCGCTGACCGGCTCTGGCACCTGCGCCAGTCCCGCCACCGTATTGGCGACGATGGGCAAAAGCGAATAGAGAAACAGCGCGACAAAGGCAGGCGCTGCACCGATACCGCGAATGCCGAGGCTCGCTGCCCATGGCGCGTTGGCCGCAAGCCAGCCGAGCGGTGCAATCAATATGCCGAACAGCGCCATCGATGGGATGGTCTGAACGATGTTGAGGCTGTTCAGCACCAGACCGCGCAGCCGCGGCACGCGATGGCAGATAAGCCCGAGCGGAATGCCGATAACCGTTGCCGCGACAAGCGAACCGAGCGCCAGTTCCACATGGCGACGGGCTTCATTCCAGAAACTGTCGGCGCGGCTGAGATATTCCTTCATGAAGGAGAGATTGTCCCACAGCCCCGAGGCGAGCAGCGCATAGAGAAGAAGGGCAGCGAGTGTGAGCAAACTCACCCGCACCAGCGGCCGCACTTGCAGGCGCACCAGAGCATCAGCGACCGAAATGCCGCTGGTGAAGAGCAGCAGCCAGAAGCCCGATGCCGGTGAAACGCGCGCGTAATTGTTGCCAGCCGGAGAAAGATGCGTTGCCGCAAGCCCGATCGCGATCAGCATGGCGGCAAGCCCGGCAAGGCTCGCGCCGAGTCGCAACATGCGGCCTGTTGAAAACAGGGCGACCAACAGCCAGACGATGACAATGACGAGCAGCAGCGCGGCTTCACCAACGGGCAAGGCGTCGAGCAGAAAGCGCGGTTCGCCCTGCACGATGCGGTTGGCGCGGAAGGTGGCAAAGGGCAACAACAGTCCGGCGATGGCCAGAACGGTTATGACGAGACCAAGCCTGTCGACACGACCGAACAGGCCATGCGGGGCCTTTTCAGCATTCGCCGAATTGGAATGATGGACTGCGATTCTATCCGGCAACGTGTCGCCTTTATCCGCCTATTTCAGAAAGCCGTTCTTCTTCAGGAAGTCCTCGGCGACCGCCTTGGCCGGTTCACCACCAAGCTGGACACGACCGTTCAGTTCCTGAAGCGTGGTCAGGTCGAGTTTTGCAAAAACCGGCTTCAGCAGTTCTTCGATCTTCGGGTTCTTTTTCAGCACCTCCTCGCGGATGATGGGGGCTGGCTGGTAGACAGGCTGCACATGCTTGTCGTCTTCAAGCACCACAAGCCCGGACGGGGCAATGCCGCCATCCGTGCCATAGACCATTGCCGCATTCGCGCCGTTGGTCTGGTTGGCGGCGGCGGCAATGGTCGCCGCCGTATCGCCGCCAGACAGCGTGATGAGCTGATCCTGCTTCAGTGTGAAGCCATAGGCAGTCTGGAAAGCGGGCAGGGCGGCAGCCGAATTCACGAATTCCGACGAGGCGGCCAGAACGACCTTGCCGCCGCCAGAAGCATATTTGCCGAAATCGCTGAGACTGGCGAGCTTGTTCTCGTCGGCCACGTCCTTGCGCAGCGCGATGCCCCAGGTGTTGTTGGCAGGCGAAGGCGACAGCCAGACAATCTTGTTGGCGTCGTAATCGAGCTTCTTTGCCGTCTCAAACGCCTTGGCCGGGTCTTTCCAGAGCGGATCATCCGCCTTGTTGAAGAAGAAGGCCGCATTGCCGGTATATTCGGGATAAATATCGATCTCACCGGCCACGATTGCCTTGCGCACCACCGGCGTCGCGCCGAGCTGAATGCGGTCGGTCGTCTGAATGCCGTTGGCGTTGAGCATGGCGAGAATGATGTTGCCCAGCACACCGCCTTCCGTATCGATCTTGGATGATACGACAACCTGTGATTGCGCTGGACTGGAAAGTCCCGTCGCGCCGGCAATCAGGGTGACTGCGACGGCTGCGCCCTTCAGAAGACCTCGGTATGACATATTCCTCGTCCCATATTGCTTATTTGTGTTCCTGATAAACTATAGCGCGACCGCAAAAAGGAAACCTTGGGTGGAACCGGCTCCTGACAGCTGTCTGTCAGGAGGACTGGCGGCGCGGCGCGAAACGGCATGAAATCACCGGCGTTGTCAGGTGCAATCGGGGCAGGAATGCGAGCGGTTTGCCTATGTCGCGAAATGGTGCGCATGTCGTATTTATGGCGTCTTTTGACGCAAGCCTGCTGTCGGGTTTTCACAGGACACAATAGAAATATGATCAAAGGCTTCGTATGTGCCGTCAGGGCGCATGCGGTCGCGAAACTGGTGGTTGTTCATGTCCCGCTTTTCTGCAGCTTCTATTATCAAAAACGCGCTTTCCGGTAACAAGAACTGGGATTCGCAATGGCCCAATGCCGAACCCAAAGCCGAATACGATGTCATCATCGTCGGCGCGGGCGGGCACGGTCTGGGCGCGGCCTATTATCTGGCCAAGGAACACGGCATCACCAATGTCGCCGTGATCGAAAAAGGTTGGCTCGGCGGTGGCAATACGGGGCGCAACACCACCATCATTCGCTCCAACTATCTCTATGACGAGAGCGCGCATCTCTATGAGCATGCGGTGAAGCTGTGGGAAGGTCTAAGCCAGGACCTCAACTACAATGTCATGTTCTCGCAGCGCGGCGTCATGATGCTGGCGCATACGGTGCATGATGTGCAGAGCTTCAAGCGCCACATCCATGCCAACCGCCTCAATGGCATCGACAATGAATGGCTGTCGAAGGAAGAAGCCAAGGAATATTGCCCGCCGCTCGATATTTCGCCCAATGCCCGCTATCCGGTGGTTGGCGCCACCTTGCAGCGTCGCGGCGGCGTGGCCCGTCACGATGCCGTGGCCTGGGGCTATGCGCGTGGCGCGACCCAGCGCGGCGTGGATATCATCCAGAACTGCCCGGTTCTCTCCATCCGTCGTGACGCTTCGGGGCGTGTGACCGGCGTGGAAACCGCACGTGGTTTCATCAAAGCCAAGAAGGTTGCCGTTTCAACCGCAGGCAACACCTCGGTCGTCATGGATACGGCTGGTGTGCGCATGCCGCTTGAAAGTTTCCCGTTGCAGGCGCTGGTGTCGGAGCCGGTCAAGCCGATCTTCCCTTGCGTGGTCATGTCCAACACCGTCCACGCCTATATCAGTCAGTCCGACAAGGGTGAGCTGGTGATCGGTTCCGGTACGGACCAGTACACCTCCTACAGCCAGCGCGGCGGCCTGCCGCTGATCGAGCATACGCTGGCGGCAATCTGCGAAATCTTCCCGATCTTCACCCGCATGCGCATGTTGCGCAAATGGGGCGGCATCGTCGACGTCACGCCGGATCGCTCGCCGATCATCGGCAAGACGCCGGTTCCGGGTCTCTATGTCAATTGCGGCTGGGGCACGGGCGGCTTCAAGGCAACGCCGGGTTCGGCGCATGTTTTTGCCCACACCATCGCCCGCGACGAACCGCACTGGATCAACGCGCCGTTCACGCTCGACCGTTTCAAGACGGGTCGCCTGATCGACGAAGCGGCAGCTGCCGCTGTTGCGCACTAAAAGCATTTCCAGGAAAAGTGGAAACCGGTTTTCCGTCCGGAAATGCGTTGAAAACAAGAGAAACACCATGCTTTTGATCCGTTGCCCTTATTGCGAAATGGAACGTCCGGAACTTGAATTCGCCTATGCTGGCGAAGCGCATATTGCGCGTCCTGCCGATCCTTCGACCTATTCCGATGATGAATGGCGCGATTTCCTGTTCATCCGCTCCAACCCGCGCGGGACGCATTTTGAACGCTGGCGGCACATCAATGGTTGCGGCCGCTTCTTCAATGCGGTGCGCGACACGGTGAGCGACAAATTCGTCACGACCTACAAGGCCGGTGAAGCGCGCCCTGTACTGGCAGAAACGCCCGCTGCGGAGACGAAATAATGACCGACATGCGTTTGAATAATAAAGGCCGCATCAACAAGGCCAAGCCGGTACGCTTTTCCTTCAACGGCAAGACCTATGCCGGCTTTGAGGGTGACACGCTTGCTTCGGCGCTTCTGGCCAATGGCGAGCATCTGGCGGGCCGTTCGTTCAAATATCACCGTCCGCGCGGCATTCTTTCCGCCGGTTCGGAGGAGCCGAATGCGCTGATGGGCGTTTCGCGTGGTGAGGGCCGTTACGAGCCGAACACCCGCGCCACCGTGCTGGAGCTTTATGACGGGCTGAAGGCGGAAAGCCAGAACCACTGGCCATCGCTCAAACATGATGTCGGCGCGGTCAATGACGCCTTCTACATGTTCTTCTCGGCAGGCTTCTACTACAAGACCTTCATGTGGCCGAAGAGCTTCTGGAACAAGGTCTATGAGCCTTTCATCCGGGGGGCTGCGGGTCTTGGCAAGTCGCCGTCCGAGGCCGATCCCGACAGCTACGCCAGCCGCTATGCCTATTGCGACGTGCTGGTGGTGGGCGCCGGGCCTGCCGGTCTTGCCGCAGCCCTTGAAGCCGCCAAGAGCGGTGCGAAAGTTTTCCTCTGCGACGAACAGGCGGAAATGGGCGGCTCGCTCCTGTCCGAGCCGGAGCCGGTCATCAATGGCCGCACCAGCTGGGACTGGCTGAACGAAACGCTGGCCACGCTTGGGTCGCTGCCGAATGTCACGCTTTTGCCGCGTACCACGGCGATTGGCTATTATCATCAGAACATGGTCGGCCTTTGCCAGCGCTTGACCGACCATCAGGCAAAGCCCGCCGCCAATGCCCCGCGTGAGCGCATGTGGCGCGTGCGCGCGAAGCAGGTCGTGCTGGCGCAAGGCTCAATCGAAAAGCCGCTGGTCTTTGCGGGCAATGACCGTCCGGGCGTGATGCTGGCCGGTGCCGCACGCACCTATCTCAATCGCTATGGCGTCAAGGTCGGCGAAAAGGCTGTCGTCGTCACCTCCCATGATTCCGCCTGGCTTACGGCCTTCGATCTCGCAGTTGCGGGCGTCAGGGTTCCGGCCATTATCGATGTGCGCGAACAAGTCGCCGACAGTCTGGTGAACCGCGCCAAGATGCTCGGCATCGAGACGCTGACCGGCTGGACCGTCAGCGATACGGCAGGCCGTCATCGCGTTGCGTCTGTTCGCGTCAATCCGGTCAGGAACGGTTCGGTCGGCTCAGCGCGCACCATTGCCTGCGATGTCGTGCTGATGTCCGGCGGCTGGAACCCGAGCGTGCATCTGTTCTCACACACCAAGGGTTCGCTCATCTGGGATGAGGAACGCCAGATCTATCTGCCGGGCGAACGCACGGAAGAAAGCCGCTGCGCTGGTGCCGGTAACGGCAATTTCGATCTTCAGGCCGCCTTGCGTGAAGGTGCCGCCAGCGGTGCTGCGGCGGCAAACGATGCCGGATATAAGGCCAAGGCGCTGGAATATGCGGTCGCGGGCGACTTCGTCTGCGCAGGCGTCAACTGCCGCGAATTGCCGACGGATCGCGATCCCGGCAAGGCAAAGGCCTTTATCGATTTCCAGAACGACGTGACGGCCAAGGATATCCGCCTTGCAGTGCGCGAGGGCTTCCGCTCCATCGAGCATATCAAGCGCTACACCACCAACGGCATGGCGACGGATCAGGGCAAGACGTCGAACATCAACGGTCTTGCGGTCGCATCCGACGCGCTTAGCCGTCCTGCACCGCAGGTCGGTCTGACGACGTTCCGTCCGCCCTATACGCCGACGACTTTCGGTGCTTTCTGCGGCTACAACCGTGGCAAGCTGTTCGACGTTACGCGCAAGACGCCGATTGATCCTTGGGCTGAAGAACAGGGTGCAGCTTTTGAGCCGGTGTCGCTGTGGCGTCGCGCATGGTACTTCCCGAAGGCGGGCGAAGACATGCACAAGGCTGTTGCGCGTGAGTGCAAGGCCGTGCGCACCAGCCTCGGCATGTTCGATGCATCGACGCTCGGCAAGATCGAGGTGGTCGGCCCGGATGCGGCCGAATTCATGAACCGCATGTACACCAACCCATGGACGAAGCTGGGTGTCGGTCGCTGCCGCTATGGTCTGCTCCTCGGTGAAGACGGCTTCATCCGCGACGATGGTGTTGTCGGCAGACTGTCGCAGGACCGTTTCCATGTCACGACGACGACCGGCGGTGCGCCGCGCGTTCTCAACATGATGGAGGATTATCTCCAGACGGAATGGCCGGACCTGAAAGTGTCGCTGACGTCTACGACCGAACAATGGGCCGTGGTGGCGCTGAATGGACCGAATGCGCGCAAGCTCATCGAGCCGATGGTCGAAGGCGTGGATCTTTCCGACGAAGCCTTTCCGCATATGTCGGTGGCAGAATGCACATTCCTCGGCGTACCGGCGCGTCTGTTCCGCATGAGCTTTACCGGCGAACTCGGCTTCGAAATCAATGTCCCGTCGCGTTATGGTCTGGCTCTGTGGAAGGCGCTTTATGAAGCGGGCGAGAAATATGACGTCACGCCTTATGGCACCGAGACCATGCACGTGCTGCGTGCCGAGAAGGGTTATATCATCGTCGGTCAGGACACGGATGGCACGGTGACGCCGGATGACGCTGCGCTCGGCTGGGCCATCGGCAAGCAGAAGCCGGATTTCGTCGGCAAGCGTTCTCTGGCGCGTCCGGATATGCTGAAGAAGGATCGCAAGCATCTGGTTGGCCTGCTGCCAAAGGACCCGAAACTGGTTCTGGAAGAAGGCGCACAGATTGTCGCCGATCCCAAACAGGCTGTGCCAATGACCATGCTCGGTCACGTCACCTCGTCCTATTGGAGCGAGACGCTGGGCCGCTCCTTCGCCATGGCGCTGATTGCCGGTGGCAAGGACCGCACGGGCGAGACCATCTATATGCCGATGCCGGATGGCACCGCGCATGAGGCGGAAATTACTGGGCTCGTCTTCTATGACCCAGAAGGCAAGAAGCTGAACGGATAAGGATCGCATCATGCTGCAACAGACCAACCCTTTTGCGAGCCGCGCGGTTGCCATTCCGGGACGGCTAGATATTCGCCCCGCCGCCGATGGCGCACGCTTTGTCCTGCGCTTCAATCCGGGAAAACTGGCGCTGGCGGAAAAGGCGCTCGGGGCCAAGATCCCGGCCAAGATTGGCGGACTTGAGAAAACCGGCGAGATCGCCGTTGCCTGCATCGGGCCGGATGAATGGTTTATTTGGGCCGATGACAGCAAGGCTGGCGACATCATCGCGGCTTTCGCGAGCCTCTACGAGACGGAACCGCATGCGCTGGTTGAAGTGAGCCATCGCGAGACTGGTATCGATATCACGGGTCCGCAGGCCGAGTGGCTGCTCAATGCCGCTTCGCCGCTTGATCTGGCTTCTATGACCGCACCCGGTGCTGCGCGCACCATCTTCGATCGCGTGCAGATCATCCTGCTGAAATGGGATGCGGACCACTACCGGGTCGAAGTGTGGAACTCGCTGGCCGACCATGTCTGGACGCTGCTGGAAACCGCAAGCCGCGAAGTCGAACTCGACGTCTGATCGCCCAACTTAGCGATCGCTCAATATTCAAAAACGCCGTCCGTTTCGGGCGGCGTTTTTGTTTTTTAGGGTAATTTCGGCCTTGCCTTCTATAAATCCATATGTGAAGACTATATTTACATAAGAAATTCATGAGGAGGGAATTTCCCGATGTCGGAAAATGAACTGCCGCTGAGCGGGCTCGTTGTTGTGGATATGAGCCAGTTTCTGTCGGGGCCTTATTGCTCGCTGCGCCTGATGGACCTCGGAGCGCGGGTTATCAAGATCGAGCGCCCGGACGGCGGAGACCTGTCGCGCAGGCTTTATCTGAGCGATACGGAGATCGGTGGCGATTCAACGATTTTCCATGCGATCAATCGCGGCAAGGACAGCCTGGCGCTGGACCTTAAAAACCCGGACGATGTTGAAGCGCTGAAGAAGCTCATTACCAAGGCCGATGTTCTGATCCAGAATTTCCGTCCCGGCGTCATCGAGCGGCTGGGGCTGGATTATGAAGCCGCCAAGGCGATCAATCCGCGCCTCGTCTATGCCTCCATCAGCGGCTATGGCGAAGAGGGTCCGTGGGTGAAGCGCCCGGGACAGGATCTGCTGGCGCAGGCGCGTTCGGGCCTGATGTGGCTCAATGGTGATGAAGGGCAGGGGCCGGTGCCGTTCGGTCTGGCTGTTGCCGACATGCTGGCGGGCGCTGCCGTGGCGCAGGGCATTCTGGCAGCACTGGTGCGGCGCGGTATTTCCGGCAAAGGCGCACATGTGGAAACCAGCCTTCTTGAAGCGCTGGTCGATTTCCAGTTCGAAGTGCTGACCACCCATCTCAATGACGGACGCCGCCTGCCGAAGCGTTCCGATTTTCGCAGCGCGCATGCTTATCTCTCCGCACCTTACGGGGTCTATCAGGCGGCGGATGCCTATCTGGCCATCGCCATGACGCCGATCCCCAAACTGGCGGCGCTGCTGGAAGCGGACACGCTGGCCCCATATGCCGACGATCCGTCGAGCTGGTTCACCAAGCGCGACGAAATCAAGCGCCTGATTGCCGAGCGCATTGCCCAGAAGACAGTGGATGAGTGGCTTGCCATTCTGGAGCCAGCCGACATCTGGTGCGCCCGCGTTCTCAATTGGGAAGAGCTGCTTGCCAGCGATGGCTTCTCGGTTCTCGACATGTTGCAGACCGTCACCCGTGAGGATGATGTCTCCATCACCACCACCCGCTCGCCGCTGCGTATCAACGGGCAGCGCCACAAGGTGGAGCGCGCAGCACCGCGTATCGGCGAAAACAGCAAGGCAATTCGTGAGGAGTTCGGTCTATGAGTGCGATCAAGCTGAAAGGCATGACCTGGAGCCACCCGCGCGGTTACGATCCGATGGTTGCGGGCGCCAAGCAATGGCTGAGCGACAAGGGCGTCGAGATCGAATGGGAAAAGCGCTCCTTGCAGGATTTCGAAACCTTTCCGGTCGAGGAACTGGCGCGCAATTTCGATATGATCGTCATCGATCATCCGCATGTCGGCCAGATCACCAAGGAAGGCTGCCTGCTGCCGCTCGATGTGCCGGGCCGCGAAGCCGAGCTGAAAGCGCTCGCCGACGGTTCGGTCGGTCAATCCTTCCCGAGCTATAACTGGCAGGGCCATCAATGGGCGTTTCCGCTCGATGCGGCCACGCAGGTTCAGGCATGGCGTCCGGACCTGATTGAAAAGCCTGCCACCTCGTGGGGTGAGGTGCTGGAACTGGCGCGTGCGGGCAAGGTGCTTTTGCCATTGCGCTCGCCGCACTCGCTGATGTGCTTCTATACGCTGGCGGCGAACAACGGTTCAGCTTGCGCGACCGAAGGCGAGTTGATCAGCATCGAAGACGGCGTAAAGGCTTTTGAACAGCTTCGGGAAATCGCCGCGCTGGTGAAGTCGGAATGCTTCGCTATGGATCCGATTGCAGTGTTCGAAGAAATGGCAAAGCCAGATTCCGGCATTGCCTGCACGCCTTTGATCTATGGCTATGTGAACTACGCCATGCCGGGCTTCCGCGACCGTCTGATCCGTTTTGCCGATATTCCGGCAGGCGCGAAGGGTGTTGCGGGTTCGGCTTTGGGTGGCACTGGAATCGCCGTGTCAGCCTTTACGAAGCACCCGCAAGCGGCTATCGATTTTGCTTATTGGGTTGCAAGCGGCGCGGTGCAGAAGGGGCTTTATGCCGCCTCCAACGGCCAGCCCGGCCATGCGGAAGCATGGGAAGACGAGGGCGTGAATGCCGCCACATCGGGCTTCTATCGCGATACGCGCGCAACGCTGGAAGGCGCATGGGTGCGCCCGCGCCACGATGGCTATATGCCGTTCCAGGAAGCGGCTTCGGAGCGCATCAACAAGGGGCTTCAGGGCAATGAAGCGGCAGAACTGGTGATCGCCGATCTGAACCGGCTGTTCCGCGAAAGCTTCTGACGGCTGGCATTGGTTCTTACACCAGCCTCTCTCCCTCCACCCTCATCCTGAGGAGCCTCCTGAGCTTGCGAAGGAGGCGTCTCGAAGGATCGAGGGTTCCAAAGGAGAAATACGGCGCCTGTCTCCTCACCCTTCGAGACGTCTCCCCGAGCTTCGCTCAGGGAGCCTCCTCAGGATGAGGGTGGGGGAGAAAGCTGTTCTCGTCTACTTACAGGTTCCAGATACGGCGCGCGTTCCCAGACAGAAGGCGCGCCTTTTCGTCATTACCGCAGCCGTCAAGCAGGGCATGGGTCGTTGCCACCCATGTCGAAAGACCGGCATCGACGGAGCTTGCCAGCGTGCAGACCGGCCAGTCGCTGCCCCACACCACGCGATCCCAGCCGAAAGCCTCGATGACGTGCTCGACATAGGGGCGGATCGTCTCGGCAGTCCAGCTTTGCGCGTCGGCATAAGCCACCACACCGGAAATCTTCGCAACGACATTGGGCCTGCGGGCAATTTCGGTGATACCCTTCCGCCAGCTTTCCAGCGCACCCGACTTGATGTCCGGCACACCGCAATGGTCGAGAACGAATTGCAGGCCCGGCGCAAGATCGGCAAGCGCTATGGCCTTGTCGATCTGGTGCGGCAAGGTGCAGAGATCGAAAGTCAGGCGCGTATTTTCCATACGCTTCAGGTTTAGGCGAAACAGCGCGCCTTCGGAAAGCTCGTCCGGCACGACATGCAGAACACGGCGAAAACCTTTGACGAAGGGGTCGGCAAGCTGCCGCTCCAGATAGGCGGCGAAGCCGTCTTCCTCGGGGCGGCAGGAACCGATAGCGCCTTTGATGAAGCCACCGGACCGGGCGGAAATGGCGCGCACATTCTCGGTTTCAGCCTGCATGGCTTCCGGTGCAACATCCACTTCCATATGCAGGGCGGCGGCGATGCCGCAGCGTTCCGCCTGCTGCCGGTAGGTGTCGAACAGAAAATCCCGATCAAGCGCTGGCACGCTGCCAAGCCAGGGATAGCTGAGCGCGCTTTTGTCGATCAGGTGCAGATGGGTATCAATCAGCATAGAGATTCCTCCTGTGAATGATACTTTCAAAAAAGAAGACTGTTTTCAAATAAGAATTTAATCGAGCGTAGAGAGGTCAGCGCCGACAAGCTTCGACAGTTCCTGCACGGTCTTTTGCAACAGCGTAATTGTCTGGGTAATGTCCGGCGCGGAAGACGAATTGACCAGCGTCACATAAGGGCAGGTCAGTGCCGCGATGCAGGTGCCGTCAGGGCCGAGAATCGGGGCCGAGAGGTTATAGACGCCCGCAACCTGCGCACTCGGCATCATCTCGTAGCCGCGCTCGCGGATCTGGTCGAGGCGCTCATAGAAACTCGCGTCGAGATCGATGCGCTCGCTTTCCTTGACATATTCGGCGATCATCATCTTGCGCTCTTCCGGGGAGCGGAAGGCAAGCAGCACATGGCCGGAACCAGTGTCGAACAGGCTGATATGTGAGCCGACGCGGATCGAAATGCCCCAGTAATCCGGCGCTTCCTGCTGCGCAATCACCACCACCGAGCCACGGTCGAACACGGCGAGCTGGTTTGCCTGCTTGGAACGGTCGGCAAGCTCACGCATAAAGGGCGTCGCAAAAGAGGCAAGACGGCGCACCGGCGCGTGCAATTGGGCAAGGCCAAACAGCTTCAGCGTCAGCGAATAGCGGTCGCCTTCAAGCTTGGTGACATAGCCGCGTTTCACCAGCCGGTCGAGCATGCGGTAGAATTCGTTCGGGCTGCGATCCAGATGCTTGGCGATCTCGGCCTGGGTCAGTCCGCCGTCAACGCCAGCCAGCAATTCGAGGATATCAAGGCCCTTGTCGAGCGCGGGCGCGCGGTAGCGGTCATCGGTTTCCAAATGCGTCCCCTTCGTGAATTTCGTAATTCATATACAAACATTGTCAGGTGCGAAAGTCGTATATGCGCGATAAAACGCCTTGACCGTTATTGAATACTATGTTTGCATATAAATACAACCTTCACAACCGGGGGTGCGGACAGGGAGTGTCCGTTTTAGGAGGAGAAGAGATGCAGAATTTCAAATCGCGCATTTTGGCAGGCGTGGCGCTGATGGCCGTGGGGACGGCCCCGGCGATTGCAGCCGATCTGCCGGGCAAGTTTGAAGGCGTGACGATCAACGCCAAGCTCATTGGCGGCCAGCAGTATGAAGCGCTCTATTCGCGTATCGGCGAATGGGAGAAGGCCACTGGCGCCAAGGTCAACATCCTTTCCAAGAAGAACCACTTCGAGCTGGACAAGGAAATCAAGTCCGACATCGCTTCCGGTTCGATCAACTGGTGCGTCGGTTCCAACCACTCGTCTTTCGCGCCGCAGTATACGACACTGTACACCGATCTGAACGCGCTCGTGCCGAAGGAAGAAATCGAAGGCTTCGTGCCATCGGTCATCAAGGCTTCGACGCTTGATGGCAAGCTGATCATGTTGCCACGTGCGCAGTTCGACGTTTCGGCGCTTTACTATCAGAAGAGCCTTTTCCAGGACGAAGCCAAGCAGAAGGCTTTCAAGGAAAAATACGGCTACGACCTCGCACCGGCCAAGACCTGGAAGGAAGTGTCGGATCAGGCTGTATTCTTCGCTGACCCGCCGAATTTCTACGGCACGCAGTTTGCGGGCAAGGAAGAAGCCATCAATGGCCGCTTCTATGAAATGCTGGTCGCTGAAGGCGGCGAATATCTCAAGGACGGCAAGCCTGCTTTCAACTCGGAAGCCGGTGTTCGCGCCCTCGACTGGTTCGTCAATCTCTACAAGGCAAAGGCCGTTCCTGCCGGTACGACCAACTATCTGTGGGATGAACTGGGCGCAGGCTTTGCTTCCGGCACCATCGCGATCAATCTGGATTGGCCGGGCTGGGCGACCTACTTCAACGATCCGAAGTCGTCGAAGGTTGCTGGCAATGTCGGCATCGTTCCAGCGCCGACCGGTTCTTCCGGCAAGCGCACCGGCTGGTCGGGTCATCATGGTTTCTCGGTAACGGAAGCCTGCCCGACGAAGGAAGCCGCTGCATCGCTCGTCTGGTTCCTGACCAACGAAGATTCGCAGAAGCAGGAATCGGCCGCCGGCACGCTGCCGACCCGCACCGCTGTCTGGGATTACGTCATCCAGCAGGCCGCTTCCGATCCTTACAAGAAGGAAGTGCTGTCGGTATTCCAGGAAACGGCAAAGACCGCATTCCCGGTTCCGCAGACCCCGTCCTGGATCGAAATCTCCAACGCGGTCTATCCTGAACTTCAGGCTGCGATCCTTGGCGACAAGACCTCCCAGCAGGCCCTCGATGACGCTGCCAAAAAGGCAACGCAGATCCTTGAGGATGCTGGCGAGCTTTGATCAAGTCTTAAGCACATCCCGAAAAGTGCATAGCGGTTTTCGGATTAGATGTGCGGAGAAATAATGGCACATCCCGAAAAGTGCGCAGCGGTTTTCGGATGAGATGTGCGCAGAGATAAAAGCATGATCAAGATCATGCTCCAGTAATGTCATGGGCCCGCCCTGAAACCTTTTTGGGGCGGGCCTTTTTTGCCAGTAGCACTGCCAGGTCGGGACCATGTTTTGCAGTTCCGCCGGTTAGCAGTTCCACTGTTTGCCAATCCACTGTTTGGAAGAGCAATGTTCAAGAGACTTTCCCCGCCGGTCCTGCTTCTGCTCCCGGCCTTTATCATCCTCGCAGCGGTGGTTCTGTTTCCTCTCGCGCTGTCGCTTTATTCGAGCTTCACGCCGTTTCGGCTGACGCGTCCCGAGAGCCTGTTCAACTTCATCGGTTTCCGCAACTATCAGCGCATTTTGACCGACTGGGTGTTCTGGGCGGCCTTTATTCGCACGGTGGTTTTCCTCACCATTGCGCTCAATCTGGAAATGCTGCTCGGCCTCGGCCTTGCGATGCTCGTCAACAAGGCGACGCGCGGCCAGCGCGTGTTGCGCACGCTGATGATGTTCCCGATGATGTTCTCGCCGGTGCTCGTCGGCTTCCAGTTCAAGTTCATGTTCAATGACAATATCGGCCTGGTCAACAATGCGCTGCAGTCGCTGGGCCTGACCAATACCGCCATTCCATGGCTGATCGACGGCAATCTGGCACTGATCGCCATCCTGCTGGCGGAAGTCTGGATGTCGACCTCGGTCTTCGCGATCCTCATTCTGGGCGGTCTTTTGTCCATGCCGCAGGATCCGGTGGAAGCCGCGCGCGTCGATGGCTGTACGCCGTGGCAGACCTTCCGTTATGTCATCTGGCCTTACCTGATGCCTTTCGCCTATATCGCGATGACCATCCGTTCGCTGGATGTGGCGCGTGCTTATGACATTGTGAAGATCATGACCGATGGCGGCCCGGCACGCCGAACCGAGCTGATCTGGACGCTGGTTGGCCGCACGGCCTATGCGGATGCGCAGATGGGCATGGCCAACGCCATGGCCTATGTCGCGATCCTGCTCTCGATCCTCTTCACCGTCTTGTTCTTCCGCAAACTTGCGTCCGCACGCACGCAGATTGGAGCGGAGTGGTAATCATGGCAACAACAACACTCAGCAACAGCCAGCATCGCCTGCTGCGCCGTATCAAGAAAATCGTCTATCTGGTTGGCCTGTTTCTGGCGATGACCGTCATCTGCCTGCCCGGCCTGTGGATCGTGCTGTCCTCGCTGCGTCCGCCGGTCGAAATCATGGCGAAGCCGCCGGTGTGGATTCCGCAGGAAATCACCTTCGAGGCCTATCGCGCCATGTTCTCGGGCGCCGGTGCTGGCGGTATTCCGGTTTGGGATTATTTCCGCAATTCGCTCATCATCTCGGTGACCTCCACCGTGATTGCGCTGATCGTCGGCGTTTCGGGCGGCTATGCTTTCGCGCGCTTCCGCTTCTGGGGCAAGTCGGCAACCTTCCTCGGCTTCATGCTGACGCGTTCGGTGCCGGGCATTGCGCTCTCGTTGCCGCTCTTCATGGTGTTTTCCCGCGTTGGCATCATCGATACCCATTTCGGTCTCATCCTGACTTATGTGGCGCTGAATGTGCCATTCACGATCTGGCTGATCGACGGTTTCTTCCGTCAGGTGCCGAAGGATCTTGCGGAAGCCGCCCAGATTGACGGCTGCACGCGCTGGCAGGCTTTCTGGCAGGTGGAGTTTCCGCTGGCCGGTCCCGGCATCGCGACGGCAGGCATCTTCGCCTTCCTCACGTCGTGGAACGAATATGCGCTGGCTTCCCAGCTCACCCGTTCCGTCAATTCCAAGACCCTTCCTGTCGGTCTTCTCGATTACACCGCTGAATTCACCATCGACTGGCGCGGCATGTGCGCGCTGGCGGTCGTGATGATTATTCCGGCGCTGACCCTCACATTCATCGTCCAGAAACACCTTGTTGCTGGTCTGACGTTCGGCGCGGTTAAAGGTTGATATAGCAATGGCTCAGCTTTCCATCAAAAATCTCGTCAAGCGCTACGGCAATGTCGGCGTGGTGCATGGCATCAATCTCGAAATCGCGGACAAGGAGTTCGTTGCGCTGGTCGGTCCGTCCGGCTGCGGCAAGTCCACGACGCTGCGCATGATCGCGGGTCTGGAATCCATCACCGACGGCACGCTGGAAATCGGCGGCAAGGTGGTGAACGATCTGCCGCCGCGTGATCGCAACATCTCAATGGTGTTCCAGTCCTATGCGCTTTATCCGCATATGTCGGTGCGCGAGAACATGGGTTTCTCGCTGAAGATCGCCAAGCAGCCACAGGCGGAAATCGACCGTCGCGTCAATGAAGCCTCGGCCATTCTCGGTCTGGAAGCGCTAATGGAACGCCGCCCGGCGCAGCTCTCGGGCGGCCAGCGCCAGCGCGTCGCCATGGGCCGCGCCATCGTGCGCAATCCGGAAGTATTCCTGTTCGACGAACCCCTGTCGAACCTCGACGCCAAGCTGCGCACCCAGATGCGCACCGAAATCAAGAAGCTGCATGCCAAGGTGCAGTCGACGGTTGTTTACGTGACGCATGATCAGGTCGAAGCCATGACGCTGGCCGACCGCATCGTCATTATGCGCGATGGCCATATCGAGCAGGCCGGAACCCCGGATGAAGTCTTCAAGCGCCCGGCGACGCAGTTCGTTGCTGGCTTTATCGGCTCCCCGCCAATGAATATGGGCGAAGCGACGGTGACGGGCGATGATCTGGTCTTTGCCAATGGCGATCACCTTCCGCTGCCTGCCCAGTTCCGGGGCAAGGCCAAGGATGGCACCAAGGTGACGTTCGGTCTGCGTCCGGATGATGTCTTCCCGAAAGGCCACGGCATTTCCACCAGTGATGCCGTGCACGAAAAAGACATGCGTGTTTCGATCACCGAGCCGCTCGGCAATGAAACGCTGGTCTTCGTGGAATTCGCAGGCAAAGAGTGGGTAGCGCGCATGCTGAACCCGCGTCACCTGCAATCGGGCGAAACCATCACCATGCAACTCGATCTGTCGCAGGCGCATCTTTTCGATGCCGCAACCGGCAAGACTTTGGCCCAGAATGGGGCCAAGAACGGGGCAGTCTGACCATGGCACGTATTGAAAAAGTTGAACTGCGCATGGTCGACCTTCCGCCGAAGGTCAAGCGCACCGACGCGATCCAGAGCTTTGTCAGCCAGGAAACGCCGATTGTCACCATCACCGACAGTGACGGTGCGGTCGGTACGGGCTACAGCTATACGATCGGCACCGGCGGTTCGTCCGTCATGCGCCTGTTGAGCGACCATCTCGTGCCGCTGATCATCGGTGAAGATGCCGATTGCATCGAAGCCATCTGGCGCAAGCTGGAATTCGCAACCCATGCCACCACCATCGGCCCGATCACCGCGCTGGCGCTGGCCGCAGTCGATACTGCGCTGTGGGATCTGCGCGCCAAGAAGCAGGGCCTGCCGCTCTGGAAGCTGGCAGGCGGCGCCAAGGAAAGCTGCCCGCTCTACACGACAGAAGGCGGCTGGCTGCATATCGAAAAAGAAGCGCTGGTCGAGGATGCGTTGCAGGCCAAGGCCAAGGGCTTCACCGGCTCCAAAGTCAAGATCGGCAAGCCGCATGGTTCTGAAGATTATGCGCGCCTGTCCGCCGTGCGTGCGGCGCTGGGCGACGGCTTCGAAATCATGACCGATTGCAATCAGGGCTTTACGGTGGACGAAGCCATTCGCCGCGCCGAACGCCTGAAGGAGCTTGATCTGGCATGGATTGAGGAGCCGCTTCCGGCAGACGATCTCGACGGTCATATCCGCCTGACGCGCTCCACCCCGACGCCCATCGCGGTTGGAGAATCCATCTATTCGATCCGCCATTTCCGCGAATATATGCAGAAGGGCGCTTGCTCCATCGTACAGGTGGATGTGGCGCGCATCGGCGGCATCACGCCTTGGCTGAAAGTGGCCCATGCGGCTGAAACATTCGACATTCCGGTCTGCCCGCACTTCCTGATGGAGCTGCATGTCAGCCTCGTCTGCGCGGTGCAGAACGGTCGCTATGTCGAATATATTCCGCAGCTCGATGACCTCACCACCAAGGGCATGGAAATTCGCGATGGTCGCGCCATTGCACCATCCGAGCCGGGTATTGGCATCGAGTGGGATTGGGACGCAGTACGCGCCCGGTCGATTTCGGAATTCACCCGCGAGATCACGGAGGCGGCATGACGTCTCCCGCAAAACAGCGCATGGGCATGGTGATTGGCCTCAATGCGGAGAAGATCGCAGAATATAAGAAGCTGCACGCTGCCGTGTGGCCGGAAATTCTTGCGCTCATCTCGGAATGCAACATCACCAATTATACGATCTTTCTCAAAGAGCCGGAAAACCTGTTGTTCGGCACATGGGACTATGTCGGCACCGACTTTGACGCCGACATGAAGAAGATGGCCGATAACCCGAAAAATCAGGAATGGTGGTCCGTCTGCATGCCATGCCAGAAACCACTCGAAACCCGCAAAGAGGGCGAGTGGTGGGCAATGATGGAAGAGGTGTTCCATCATGACTGAGGCTTTCGATCCAAAGCAGCTGCGTCAGTGGTGGGCCAAGCCCTCCAAGCCGAAGCCCATTGTGATCTTCGGCGCGGGCAGCATTGTCGGCGACGCGCATCTGCCCGCCTATAAGAAGGGCGGCTTTCCGGTTGCAGGTATTTTCGATCCCAATCTGGACAAGGCTAAAGGGCTTGCCGATCAGTGGGGCATCAAGGCTTTTGCCAGCGCTGAGGAAGCGCTTGCCGTCGAAGGCGCGATCTTCGATCTGGCAACGCCACCGTCAGCCCATGCAGCGATCCTGTCGCAATTGCCGGAAGGTGCGGCTGTTCTGATCCAGAAGCCGATGGGCAGCGACCTTGCCGCAGCAACAGAGATCCTGAAGGTCTGCCGCGCGCGCAATCTGAAAGCGGCGGTGAATTTCCAGCTGCGTTTCGCGCCGATGATGCTGGCTCTTTACGACGCCGTCGATAAGGGCCTGCTTGGTGAAGTGGTGGATTTCGACGCATGGCTGGCACTTGCCACGCCGTGGGGGCTGTGGCCTTTCCTGAAAGGTCTGCCGCGCATCGAGATCGCCATGCATTCGATCCATTATCTGGATTTCATCCGCGGCTTGCTTGGCAATCCGCTCGGTGTTCACGCCAAGACCATTGGCCATCCGAACCATGACGTGGCCCAGACCCGCACCGCCGCAATCCTCGATTATGGCGACCGTGTCCGTTGTGCTCTATCGGTCAATCATGACCATGATTTCGGCCGCAAGTTTCAGGCCTGCGAGTTCCGCATCTGCGGCGCGCAAGGTGCGGCCTATGTGAAACTGGGCGTCAATCTCGACTATCCGCGCGGTGAGCCGGACGAACTTTGGATCAAACCCAAGGGTGGTGATGACTGGGTTTCCGTGCCGCTCGAAGGTGCCTGGTTCCCGGACGCTTTCCTCAATCGTATGGCGCAGTTGCAGCGTTTCGCGACAGGCGAAGATGCTGAGCTGGTGGGGTCCGTCGAAGATGCCTGGCACACCATGGCGCTTGTCGAGGCCGCCTATCAGTCGAGCGCTGCGCCCGCCACGCCGCTCGCCGCAAAACCGGAGGTCTGATCATGGCCGAACAGAAAATCTACTACGAAGACTATGAAATGAATCATGTGCGCCTCACGACGGGCCGCACCATCACCGAAACCGATTTCGTGGTTCATGCCGGGCATACGGGCGATTTCTTCCCGCATCATATGGATGCGGAATTTGCCAAGACCTTGCCGGGCGGCCAGCGCATTGCGCATGGCACCATGATTTTTGCCATTGGCGTCGGCCTTACGGCGACGCTGATCAACCCGGTTGCTTTTTCCTATGGTTATGATCGTCTGCGGTTTATTCGTCCGGTGCATATCGGCGATACGATCCGCACACGGGTTACGATCAGTGCCAAGGAAGACGATCCCAAGCGCGCCACTATGGGACGCGTGACGGAACGCTGCGAAGTGCTTAATCAGCGGGATGAAGTGGTGCTCGCTTGCGATCACATCCTGCTTGTCGAACGGAAGGCTTGAAAATGACGATACGCTTTGATGGAAAAACCGCACTGATAACTGCCGCAGCTCAGGGGATTGGTCGCGCCAGCGCGCTGGCTTTCGCGGAAGCGGGCGCCAAGGTCTATGCGACCGACATCAACACCGACGCCCTCAAGGAAATCGAAGGCGTCAACGGCATCATCACCCGCAAGCTCAACGTGCTTGACGAGGCTGAGGTGAACACGCTTGTAGCCGAGATCGGCCAGGTGGACATCCTGTTCAATTGTGCAGGCGTCGTCCATGGTGGCTCCATCCTTGAAATGAAGGATGAAGACCTCGACTTCGCTGTCAATCTCAACGTCAAGGCGATGATCCGCACCATCCGCGCCGTGCTGCCGGGTATGCTGGAACGCAAGGACGGCGCCATCGTCAACATGGCTTCCGTCGCATCGAGCGTGAAGGGCGTGCCGAACCGTTTCGCCTATGGCGTCACCAAGGCTGCCGTTATCGGTCTCACCAAGGCCGTCGCCGCCGATTACGTCGCCAAGGGCATCCGCTGCAACGCGATCTGCCCCGGCACGGTCGAAAGCCCGTCCTTGCAGGACCGTCTGCGTTCGCAGGGCGATTATGAAGAACAGCGCGCGGCGTTCATCGCCCGTCAGCCGATTGGCCGCATTGGTCAGCCGGAAGAAATCGCTGATCTCGCCGTGTATCTCGCCGGTGCGACCTACACGACCGGTCAGGCTTATAACATTGATGGCGGCTGGACGATTTAGGGCGGTCGATATTCAGGCTCTGGCGGCCTGCAAATGGCATTTTTCTTCGCTTTCCGGTGCTCATGTACCTTTAAGTACATTCCGCTCCGGTTCTCGAAAAACACCATTTTCGGCACGCCATAGCCAGAATCTCTACCACCCTTAGCGCCCTCTCTTTCATCCCCCCCAAAGGAGTAAACTCATGAAATTTCTTCGTTACGGTGAAGCCGGTCAGGAAAAGCCGGGCATTCTCGATGCCGATGGTGCGATCCGCGATCTCTCCGCGCATGTAAACGACCTTTCCGGTGCGGCTCTGGCCCCCGATGCGCTGGCCAAGCTTGGCGCTGTCGACGTCAATTCGCTGCCGAAGGTCGAAGGCAATCCGCGCCTTGGCCCGTGCGTTGCTGGCACCGGCAAGTTCATCTGCATCGGCCTCAACTATGCCGACCACGCCGCAGAATCCGGCATGGCTGTGCCGCCAGAGCCAGTCATCTTCATGAAGGCCACCTCGGCCATCGTCGGCCCGAATGACGATGTTCTCATCCCGCGCGGCTCGGAAAAGACCGACTGGGAAGTTGAACTCGGCATCGTCATCGGCAAGACCGCGAAATACGTTTCGGAAGATGATGCGCTGGATTACGTTGCCGGCTACTGCACGCTGCATGACGTTTCCGAACGCGCTTTCCAGATCGAGCGCTCTGGTCAGTGGACCAAGGGCAAGTCCTGCGACACGTTCGGCCCGACCGGCCCCTGGCTGGTGACGAAGGACGAAGTCGCCGACCCGCAGAACCTGAAAATGTGGCTCACCCTCAATGGTGAAACCATGCAGGACGGCTCGACCAAGACCATGGTCTACGGCGTTCGCTACCTCGTTTCCTATCTCTCGCAGTTCATGTCTCTGCAGCCGGGCGACATCATCTCCACCGGTACGCCTCCCGGCGTCGGCATGGGCATGAAGCCGCCTCGCTATCTCAAGGCTGGCGATGTCGTCGAACTCGGCATTGAAGGCCTTGGCACGCAGAAGCAGAACGTGCGCGCTGACATCTAGGTGTTTGTTTATGCATGATCCCAAGACCGCTCCCATGTTTTGGGATCATGCCCTGATCACGGATATATCATGACGAAAATCACTGACCTACGCGTTTTCGACCTCCGTTTCCCGACTTCGCAAAGTCTGGACGGCTCGGATGCCATGAACCCGGACCCGGATTATTCGGCGGCCTATGTCATCCTCGATACGGATGATGCGTCGCTGAAGGGCCACGGCCTCACCTTCACCATCGGACGCGGCAACGACATTTGCTGTCAGGCGATTCTCGCCATGCGCCATCTGGTCGTGGGTTCCTCGATGGATGATTTCCTCGCGGCCCCCGGCAAGTTCTGGCGCTACCTGACCGGCGATAGCCAGCTGCGCTGGATCGGCCCGGACAAGGGCGCGATGCACCTCGCCACCGGCGCTGTCGTCAACGCCTTCTGGGACCTGGCTGCAAAGCAGGCTGGCAAGCCGGTATGGCGGCTTGTGGCCGACATGTCGCCGGAAGAAATCGCCGATATCGTCGATTATCGCTATCTGACCGATGCGCTGACGCGTGACGAAGCCCTCGCGATCCTCCGCAAGGCGGAAGCCGGCAAGGCGGAACGTATCGCCACGCTCGAAGCGGAAGGCTATGCCTGCTACACGACGTCGGCTGGCTGGCTCGGCTATGACGACGACAAGCTGCGCCGTCTTTGCCAGGAAGCCATCGATGAAGGTTTCGACCACGTCAAGATGAAGGTCGGCCGCGATCTCGAAGACGATATCCGTCGCCTGACCATTGCGCGCGAAGTGATCGGTCCCGACCGTTATCTGATGATCGACGCCAATCAGGTCTGGGAAGTCGATCAGGCCATCGAATGGGTCAACAAGCTGGCCTTCTCGAAGCCGTTCTTCATTGAAGAACCGACCAGCCCGGACGATGTTGCAGGCCATCGCAAGATTCGTCAGGCCATTGGCGACGTGAAGGTTGCGACCGGTGAAATGTGCCAGAACCGCATCATGTTCAAGCAGTTCATCGCGGAAGGCGCCATCGACATCGTTCAGATCGACAGCTGCCGCATGGGCGGCCTGAACGAAGTTCTGGCCGTGCTGCTGATGGCTGCCAAGTTCGGCAAGCCGGTCTGGCCGCATGCGGGCGGCGTTGGCCTGTGCGAATATGTGCAGCATCTGTCGATGATCGACTATGTGGCCGTTTCGGGCACCAAGGAAGGCCGTGTGATCGAATATGTCGATCATCTGCACGAGCATTTCATCGATCCATGCGTGATCAAGGACGCGGCCTATATGCCGCCGTCGCTGCCGGGCTTCTCGATCGAGATGAAGCCGCAGTCGATTGCGGAATACACATTCAAGGGCTGAACCGGCATCCGCCCTGTGTAGAATACGAAACGCCGCGCTGAGAAGCGCGGCGTTTTTATTTCGCTATCCTAGAGAAAACGGATCATCAACGCGCCAGTGAGCAGCAATACGGCTCCCACGACGCGTCCAGCGGTGATCTCTCGCACTGCAACGCCCATGAAGCCGATGCGGTCGGCGAGCAGTCCGGCCATCAGCTGACCGGCCACGGCAAGGCCCATCACGGCTGCCGCGCCAATACGCGGTGTCAGCAGAATTGATGCGGTGACATAAATGCAGCCGAGCGCACCGCCTGCAACAAACAGCCAGCCTGCCGGAACATTGAATGCGGGAAGGTTGCCGGTCGCCTTTGCCGTGATGGTCGAGACGATGGCGAGAATGACTGCGCCAGCAAGAAACGAAATTGCGGCGGCGGTCGGTGGGGAACCAAGTCCACGCGCAAGTGCTGCGTTGATCGGTGCCTGAATGGCAATGCAGGCACCCGAAAGAATGCCGAACAAAGTCCACAGCATAGAATATCCTCTCCTGGGTTTCCCGTTTTACCGTCGGCTAGCCGCCAATGTTTCAGCAGTGGTCCCCGACCATCCGATGAAATGAGCAACGGGTAAGAATGCGCTAAAATGCTATCGCATAAAGCGGTGACAATTTACGATCACTTTTCAGGGAAAATTTGCCAAATCAAAGAGATGAATGGTGCTGCGAGAGAGGATTGAACTCTCGACCTCTCCATTACCAATGGAGTGCTCTACCACTGAGCTACCGCAGCATTCTCTTGAGTGCGGCGGACTTCTGACACATCATTACGCAAATCGCAAGCGACCAAATGCATTTCTTTTCACATAATGTGGAAATCTGCATATAGCTGCGCATCAAGCCGCTTTTCTGGCGCTTTTTCTCGTAGTAAACACGGCTTATGAGTGAAAAACCGATCAATCAGGAACGACAAAACCAGCTGGACCGTCAAAAGAAGCGGCTGGCCGATCAGCTGCGCGCGAATCTGATGCGCCGCAAGGAACAGTCGCGTTCGCGACGCTCCGGAGAGGCAGATGAGCGCAATGACGGCATTTCCACTGCTGGCAAAGAAACCGAATAGGCCTTTCTTGAAGAGAGACGTCGGCTAAGGTAAAAGCGCATCTCTGTTCTCGGTTGCCATTGTCGTTCAAAAGCGATTCGCGTTTGAACGTAATTCCGCCGCAAGACTCGTCATTTTGTCAGTATCGCCGCCGCGCCGTTCAGGCAGCAGCAACAGCACATCCCGAAAAGGGTGAACCGGTTTTCGGGCAAGATGTGCTTAAAAACAAACAGTTGGAATGCTGATCCGATTATCCCGATCGAAACGCGTTCCAACGGCTTCAAATCGATTACCGGGGGCAAGCCCCGGCCCAGAAGGGGAAACAGCATGGATCGCATCAAAATCGTCGGCGGTAATAAGCTGAATGGAATCATTCCGATCTCGGGCGCAAAAAATGCCGCTTTGCCCTTGATGATCGCTTCTCTCCTGACCGACGATACGCTGACGCTCGAAAATGTGCCGCATCTGGCCGATGTCGAGCAGCTGATCCGCATCCTCAGCAATCATGGCGTCGATTATTCGGTCAATGGCCGCCGCGAGCATCAGAACGGCGCCTATTCCCGCACCATCCATTTTACGGCTCGCAACATCGTCGATACCACTGCGCCTTATGAGCTGGTCTCGAAAATGCGCGCAAGTTTCTGGGTGATTGGCCCGCTTCTGGCGCGCATGGGTGAAGCAACCGTGTCGCTGCCGGGCGGTTGCGCCATTGGTACGCGCCCGGTCGATCTGCTGCTCGATTGCCTTCAGGCGCTGGGTGCCGAAATCGACATCGAAAACGGCTATGCCAAGGCGCGTGCGCCGAAGGGTGGGCTTGTCGGTGGCCGCTATCGCTTCCCGAAAGTTTCGGTCGGCGCAACGCATGTCATGCTGATGGCCGCTGTTCTCGCCAAGGGCGAAACGATCATCGAAAACCCGGCGCGTGAGCCGGAAGTCGTCAATCTTGCCGACTGCCTCAATGCAATGGGCGCGAAGATCACGGGCGCTGGCACCGGCACGATCCACGTGCAGGGCGTGACCAGCCTTTCCGGCGCGCGCGTTCGCGTTATTCCTGATCGCATCGAAACCGGCACCTATGCAATGGCTGTCGCCATGACCGGCGGTGACGTGCTGCTCGAAGGCGCGCAGGAAAGCCTGCTTTCGTCGGCACTTGATACGCTGCGTCAGGCCGGTGCGGAAATCACCGAGACCAATAGCGGCCTGCGTGTTGTGCGCAACGGCCATGGCATCCATCCGGTCGATGTTACCACCGATCCGTTCCCGGGCTTCCCGACCGATCTTCAGGCACAGTTCATGGGCCTGATGACCAAGGCCAAGGGCACGTCGCACATCACCGAAACGATCTTCGAAAATCGCTTCATGCATGTGCAGGAACTGGCGCGTCTTGGCGCGAAGATTTCGCTGTCCGGCCAGACCGCAACCGTTGAAGGCGTGGAACGCCTCAAGGGCGCTCAGGTCATGGCAACCGATCTGCGCGCATCGGTCTCGCTGGTTATTGCGGGGCTTGCCGCCGAAGGCGAAACCGTCGTCAACCGCGTCTATCATCTTGATCGCGGGTTCGAGCGTCTCGAAGAAAAGCTTTCGCGTTGCGGCGCGAATGTCGAACGCATCAGCGGATAATCGGCAAGAGCCGGAACTTAGAGCGCATCCCGAAAAGTGTGAAACGGTTTTCGGATAAGATGCGCGTTAGAGTAAAGGATTAGAGCGCCGATCCGATGCAATCGGATCGAAACGCGATCTAATCCAGGTTCCGGCTTTTTCATTCTGGCACGCTGATTGATCACAGGCTTGAAAAGCCTGTCGATTTTTTTCTGCCGACATGCAAAGTTATTGGGCAAAGTTGTCTCAAACTATTGAGCAAAGTTGCTTCGTGAACCACCCGTGTCGCCAATCTGGATGCGATGTGGGGCGGTTGTTTTGAACATGACAGGAAGTCGGTGCGGACCATGGATATGTTGAAGCTTGTGGCGTTGGATGAAGAGGATTTGCAGGTCCTGTCCGCCCATCTTCAGGACGCGGTTCTCAAAGTCTCTGACCTCCAATATATCGCCAAGGAACAACGCTTCGTTCTGACGGCGAACCGCTTCGTCTGGGAAGAAGCGCGTCCGAAATTCCTGCGCAAGCCGCAATATCAGCGCCGCCGCGCCGCTTTGCATTTCAACCGCGTCACTGCCGCCAAGGTCACTGGCATCGACCGCCAGAAACAGGACGATGTCCTGTCGCTGTTGACCATCGGTTTTGTCCCCGGCGAGGCGCCTGCGGGCACAATAGAACTGACATTCTCGGCAAATGCCGCTATCCGTCTTTCGGTGGAATGCATCGAAGCGCAGCTGACGGATCTGGGCGCGGCCTGGGAAACGGAATCGCTCCCGCGTCACGGCGTATGAGATGAATCTTCCATGCATCGCGTCTGCTGTCACGCGGACGGTTGCTCTTATCTGGACTATTTAAAGGAATACAAGCGTGGTCACGACGCTCAGACAAACCGATCCGAACTTCGAACAGCAATTCGCAGCCTTCCTGTCCGGCAAGCGCGAAGTTTCGGCCGATGTAGACCGCGCAGCCCGCGAAATTGTTGAGCGCGTGCGCCGCGAAGGCGATGCGGCGCTGATCGATTATTCGCGCCGTTTTGACCGCATCGATCTGGAAAAGACTGGCATTGCCGTCACTGAAGCAGAAATCGACGCAGCTTTCGAGGTTGCACCGGCATCCACCGTCGAGGCGCTGAAACTGGCGCATGAGCGTATTGAAAGCCACCACGCGCGGCAATTGCCCAAGGATGACCGTTATACTGATGCGCTCGGCGTTGAACTTGGTTCGCGCTGGACGGCAATCGAGGCGGTCGGCCTTTATGTGCCGGGCGGCACGGCGAGCTATCCAAGCTCGGTCCTGATGAATGCCGTGCCTGCCAAGGTGGCGGGTGTCGAGCGCATCGTCATGGTCGTTCCGGCACCCGATGGCATTCTCAATCCGCTGGTGCTGGTTGCGGCGCGTCTGGCAGGCGTTTCGGAAATCTATCGCGTTGGCGGCGCACAGGCTGTGGCAGCGCTTGCCTATGGCACGGAAAGCATCAAGCCGGTCGCCAAGATTGTCGGCCCCGGCAATGCCTATGTCGCGGCGGCCAAGCGCATTGTCTTCGGTATCGTCGGTATCGATATGATCGCCGGTCCGTCGGAAGTTCTGGTGATTGCCGACAAGGACAACAATCCGGACTGGATTGCTGCCGATCTGCTGGCGCAGGCAGAGCATGATACCGCCGCGCAATCCATTCTCATGACCAATGACGAAGCGCTGGCGAAGGATGTGGAAGCGGCGGTCGAGCGTCAGCTGCTGACGCTGCCGCGCGCCCAGACCGCTACCGCAAGCTGGCGCGATTTCGGCGCAGTTATTCTGGTCGATGATTTCGAGGCGGCGATTCCGCTCGCCAACCGTATTGCTGCCGAACATCTGGAAATCGCTGTTGCTGATCCGGAAGCGCTGCTGCCGAAAATCCGCAATGCCGGTTCCATTTTCATCGGCGCGCACACGCCGGAAGTGATCGGCGATTATGTCGGCGGCTGCAATCACGTGCTGCCGACGGCGCGCTCGGCCCGGTTCTCGTCGGGCCTGAACGTGCTTGACTATATGAAGCGCACCTCGCTTCTGAAGCTCGGTCCGGACCAGTTGCGGGTTCTCGGCCCTGCTGCCATCGAAATCGCGCGTGCCGAAGGTCTCGACGCACACGCCAAATCTGTCGCCATTCGGCTCAATCTATGAGGCATCATGACCGCTGGCGTTCCCAATGCCCGTCTTGTTGATGTCGAACTCGATGAATCCATCGGGCGGTCGACGCCTGACGTCGAGCATGAACGCGCGGTCGCGATTTTCGATCTGATCGAAGAGAATTCCTTTCACCCGATTGGCGACGAGACCGGTGGTCCCTACAGGCTGAAACTCTCGCTGATGGAAACGCGGCTCATCTTTGCCATCAGCCGTGAAAGCGGAGACGATGTGGCGACGCATATATTGTCGCTCACCCCGCTGCGCCGCGTGGTGCGCGATTATTTCCTGGTTTGCGAAAGCTATTATCAGGCAATCCGCTCGGCCACGCCAAGCAAGATCGAAGCCATCGATATGGGGCGGCGCGGGCTGCATAATGAAGGGTCGCAAACCTTGCAGGCGCGGCTGAAGGGCAAGATCGAAGTCGATTTCGACACGGCGCGGCGACTGTTCACGCTTGTCTGCGTGCTGCATTGGCGAGGTTGAGCCTGCATGGTCGCTGTTGATGTCGTGAGCGCGCAGGATGATGGAGAGGGCGATGTGGGCCCGAAACAGAAACTGCCGTCATCCCTGCTTTTCGTCTGCGGCAAGAACGCGATCCGCTCGCCAATGGCCGAACTTCTTGCAAGAAAGCTGCTGCCACCCAATATATATGTGGCTTCCGCAGGTGTGAAACGGGGTGAACGTGATCCGTTTGTGGATGCCGTGCTTTCGGAAGAGGGGCTTTCGCTCGACGACCGCCAGCCGCGGGGCATTGAAGAACTGGCCGACGGCTATTTCGATCTCATCGTGACGCTGACACCGCTTGCCCACCATACGGTGCTGGAGCGCATGCGCGGTTTCTCCGTGGATGTGGAATATTGGCCGACGCCGGACCCTACGCTGGTCACCGGCAGCCGCGAGCAGATCATGAATGCTTATCGCGATGTGCGGGATCGGTTGAAGACGCAGATTTTGCAGCGATTCAGCCCGAAATAAGTTCACGGAATTCCGTTGTTCACAAATGCCGCCTAATCATATAGGTTCCGGCCAAATTTAGGATCAGAGTCCATTTTCGGACGCTTTTATCGAAGAAAGAAACAGGTATCGCATGGCGAAAGAAGAAGTCCTCGAATTTCCGGGTGTTGTTACGGAACTGCTGCCGAATGCAATGTTCCGCGTGAAGCTCGAAAACGAACATGAAATCATCGCTCATACGGCTGGCCGTATGCGCAAGAACCGCATCCGCGTTCTGGCCGGTGACAAGGTTCTGGTCGAAATGACCCCTTATGATCTGACCAAAGGTCGCATCACCTACCGCTTCAAGTAAGCTTATCACGCACGGGCAGCCGTTTCGGGGGTGTTCTTGACGACAGTTGCGCAACACAAGCTGGTTCTGGCTTCCGGGTCTCCTCGCAGGATTGAACTGCTGGGGCAGGCCGGTATCGAGCCGGATCATATCCAGCCTGCCGACATAGACGAGACGCCGCAGCGTAGCGAGCATCCGCGCTCGCTGGCGCGCCGTCTGTCGCGTGAAAAGGCGGAAGCGGCGCTGGCGCAGCTGAAGAGCGACGCCAATTTCGCCAAGCCCTTCCTGCTCGCGGCCGATACGGTCGTCGCGGTTGGGCGGCGCATTCTGCCCAAGGCGGAAACCGCCGATGAGGCGCGTGAATGCTTACGTCTTTTGTCGGGTCGCACCCATAAGGTCTTCACGGGCGTCTGCCTCATTTTGCCGAATGGCAATCTGCGCCAGACCCTGGTGGAAACGCGCCTGCGCTTCGAGCGCCTGTCGCGCCAGCAGATTGACGCCTATCTCTCTTCAGGAGAATGGCGCGGCAAGGCTGGCGGCTACGCCATACAGGGCCTTGCAGGCAGCTTTGTCGTCAAACTGGTTGGCTCCTACAGCAATGTGGTCGGCCTGCCGCTCCAGGAAACCGTAAGCCTGTTGGCTGACGGTGATTATCCGGTCTATGCCAACTGGAGCACCGGAAAAGTTTAAGGTTTAAGCCATGAACGGCAAGAAGGACATATCCGCAGCAGCAGGCGCCCGCGTGACGCCGCTGCGCCCGACACGACCTTGCCCGGAATGCGGCAAGCCTTCGGTGCGTGACAGCTATCCTTTCTGTTCGCCGCGCTGCAAAAGCATCGATCTCAATCGCTGGCTTTCGGGAAGCTATGTCATCCCCGGCAAGCCCCTGGGCGAAGAGGACGAGGGCGATAATTAGGCTTTTTGACGCTTTTTCTCTTGTGAAATCAATTCATTAGAGAAACTGTGAGAAAAGCGCATAAAAAATGCGATACGGTGCTGGACAGCGCGAAATTTAATGCTATAACCCACCCACTTCCGGCGGACACCTACACCGCCACACGGCAAGACCAAGTGCTTGCTACAGGATGCCCGGATAGCTCAGTTGGTAGAGCAGCGGATTGAAAATCCGCGTGTCGGTGGTTCGAATCCGCCTCCGGGCACCACTTCTTCTCCAGGAAAAAATGCTGCATGACTGGCGCTGATGTTTGCGCAATGCGCTTGCTCGTTCCGCTTTTCGCATCGGTTGCTTCGATGCTCCCTTGCGCGGATTGCTTGCAGTTCGTTATGTGAGAACATCGCGCATCCAATCGAGCTATCGTTCGAAGAACGAAGCGGCTTTCAAACAGGATGTGCTTAAACGGGAAGATATGGGCGTTTGCTCACGCCGTTCAGGCGGGGCGCGTTTCGGGGCCTCAGGAGGGAGTTTTCATGCGTTGGCTGTTTGGTGCCGTTTTAATCCTGATGCCCTCTCTGGCCCATGCTGAGGCCGATCAGGACCGTATCTCTTATGTCTGTGACCATGACAATGTCATCGATGTTTTCACGTCGCCTGACGATCCTGACCATATTCGATTGAGCGCCTTTAGTCGCGACCGTCTTCTTGAAAAGCTACCATCCGCTTCCGGCAGCAAGTTTGCAGGCGAGGGCTATGGAATCGCGTACGAGACGTTGACGAAAATCGCGATCACCTCTCAAGGCGTTACATATCAGTGCGTTATGGATTCGGTGGAGTAGGCGACCGCAGCCATGTCGCTGCATTCAGCAGCGCATCGAAAGCAACGAGCCGAAGCTATTTCAGCAGCCTGATTTTGAGTGGACGTGTTCCGATCTGAAGGCGGATAAGCAAAAAAGCGAAGCCGATCTGTCGATCAGTCTATCTTGAAATCTTCGCTAAATGCTTGAAAAGAAATGGCGCACCCGAAAGGATTCGAACCTCTGACCCCCAGATTCGTAGTCTGGTGCTCTATCCAGCTGAGCTACGGGTGCTTGCCTTTGTGCCGCTCGCTGCGGCGATGGGCGGTTGATAATCGGACCCATTACTAAATGCAAGCGTCTTCTGAGAAAAAAATGCCGTTATGTGAATATTTCTTGTCAAAGCCCGGTTTTCCGGGCTTCTCCACCGTTGTTTTCCCTGGGGTTTTTCCCCAGTCAGGCGGTTTCCTCCCGCCGCGTTTGTTCTCTTTCACGCTGCGCAGGCAAATCAGGCAGGCGAATCTCGAAATGCGCGCCGATTGGGCGGTCTTCCCGAAGCTCGATACTGCCGCCATGGGCGCGGATAAGCTCCTGCGCGATTGCGAGGCCCAGTCCGGTGCCGTCGCTGCGTGTCGAACCCTTGAATGCCGTGAAGAGGTTATCGCGCGCCTTTTGCGGCAGGCCGGGACCCGTATCCTCGACGCCGATGACGGCCGTGGTGCCGATTCGTCCGGATGAGAGCGTCAGGCGCTTTACAGCCGCAGCGCCGCCGGTATCGTCGCGCTCCATCGCCTGCACGGAATTGCGGCACAGATTGCTGAGCACGCGGAACAGCTGCTCCGAATCGACGTTCAGTTCGAAATCGTCCGGAATGCGATTGTCGAACTCGATGCCGCTCTCGCTTTCCAGATTGAGGCTTTCCTGCACATCCGTGACGATTGCGTGCAGGTTGACACGGCGCGGCCTTGGCGGCGCTTCCTGCGAGCGGCCATAGGCAATCACGCTTTCCGAATAGCTGATCGCGCGGCTGAGCGTGCGGATGAGCTTGGGCGCGAAACGCTTCACCATCGGGTCCTTGGCGTCCGCCAGATGGTCGGACATCAACTGCGCGGAGGCCAGAATGTTGCGCATGTCGTGATTGATCTTCGACACGGCAAGCCCGAGATCGGCAAGATGCTTCTGTTCCTTCAGCGTGCGCTGCAAATCGCTCTGAATGTGGGAAATCTGCCGCTGGGCGATGCCGAACTCGTCCTTGCGGTTTTCCGGCACCAGAATGAGCGCCGGATTGTCCGGCGTCGTTGCAAAGTCGATCATGTTGCGATGCATGATGCGCACCGGGCGCAGCAGCATTTCGTGAATGATGAGATAGATCAGGCTGGCGGCAATCACGGATATAATCAGCGAGATCACGGCCACGTTGCGGGCATAAAGCAGCATGGCGCGCCGCATGGGCGCATCGGAAGTGACGATTTCAATCACCCGGCCAGGCGCGCTTGTCGGCGACACTGAACCATAGATGCGCAGCGTTCGGTCACCGCCGGAGAAAAGTGTGCTGAAAGCGTCCCATATAGATGCGGCTTCACTGACATTATCGAGGTCGATGACCTGATCGATCTTGCCCGGAATTTCCGACATGGCGAGCAGGCGAGAAGCGCCGGCTTCACGCAGCGCAATCGCCTTGGTGCCGGTGACGAGCAGAACCTTGTCCTGAATGGCGCGCGGGACGTCCATATTCGCGCTCGCTGCCAGTACTTCGCTGACCGCGCCCACCGTATCAAGGCGCGATGTCAGCCAGCGCAGGCGCATATTGGCGATGGACGGCACGAAAATCAGAACTTCCGCCACGAGAACGGCGAGTACGATAAGCAGAAGCAGTTTGCTGGAAAGACGGTTCTGCCAGCGCAGGCGCGTGAATTGCGCAGGCGACGTGCGATCTTCCGCGCTTCCGTCCTGCACAGTGGCCTCCATCGGAACGTCGCTCGGATCTATGGTCTTTTCAACAACCGCCATAACCTGATTCCAAATAGACGGCGTCTGGGGCTGTTGGCCGATACAGCGCGTCTGATATGCCCCGATATGCCCAATATGCTTGTGAGTCTCGAGACTGCAATAAATATAGCTTCCTATATATGGTGGCGGAGCAGATTTCCAACAGGCATTATTGTATCGATTGAATTGAGCTGGCGACAGATTGCTGGCAAGGATTACGGAAATTTAATTCGACCTTCTCGGGAGGCGATGCAAAAAAGCAATATGGGGAAGTGTTAGCTATTTCTCCATCGAATCTCTGTCATGGGCAGGCGGTAACCATTGTGTCGAATGGTTGCCGCAAATGGTCAGACATTCGACGTGTCGAGCAAAAAAGTATATTTTTCAAAAGACGGGACCTGTCGGGCAGCGATGGGACGGGTTCTGCCGGAGAGCTTAATGAAATCGTGGAAGCAGATTGTCGTCTGCCTGCTTATCGTTCTGGCCGCTGCGGGCGGCTGGTACGCCTATAAACAGAAAAATGCAGCGTCGGAGAACGCCGCTGCTGGCGCCGATGCGTCCCGCTCTCAGCAATCCGCTGCCAGATCCGGCGCGAGGGCGCCACTGGTCGTCGTCGAACCGGCAAGCGAAGAAACCATCAATAACCGTTTGACCGCCATCGGCTCCGCGCGTGCGCTCAGCACCGTGTCGATCACGCCTTATTCCAGCGGTTATATGAACAAGCTTTTCGTCAAGGCCGGCGACACCGTCAAGGCGGGCGATGCGATTGCAGAACTTGATTCCGACACCGAGACGATTGCCGTCGCCAAGGCCGAAACGGCCCTGAAAGATGCGGAGACAACCCGCCAGCGTATCGAACGCCTGAGAGCGACGAACACCGCAACCGGTGTTCAGGCTGTTGAAGCCGAGCTGGGTGTCGCCAATGCGCAGCTTGCCTTGAAGGATGCGCAGCTTGCCTTGAGCCGCCGCACGGTGCGCTCGCCGATTTCTGGTGTGGTCGGTATTCTGCCCGTCAATGCGGGCAACTATGTCACGGCCCAGACCTCCATTGCGCGCGTGGATGACCGCTCCAAGATGCTGGTCGATATCTGGGTTCCCGAACGTTTTGCGCCGCAGATCAAGGTGGGCCAGCCGCTGACCGCGGCAACAACCGCCTTTCCGGGTGAAACCCACAAGGGCGAGATCAATGCCGTCGACAATATGATCGACGAGGCAAGCCGCACGTTGCATGTGCGGGCCGAGGTCGACAATTCGGAAGACCGGTTGCGCGCAGGCATGTCGTTCTATGTCACGGTGCTTTTCCCCGGCAGCCGTTTTCCATCCGTCGATCCGCTGGCGATCCAGTGGGGCGCTGACGGCTCTTACATCTGGCGCATCGAAGAGGGGCTGGCGAAGAAGGTCGCGGTGCGGGTCGTGCAGCGCAATGCCACCAGCATTCTTCTGGATGGTCCCATCAAGCAGGGCGACATGATCGTCACCCAAGGGGTCCAGACCGTTCGCGATGAAGCACCCGTTCGCGTGATGGACGAGCAGGGCACAGCCCGCGCCGATCCCGCGGCTGCAAAACCTGTAGCCGGTTGAGGGGGCGCTGGTGAGCAGTCATAAATCATCATCCGCTGAGCGCGGCGGCTCGACGGCGCTTTTCATTCGTCGCCCGGTCTTCGCTTTCGTCATCAATGTTCTGATTGTCGTGGCAGGTCTTGCCGCTATCACCGGCGTCGATATTCGCGAATTGCCCGATGTCGATCGTCCCGTCGTCACGATCAGCACGGATTTCAGCGGCGCGTCCGCCGAAACCATCGACCGCCAGTTGACGCAGGTTCTGGAAAACGCCGTTGCGCGCGTGTCCGGCGTCAAGTCGATTTCCTCGACATCGTCCTTCGAGCGCAGCCGTGTGACGGTCGAGTTCAACGACGGTGTCGATCTCAATGTTGCTGCCGCCGATATGCGCGATGCGATTTCACGCGTTGCCAACACGGTGCCGGAAGCAGCCGATCCGTCGCGCATCATCAAGGCGGATTCGAATGCCGATCCCGTGATGCGACTGGCCGTCACCTCGGACACCATGTCCGTGGACGACATGACCGTGCTGATCGAAGACCAGATTCAGGACGTGCTGTCGGCTGTGCCGGGCGTGGCCGATGTGCAGATTAACGGCGACCGCGCCAAGATTTTCCGCATCGACATCAATCAGGCGCGCCTTGCGAGCTACGGGCTGACGCTGGCCGATGTGGCGACCGCGCTCAATTCCATGGGGCTGGATGCGCCAGCGGGATCGCTGCGCAGCTCCGATCAGGCCATCGTGGTGCGTGCGACGGCCAATCTGGAAAAGCCCGAAGATTTCGAGAATGTCTACATCAAGGGCCGCACGCAGATCCGTGATGTCGCCACTGTGACCCTCGGGCCGGATGTCGAAAGTTCGGCAGTGCGTTCCAATGGCAAGATGGCTATCGGTCTGGGCATTGTGCGTCAGGCGCAGTCCAACACGCTCGATATTTCGCAAGGCGTCCGCGCTGCCGTTGCTAATCTCCAGCAAACCCTGCCGCCGGGTGTCAACATCGCCGTCACCAGCGATGATGCAAGCTTCATCAACGGCGCTATCCATGAAGTCGAGATTGCGCTGATCGCTTCGGTGATCATCGTGGTGGCCATCATCTTCATGTTCCTGTGGGATATTCGCGCCACGCTCATTCCGGCCCTGTCCATGCCGGTGGCGTTGATCGGCACCGTTGCGGCGATCTATCTCGCGGGCTTTTCCATCAACATCCTGACATTGCTGGCGCTGGTGCTTGCGACCGGTCTTGTGGTCGATGACGCCATCGTGGTGCTGGAAAATGTCGTGCGACGGCGCAATCAGGGCATGGGCCCGCGCGCTGCTGCCGTGCTTGGCACGCAGGAAGTGTTCTTCGCCGTCATCGCGACCACGCTGACACTGGCTGCCGTGTTCGTGCCGATTTCGTTTCTGCCGGGGCAGGCGGGCGGATTGTTCCGCGAGTTCGGCTTCGTGCTGGCCATTGCCGTTTTGCTGTCATCTGTGGTGGCGCTGACGCTTTGCCCGATGCTGGCCTCGCGCTTTCTGAAAGAAGGCAGCGGCGAGACCGAAGGCGCGCATGGTCCGCTTTTCCTGCGCCGTATTGGCGGCGGGCTTGCAAGTTTCTATCGCAAGACCCTTCATGCCTGTTTGGCCGCGCCATGGGTCGTCGTGCTGGTTGCACTGCTTTTCGGCGGCGCATCGGTTGCCGTCTTTGGCACGATCCGTCAGGAACTGACGCCGTCTGAAGACCGTGCCGTGGCGGTGCTGCGTATCAACGGGCCACAAGGCATCAGCGTTGACTTCCTGCAATCGCAGCTCAACAAGATCGAGGAGGCAATCCAGCCATTGCGCGACGATGGCGAGATTGTCACCACCTATGCCATTGCCGGTTCCGGCGGCTCTTCCAATAATGGTTTCATGGTGCTGACGCTTGCGCCATGGAAGGAGCGTCACCGCAGCCAGCAGGAGATCATGGCGGATATCACCAAGCGGGTGCAGAACATTACCGCCGTGCGCATTTTCTCGACGCAGCCGAACAGTCTCGGTATTCGCGGCGCCGGTAACGGACTGCAATTCGCCATCGTCGGCAGTGATTACGCCAAGCTTCAGCCTGCCGCGCAGGCCGTCGTCGCGGCGCTGGAAAAAGATCCGCGCTTTGTGCAGCCGCGCCTTTCGGTGGAGCCGACACAACCGCAGCTTTCTGTCGAGATCAACCGTGAACGCGCCTCCGATCTTGGCATCGACATTACCGGCCTCGCCAATGCCGTGCAGTCGGTGCTGGACGGGCGCAAGATTGGCTCGGTCTATGTGGGCGACCGCAGTTTCGACGTGAAATTCGTCGCGACCACCAATCCGATCAATGACCCGACCGATCTGGAAAACATCTTCATGAAAGCGGCGGACGGTCGCTATGTGCCGATGTCGTCCATCGCGACCGTCGTTGAAAAGGCGGTGCCGCCGCAGCTCGATCGTGAAACGCGTCAGCGTTCGGTGGCTATCACCACCGGCCTGCGCGCTGATTTCGCGCTCGGCAACGCCTTCACCGCTGCACAGGAAATTGCCGCGCCGCTTCTGCCGCTGGGCAGCCATATCATTCCACTGGCCGAAGCCTCGACGCTCAGCGAAACCTCCAGCGGTCTCGCCATGGTGTTCGGCTTTGCCATCATCATCATTCTGCTGGTGCTGGCGGCGCAGTTTGAAAGCTTCGTGAGTGCGCTGATCGTCATGGCAACGGTACCGCTCGGTCTTGGCTGCGCTGTCATCGCGATGATGCTGACCGGCACCAGCCTCAATGTCTATAGCCAGATCGGCCTTGTGCTTTTGGTTGGCATCATGGCCAAGAACGGCATTCTGATCGTCGAATTCGCCGATCAGTTGCGCGACAAGGGGCTGAGTGTGCGGGAGGCCGTTGAGGAAGCATCCAATATCCGCCTGCGTCCGGTCTGTATGACGATGATCTGCGCCGTCCTCGGCGGCGTGCCGCTGATACTGGCAAGCGGGGCCGGGGCGGAAGCCCGCGTGGCGCTCGGCTGGGTGATCGTCGGTGGTCTTGGCCTTGCAACCATTGCGACGCTGTATGTGACGCCGGTGGCCTATCTGCTGCTCGGACGCTTCACCAAGCCAAAGGTCGAGGAAGAAGCGCGTCTGCAACGCGAGCTTGTTCGGGCTGTGGCTCTGGAAGAAAAATTCAAGTAACATACTGGATAGACAAACAAAAACCCGGAAGCGTGCTTCCGGGTTTTTTCATATTGAGAGTGCGATGATTACTTCTTCATCGCATCGGTGACCTTGGCGGTCCATGCGCCTTCCGGCTTCTTGGTGATGACCGGATCGGAACCGCCGCCAAGCAGCGTTTCAACCGTGCGGTCGGCAGCGGCAACATCGAGCGTGCCATCCGAGCCGTCGATCAGCTTGGCGATTTCCTTGACCATGCGCTCCTGAACTTCCTTCTTCTGCGCACCGGAAGAATCATTGTCGAGAATGACGTCGGCGGCTTCATCAGGATGTTCGGACGCATATTGCCAGCCCTTCATCGAAGCGCGGACAAAGCGTGCCAGCTTGTCGACCATAGCCGGATCATCAAGGCTCTTCTCAAGCACATAGAGCCCGTCTTCCAGCGTCGCCACGCCCTGTTCTTCATAAGGGAAGACGACAAGCTGGTCGGCCGGAATACCGGCATCGATCACCTGCCAATATTCGTTATAGGTCATGGTCGAGATGCAGTCGGCCTGCTTCTGGATCAGCGGGTCCACGTTGAAGCCCTGCTTCAGAACGGTAACGCCATCCTTGCCGCCGGTGGTCGGGATTTTCAGATGGTTCATCCAGGAAAGGAACGGATATTCATTGCCGCCGAACCAGACGCCCAGCGTGCGGCCCTTGAAATCTTCCGGCTTGGTGATGCCGGTTTCCTTACGGCAGGTCAGCATCATGCCCGACTTCTTGAAAGGCTGGGCGATGTTGACCAGCGGTACGCCCTTTTCGCGGGTGGCGAGCGCCGACGGCATCCAGTCGACCACCACATCCGCACCGCCACCGGCGATCACCTGTGGTGGCGCAACGTCCGGACCGCCCGGCTTGATCTCGACGTCGAGCTTTTCTTCATCATAGAAACCCTTGTCCTTGGCCACGTAATAGCCCGCGAACTGGCCTTGCGTGACCCATTTGAGCTGCAAGGTCAGCTTGTCTGCGGCCATGGCCGTCGTGCTCATGAGTGCTAGAGCAAGTCCGGCTGTTGCGAGGCCTATGGATAGTGCCTTCTTCATGCTTGGTTCTCCTCTGGTTGACGGTCCCGCCTTATGTTGGCGGATACCGGATCTGCTTACATTTACGCATTTCCCGCAAAAGCATTTCGCGCTTTTGCGGGAAAGGCTTCACCCCCGCCTGTAAGAAGGGTGCCAGAATGTCACTTTGCGCTCGATCAGCGCGATCAGCCCGTATGAGAGCGATCCCGCCAGAGCGGCGACGAAAATCTCGGCCCAGACCATGTCCACATTCATGCGGCCGATCTCAGCCGAAATGCGGAAGCCCATGCCGACAATCGGCGTACCGAAGAATTCGGCCACGATAGCGCCAATCAGCGCAAGTGTGGAATTGATCTTCAGCGCGTTGAAGATGAAGGGCATGGCGGCGGGCAGGCGCAGCTTCACCAGCGTCTGCCAGTAATTGGAGCCATAGGTCTCCATCAGGTCGCGTTCCATTGAACCGGTGCTGGCAAGGCCTGCGACCGTATTCACCAGCATGGGGAAGAAGGTCATGATGATGACGACGGCAGCCTTCGACTCCCAGCCGAAACCAAACCACATCACCATGATCGGCGCGACGCCGACGATGGGCAGCGCCGCCGCCAGATTGCCAAGCGGCAACAGGCCCTTGCGCAGGAAGGGGATGCGGTCTGCAACGATGGCCGTGATGAAGCCAAGCCCACAACCGGCGACATAACCGATGATGACCGCCTTCATGAAGGTCTGGCGGAAATCCGCCCAGAGGATCGGCACGGAATCGACGATCCGTGCCCAGATGGCGGAAGGTGCGGGTAGCAGCACTTGCGGTATGGCAAACAGCCGGACGGCTGCTTCCCACAGCACCAGCATGGCGATGCCGAACAGGGCAGGAACCGCGATGTCGAGCAGTTTCTGGCCTTGCGGGGTGCGGGCCTTGAGGCTGGAAACCCAGCCCACAATCACCCACGACACCGCAATGATGGCGATCAGGGAGAGGATGCCGGTCATCATGCCGTCGCCCTTTCCGGCTTTGCGCCCATGCGGCTGTTGACGATGCGCGCCACCAGCCCGACCAATGCCACCAAGACGCCGGCCATGACGGCAGCGGCGATGAGTGCCGCCCAAATCTGCACCGTCTGCCCGTAATATGAACCGGCGAGCAAGCGCGCGCCCAGTCCTGCCACGGCGCCGGTCGGCAATTCGCCGACGATTGCGCCAACAAGGCTGATGGCAACGGCAATCTGCATCGATGTGAAGAGAAACGGCATGGCCGCTGGCCAGCGCAGCTTCCAGAACACCTGCGCCCGTGACGCATTATAAGTGCGCATGAGGTCGAGATGCATGACATCCGGCGACCGCAACCCCTTCACCATGCCAACGGCAACGGGGAAGAAGGACAGATAGGTCGATATGAAGGCTTTCGGCAGCAGGCCCGATATGCCGATGGCGTTCAGCACCACGATGATCATTGGCGCGATGGCGAGGATCGGGATCGTCTGCGAGGTGATGATCCACGGCATCAGGCTCCTGTCGAGCGTGCGCGAATGGACGATGCCGACCGCCAGCGCAATGCCAAGAAGCGAACCGAGTGCGAAGCCGAGCAGCGTCGAGGAAAGCGTGACCCAGCCGTGATAGACGAGGCTGCGCTTGGAGCTTGGCTTGACTTCGAAGACGGTCTTCCAGATTTCCTGCGCCACCTGATGCGGCGCGGGCAGAACGGGGCGCTCCTGGCTCATCGTATTGGCGACGAGCGTGGAAAACGAAATCTCGGTTCCGGCGCGCTCAGCCTGATCGCGTTCGAAGGGCGCATTCAGAAAGACCGCCAGCCCATACCAGAGCGCGACGAACACGGCGAGAACCGTCGTCACGGGAATGAATTTGTCGTGCAGGAAGGCCTTCATCTTCGGCCTCGTATGATAAAATATGGGCTGCGAGCTTTACTCATGAATATGCCCCAGCCGCAGGCCTTCGCGCACGCGATGGGCGATTTTCAGGAAAGCTTCTGATTCACGAATATCCAGCGTGCGGTCCGGTCCAAGATCGCAGTCGATGATTTCATGAATGCGGCCCGGACGCGGGCTCATGACGACGATCTTGGTGGAAAGAAACACGGCTTCCGGGATCGAATGGGTGACAAAGATCACGGTCTTGCGCGTCGCCGCCCAGAGTTTCAGAAGCTGTTCATTGAGGTGGTCGCGCACGATTTCATCAAGCGCGCCGAAGGGTTCGTCCATCAGCAACATGTCGGGGTCAAACGACAGCGCACGTGCAATGGAAGCGCGCTGCTGCATGCCGCCGGAAAGCTGCCATGGGAACTTTTTGCCAAAGCCGGTCAGATTGACGAGCGCGAGATTCTTCTCGATCCGCTCCTGACGCTCCGCCCGGGAATAGCCCATGATTTCCAGCGGCAGGCCGATATTGTCCTCGATCGTGCGCCATGGAAACAAGGCTGCTGCCTGAAACACATAGCCATAGGACCGGTCGAGACGCGCATTCGCGGGCGTTTTGCCGTTGACCGTGACCGAACCGGAAGTCGGCTGTTCGAGATCGGCGACCACACGCATCAGCGTGGTCTTGCCGCAACCCGAAGGACCGATAAAGGAAACGAACTCGCCACGCTGGATCGCGAGGTTGATATTGGACAGCGCATGGACTGGCCCGTCATTGGTCTCGAAAACCAATGACAGATCCTTGATGTCGATCACCGTCTGCGCATCACCCAAGCCCCGCTCCGGGGCCATGCTGTCATTTACATTCATGCGCGGTTCCCGAAGCTGAGCTAGAGCCATGTGTCAGACTCCTATCGGCATATGTTCTGCGCTGCGTTCTACCTTACGCGGAGCAACGATTTCCTTCCACTGCGACAATGCCTTGTTCACGGCGCCGTTCGGCTCGCGTTCGATGAAGCGACCGTCGCCCGGCTCGGCCGTAACCTTGCCCTTGTTGAAGGCAACGCGACCGCGAGAGAGCGTCACGACCGGCAGGCCCTTCAGCTCGAAACCTTCGAACACATTGTAATCGATGGAGGAGTGCTGTGTCTTGGCCGAAACCTTCTTGGTGGCTTCCGGATCCCAGATGACCAGATCGGCATCGGCTCCCGGCAGGACAGCGCCCTTTTGCGGATAGATGTTGAGGATCTTCGCAATGTTGGTCGACGTCACCGCAACGAATTCGTTCGGCGTCAGGCGACCGGTGCGAACACCGCGCGACCACAAAACCGGAAGGCGTTCTTCAAGGCCGCCGGTACCGTTCGGGATCTTGACGAAATTGCCGATGCCATAGCGCTTCTGCTCGGTTGTGAAGGCGCAATGGTCGGTCGCGACGCATTGCAGGCTGCCAGCCGCAAGGCCTGCCCACAGGCTGTCCTGATTGACCTTGTCACGGAAGGGCGGCGACATCACGCGGCGCGCGGCATAATCCCAGTCCTTGTTATGATATTCGCTTTCATCCAGCGTCAGGTGCTGGATCAGCGGCTCGCCGAAGACGCGCATACCCTTCTGCCGGGCGCGGCGGATCGCTTCATGGCTCTGCTCGCAGGAAACATGCACCACATAAAGCGGCACGCCCGCCTGATCGGCGATCATGATGGCGCGGTTGGTGGCTTCGCCTTCGACTTCCGGCGGGCGCGAATAGGCATGGGCTTCCGGTCCGTTATTGCCTTCGGCCATCAGCTTGGCTTGCAAATGGGCGACGACATCACCGTTTTCAGCGTGAACGAGCGGCATGGCGCCCAGTTCTGCGCAGCGCTGGAACGAGGCGAACATCTCGTCGTCATTCACCATCAGCGCGCCCTTATAGGCCATGAAATGCTTGAAGGTGTTGATGCCGCGCTTCACCACTTCGGCCATCTCGTTGAAGGTACGCTCGTTCCAGCCGGTGATGGCCATGTGGAACGAATAATCGGTGCGCGCCTTGCCCGCCTTCTGGAACCATTCCTGAAGCGCGTCGAGCAGATTGCCCTCGGAATCCGGCAGCACGAAATCGACGACCATGGTGGTGCCGCCCGCAAGCGCTGCCGCTGTGCCGGTGTCGAAATCGTCCGACGAATAGGTTCCCATGAAGGGCATTTGCAGATGGGTATGCGGATCGATGCCGCCGGGCATGATATAACAGCCGGTGGCGTCGATAATTTCATCGTCGGTCAGATTGTCGCCAACGGCAGCAATCTTCTCGCCTTCGATGAGAACGTCGGCTTTAAAGGTGCGGTCGGCAGTGATGACTGTGCCGCCCTTGATCACTTTACTGGCCACTGTTCGTTCCCCTTTTTGGTTTTGTTGCGAAACAGAAGCCGTATTGGATGGCAGTGAAATCAGCTTACAATTTCAGCAGTCTCCAATACGGCATGCAGAAGCACGTCGGTCCCAGCCGACGCCCAGTCCTTCGAAATTTCCTCATCTTCATTGTGGCTCAAACCGTCGACGCATGGGCACATGACCATTGCCGTCGGTGCAACGCGATTGACCCAGCAGGCATCGTGGCCAGCACCGGAAACGAGATCGCGATGGCTGTAACCAAGCCGTTCGGCGGCATTGCGGATGGCTTCCACACAGCCCTTGTCGAAAGTGACAGGATCGAAATGGCCAGCCACTTCGATCTCAATGCCGATGCCCAGTTCCTCGGCAATCTTCGGCGCTTCCTTTTCGAAGCGCGCTTTCATGCCGTCGAGCACAGCCTGATTGGGCGAGCGGAAATCCACCGTGAACACGACCGTGCCCGGCAGGACATTGCGCGAATTGGGCGAGACGTCGATATGGCCGACGCCGCCAACGGCATCCGGCTGATGCGCCATGGCGATTTCGTTGACGAGTTGCAGCATTTTGCCAAGGCCGAGGCTGGCATTCTTGCGCATCTTCATCGGCGTCGAGCCGGTATGCGCTTCCTTGCCGGTCAGCGTCACTTGCAGCCACCACAGGCCCTGACCATGGCTGACGACGCCGATATCCTTGTTTTCAGCCTCAAGGATCGGTCCCTGTTCGATATGCAGTTCGAACATGGCGTGAATTTTCCGCTTGCCGACGGGCTCGTCGCCTTTCCAGCCGATGCGCTCCAGCTCATCGATGAACTTCTTGCCCTTGGCGTCGGTGCGCGCATAGGCCCAGTCCTGATCCAGCACGCCTGCGAACACGCCCGAAGCCAGCATGGCAGGCGCAAAGCGGGTGCCTTCCTCATTGGTCCAGTTGGTGACCACGATCGGGCGCTTGGTGCGGATATTCATGTCGTTCAGCGTGCGCATGACTTCGAGGCCGCCCAACACACCCAGAACGCCGTCATATTTGCCGCCGGTCGGCTGTGTGTCGAGATGGCTGCCCATATAGACAGGGTCGGCATCGGCATCTTCGCCGGGGCGAAGGAAAAACATGTTGCCCATGGTGTCGACGGTCATCGACAGTCCGGCCTTTTCGCACCATGACTGGAAAAGCTTGCGACCTTCGCCGTCTTCATCGGTCAGCGTCTGGCGATTATTGCCGCCGCGCAGGCCCGGGCCAATCTTGGCCATATCCATCAGGCTGTCCCACAGGCGGTCGCCATTGACTCTGAGATTGCTGGTGAGCACCATGCGCTCGACCTCCTCATTGTATGGATGCGTTGGATACCCCGCCAATTCTGGTTCTGGCTCGTATCCACCCGCTTAAAATGTTCCCGCGACCCGGCTCTTTGGCCACAATATTCTTGCCTGAATTGCAAAAACTTGACTAGTTGGTCAAAATGCAGGCTAGAAGAGCGTTCGAAGACGGTCAAGCGCTTTTGAAAAATTCTACACTGCCGAAAGGTGTCAAATGGCCACAGCCCCTTCCGCACCCCCATCTGCCTCATCCCCCACGCATGCCGATCCGGCTGCACATGAGAAGACGGAAGGCGCGACGCGCATTCAGGGCATCAATCGCCGGCTCATTCTCGACGCGGCGCTGGAAGTGTTTTCAAACTATGGATTTCGCGGCTCGACCATCGACCAGATCGCCGAGAAGGCGGGGATGTCGAAGCCCAATCTCCTCTATTATTTTCCGCGCAAGCAGAACATCTATGTGACGGTCCTGGAAGACACGCTCGCCACCTGGCTGGAGCCCTTCGAGAATATCGATCCGGAAGGCGATCCGCTGGATGAATTGCGCCGCTATATCGCGGTGAAGCTGGAAATTTCAGCCAAAAAGCCGGAGGCTTCGCGGCTGTTCGCCAATGAAATTCTGCACGGCGCGCCAGCCATTTCCGATTTTCTGAAGGGGCATCTGAAGCAGCTTGTGGATGAAAAGGCGGCTGTCATTCATCGCTGGATCGCGGAAAAGCGCATCGTGCCCGTCGACCCTTACCACCTGATCTTCACGATCTGGGCGGTAACACAGCATTATTCGGATTTCTCGGTGCAGATTTCCGCAATACTGGAAGACCGCACCCAAAAGCCGGGCTTTTACGACGAAACGGCGGCAGTGGTCAGCGCCATCATCCTTGACGGAATTCGCCCGCGGGACGAACCTGCCGCATCATGAAAACGATTCGCATTTCAGCAGCCATCATCCGCGACGAGGCAGGCCATTTCCTGCTGGTGCGCAAGCGCGGTAGCACCATCTTCTTCCAGCCCGGAGGCAAGATCGATGCGGGCGAACAACCCGAAATCGCGCTGATCCGCGAGATCGAGGAAGAGCTTGGCATCCATATCGACGCGAGCCAGTTGCGCTATGCGGCGAAGATGTCAGCCCCTGCCGCCAATGAGGTGGACGCGACCGTGGAAGCGGAGCTTTTCCATCTGACACTGAAGGATGGTCAGGTGCCGGTGGCTTCCAGCGAGATCGAGGAGCTGCTGTGGAACCCGCCCGGTGACCTGACCCGCCCGGTGGCCCTGCTGTCGCAGAGCATTCAGGCGCGTTTCAAGGACAGCTGAATTCCATACAATTTGTTCCAGACACATCGCGAAAACCGTTTCACAGTTTTCGCGATGTGCATTATCAGTTCGGCGAATGGGAGAACGCCGCCGGTCATGCGCGGTGTGAGGAAGTGAGGATTTCATGGGATTCAAGGCCACCGAACGGCGGGTGCTGGGCCGCACCGGTCTGTCAGTCACGGCGCTTGGTCTGGGGACTGCGCCGCTGGGCGGGCTTTACGAGCCTGTCTCGCGTGCAGATGCGACAGCGCTGTTGCAAGCAGGTTGGGACAGCGGCATCCGCTATTTCGATACTGCGCCGATGTATGGTTACACCCGCAGCGAGCATCTTCTGGGTGATATGCTCCGGGAAACGAGCGAGCCTTTCGTCATTTCCACCAAGGTTGGCCGCCTGATGACCACCGAGCGCGCCGGGCGCAAGCTGCCGCCAGCGCCGCCGAAGAACGAATTCGATTCCGGCTGGTGCAACGGGCTCAAGTTTCAGGAAGTCTTCGATTACAGCTATGACGGCATCATGCGAAGTTTCGACGACAGCCAGCAGCGGCTCGGCTATCCCGATATCGATCTGCTCTATGTCCACGATATCGGTCGCGTCACTCATGCCGATCTGCACGAGCACCATTGGGGCGCGCTGACCAAGGGCGGCGGTTTTCGTGCACTGACCGAACTGCGCGATGCGGGCAACATCAAGGGCTTCGGCCTCGGCGTCAATGAATGGCAGGCCATTCGCGATGCGCTGGACGAAGCCGATCTCGATTGCTCGCTTCTGGCCGGACGTTACTCGCTGCTGGATCAGGACGCGGAAAAGGAATTTCTGCCGCTGGTGCAAAAGCGCGGCATGGCGCTGGTCGTGGCCGGTGTGTTCAACTCGGGCATTCTGGCTTCGCCGCGCGGCGGACAGCAGAAGTTCAACTATGCCGATGCGCCTGCCGAAATCATCGCCCGCACCGAACGGCTGCACGATATTTGCGATGGTTTTAACGTGCCTTTGGCCGCTGCCGCCGTCCAGTTCCCGATGATGCATCCGGCGGTTAGCTGCATTCTCGTCGGCGCTCGCACGCCGGACCAGATCCGCGCCAATGTGGCATGGTTCGAGCAGACTATCCCGGATGAACTCTGGAAGACCTTGCGCGCCGAGGGACTGATCGTCTGATCGCCTGACGGGCTAAACGAAAAACGCCGGGTTTTGCCCGGCGCTTTTCATTGTTGATCGCTGGCTGTTTTTTCCGCATGATCTTGTCCGAAAAGTCGAACAACTTTTCGGGATCATGTTTTACTCCGCCGCTTCCGTCACAGCCATCGGGTTGTTCGGATGCGTGGTCCAGTTGGCGTAATCCGGTGCGATCGGCGCCTTGGTGCGTGGATCGACGCCGCCGATCTGCTCCATGGTGATGCAGTCCTCGACCGGGCAGACATTGACGCAGAGATTGCAGCCCACGCATTCCTCATCGATCACCTCGAAATGGCGCGCGCCATTGACGAGATTGGTGATTGCCTGATGCGAAGTGTCCTCGCAGGCAATGTGACAGCGACCGCACTTGATGCAGAGATCCTGATCGATGCGCGCCTTGGTGACATAGTTCAGGTTCAGATATTGCCAGTCTGAAACCTGCGGCACGGCCATGCCGCGGAAATCGTCGAGCGTTTCATAGCCCTTCGAATCCATCCAGTCCGACAGACCGTCGATCATTTCTTCCACGACCTTGAACCCGTAGGTCATGGCCGCCGTACAGACTTGCACCGTGCCGCAACCGAGCGCGATGAACTCTGCCGCATCGCGCCATGTCGTGATGCCGCCAATGCCTGAAATCGGCAGGCCGTGGGTTTCGGGATCGCGGGCGATTTCTGCCACCATGTTGAGCGCGATGGGCTTCACCGCCGGGCCGCAATAGCCGCCATGGCTGCCGCGACCGTCAATCGACGGCACCGGCGACATGCGGTCGAGATCGACCGAGACGATGGAGTTGATCGTGTTGATCAGCGATACGGCATCCGTACCCGCTGCATGAGCGCCGCGGGCTGGCTTGCGAATGTCGGTGATGTTGGGCGTCAGCTTGGTGATCACCGGCATGCGGCTATATTGCTTGCACCATTTGACGACCATGGCGACATATTCCGGTACCTGACCGACAGCCGCACCCATGCCGCGTTCGCTCATGCCATGCGGGCAGCCGAAGTTCAGTTCGATGCCGTCCGCGCCGGTTTCCTCGACCAGAGGCAGGATCGCCTTCCAGGCTTCCTCTTCGCAAGGCACCATGATTGAGGCAATCAACGCGCGGTCCGGCCAGCGCATCTTCACCTCTTTCATCTCGCGCAGATTGACCTCCAGCGGGCGGTCGGTGATCAGCTCGATATTGTTGAGGCCGAGAAGTCGCCTGTCTGCGCCATGGATCGCGCCATAGCGCGGGCCGTTGACATTGACCACTGGTGGGCCTTCCGAACCCAGCGTCTTCCACACGACGCCGCCCCAGCCCGCCTTGAAGGCGCGCTCCACATTATAGGCCTTGTCGGTCGGCGGGGCCGAAGCCAGCCAGAAAGGATTGGGTGATTTGATGCCGAGAAAATTCGTTGAAAGATCAGCCATGTCTTGAACCTCCTCAGCCTTGCTCGTTGCCAAGCTGGGTCGTTGCCCATTGATCGGACGGGACGCTTCTGTCCCGCGGGGATGCTGTCGTGTGGTGCGCGCCGCCGGAAAGCACGGCTTCTGCGAAGCCTTCCACTGGCTGCGGACGCCGTGTCAGCGCTGCATGGATCGACTCGGCGGCAACCTTGCCCGCCTCGACCGATGCGACCGTCAGGTCCTTGCCGCCGGCAACGCAGTCGCCCCCCGCCCAGATGCCTTCAACCGAGGTGCGGCCTTCCGCATCCGCACTGATCCGGCCCTTGGCCATGCCGATACCGGAGCCGCGCAGCGGTTCTGGATCGAATGTCTGGCCGATAGCCTTGAAGACCTGATCCGCTTCAAGCGTCAGATAGTCGCCCGTCCCGACCAATTTGCCGTCCTGATTGCCGGTATATTCAAAGGTCACGGCATGGACGATGCCGTCGCCGCTGCGTTCCAGCGCATGGGGTTGCAGCCAGTGCCGGATCACGACGCCGTGGATCTGCGCCAGTTCCTGTTCATAGGCGCTGGCATTCATGCTTTCCTGACCGCGCCGATAGACGACGGTGACATTTTCCGCGCCAAGCTTCTTGGTCTGGATCGCGACGTCGATTGCCGTCATGCCGCCGCCGATGACGACCACATTGCGACCGACGGGGAGGGTGGAGAGGTCCTTCGCCTGACGCAGATTGGCGATGTAATCGACCGCGTCGAGAACATTGGGTGCATCTTCGCCAGCAAGGCCAAGATCGTTCACGCCCGGCAGACCCATGCCGAGGAACACCGCATCGTGGCCCGCCTTCAGCGCTTCGATGGTAATATCCTGGCCCAGTGTCTGGTTGTATTCGACGGTGATACCGCCGATTTCCAGCACGAATTCCAGTTCGCGCTGGGCGAAATTGTTGACGGTCTTGTAGGCCGCAATACCATATTCGTTGAGGCCGCCGCCCTTGGCGCGCGCCTCGAACACGGTGACCTGATGGCCTTTCATGGCCAGACGGTGCGCAGCGGAAAGACCGGCAGGACCAGCGCCGACCACGGCGATATGCTTGCCGGTTTCTGGTCCGCGCTTGAAGGGCTGCTTGCCTTCGGCCATCAGAACATCGGTGGCGTAGCGTTGCAGATTGCCGATCTTGACTGGCTTGCCCTCAGCCGTTTCGCGCACGCAGACTTCTTCGCACAGCGTTTCGGTGGGGCAGACGCGGGCGCACATGCCGCCGAGAATGTTTTCGTTCAGGATGGTTTTGGCCGCGCCGACCGGATTGCCTGCATTGATCTGCCGAATAAACATCGGAATGTCGATGCCCGTCGGGCAGGCATTCATGCACGGCGCGTCATAGCAGAAATAGCAACGGTCGGATTCGACAATGGCTTCGTGCCGCGTCAGCGGCGGATGCAGATCGTCAAACACATGCGCATATTCACCGGCCGCAAGGCGCGCGCCGTGAATGTCAGGCGTGTGGCCCGCTTCTGCATCAATGGATGAACTGCCTGCGGATCCCCTTGTGGAAGGATTCATGGATCGCATCTCCCATTTTTATCTACAGTATTGGCCCAAAAATCGGGATCGATCTTTGGAAATCACGATGCGTAGAAATGCTTCAGAGCGACCTTTGTGCGTCCCTGTGGACGCCTCGGTGCTCTATGCGACATGCGGGTTCCCTTTGCGCAATGCCGCTCATGTCCGGGCTGCAATCTTGCTGTTGCCTGCTCCGGTTAAGGGTAGGATGACAGATTTTTTCGGAAGGTCAAATTTTTTATCATCTGGTCAATTTATGATTCCCGAGCATTTCCAGCAAAAGTGTGAAACGGTTTTGCGTTCGGAAATGCGGTACGCATAGAACGTCCAGAATCGCGTGCCGCAAGGCACGTGAGTTTAAGCTGAAGAGCTATTTGAAATTATGCGGTTTTTGCCGCTTTGCCGGATGCGGCTTCGGCAATATTGGTAAAGAACCGGTCTGCGACCTTGCGCGCGACAGAGCCGAGCAGCCGGGTGCCGAGCTGGGCGATCTTGCCGCCCGCATCGCCGCGTATGGCATAGGAGAGGATGGTGTCGTCGCCATCTTCGGTCAGCGTTACATCGGTCACGCCATGGGCAAAACCGGCAATCGAACCCTCGCCATGGCCGGAAATCGTATAGGAGGCAGGTGGGTTCATGTTGGACAGTTCCAGCATGCCGTGAAACCGGACTTTGATAATGCCAAGATTGACCTTGAGCGCGGCGCGGATTTCAGTTGGCGAGAGACGCTCGATGTCCTCGCAGCCGGGTATGCAGTCTCTCAGCGTCTCAATGTCGTTCAGCGCGTCCCACACCGCCTGTCTTGGCGCTGCTATGCGTTCTTCACCGGTCAGGTCCATGCTTTGCTCCAGACGCGTCCTGCTATCAATGTAATTTGATTGATAAGATGTATATGGCAATCTATCCAAATAGGAAGTTTCGGTTATTTAATCGCCGCATTCTTTCTTAAACTGCCCTAATATCCGCGATTAAATCGATTTGATTCGGGAGTAGCATCATGGCAAGAGACGCGACGAAGCTTGAAGCAACGGTCGCTAAGCTGAAAAAGCATTGGACGGAGAACGCCCCGCACGACATGCGCGCGGCATTTCAATCCGATCCGGGCCGGTTCGAGCGTTATTCGCTCTCGCTGGACGATCTCTTGTTCGACTGGTCGAAATGCCGGGTCAATGACGAGACCATTGCACTGCTGAAGGAACTGGCAGAGGCCGCTGACGTGGAAGGCCGCCGCACCGCCATGTTCGCAGGTGAGCACATCAACAATACCGAAGACCGCGCCGTGCTGCATGTAGCCCTGCGCGACACCTCGTCGAAGGAAGTGCTCGTCGACGGTCACAATGTGCTGCCGGATGTGAAGCAGGTTCTGGATCGCATGGCGGCCTTTGCTGACGGCATCCGTTCGGGTGCGCTGAAGGGCGCGACGGGCAAGAAGATCACTGACATCGTCAATATCGGTATTGGCGGTTCCGATCTCGGCCCGGTCATGGCCACGCTGGCGCTGGCGCCTTACCACGACGGTCCACGCGCTCATTTCGTTTCCAACATCGACGGCGCACATATCGCCGACACGCTGGCCCCGCTTGATCCGGCGACGACGCTGATCATCATCGCCTCGAAGACCTTCACGACCATCGAAACCATGACGAATGCGCAGACGGCGCGCAAATGGATTGCCGATGCGCTGGGCGAAGCTGCCGTGGGTGCGCATTTTGCCGCCGTGTCGACGGCGCTCGACAAGGTCGCGACCTTTGGCATTGCCGAAGAGCGCGTGTTCGGTTTCTGGGATTGGGTCGGCGGTCGCTATTCGGTATGGTCGGCCATCGGCCTGCCGGTGATGATCGCTGTCGGTCCGGATAATTTCCGCAAGTTCCTCGCCGGTGCGCACGCCATGGATGTGCATTTCCGCGATGCGCCGATGGAGAATAACCTGGCTGTGTGGCTTGGCCTGATCGGCTATTGGCATCGGGCGATCTGCGGCTATGGCAGCCGGGCGATCATCCCTTACGATCAGCGTCTGTCGCGTCTCGCCGCCTATTTCCAGCAGCTCGACATGGAATCGAACGGCAAGAGCGTGACCGTGGACGGCAAGCCGGTTTCCGGCCCGACAGGTCCGGTTGTCTGGGGCGAGCCGGGCACCAACGGCCAGCACGCTTTCTTCCAGCTTCTGCATCAGGGCACGGATACGATTCCGCTGGAATTCATCGTGGCGGCGAAGGGCCATGAACCGGCGCTCGATAATCAGCATGAAATGCTCTTGGCCAACTGCCTCGCGCAGTCGGAAGCGCTGATGAAGGGTCGCACGCTGGACGAGGCCCGCGCCCAGTTGCAGGCGAAGAAAATGCCGGAAGCCGATGTCGAACGCATTGCGCCGCATCGTGTATTCTCCGGCAACCGCCCGTCGCTGACGCTGGTGCACGATATGCTGACCCCATATGCGCTGGGTCGCCTCGTCGCGCTTTATGAACACCGCGTGTTCGTCGAAGCGCAGATTTTCGGCATCAATGCTTTCGACCAGTGGGGCGTGGAACTGGGCAAGGAACTTGCGACCGAATTGCTGCCGGTGGTTTCCGGCAAGGAATCGGCTGGCGGTCGCGACGCCTCCACGCAAGGTCTTGTCGCGCATCTGCACGCACGACGCAAAGCTTGACGGCATAATCCTGCGTAATAGAAATGATGTGGAGCCGGGTTTGTACCAGACCCGGCTCCATTCGTATAAAATGAAATGGGACGAGACATGAAGACCGAGATCATCAAATTTGCGGGCGACGTACCGGGCAATGCCATCGAACTGCGCGTGCTGCGCTTTGCGGGCAAGGGCGGCGATGCGCCGACCGCTTATCTGCAATCCTCGCTGCACGGTTCGGAACTGCCGGGGCAAGCCGCACTTCATTTCCTCATCCCTATGCTCAAAAAGGCCGGCGAAGAAGGCCGCATTCTGGGCAACATCACCGTGGTGCCGCAGGCCAACCCGATTGGCTCGAACCAATGGCAGACCTATCAGCATCAGGGCCGTTTCGAGATGTTCTCGGCGGTGAATTTCAATCGCGCATTCCCGCTTCTGCCCGACTTCGACACATCGGAACTGCCCGGTCCCGATGCGCCGGAAGCGCTGGCCAAGCGCCTCAAGGCGACGCTTCTGAAACTCGCTCTGCCGAACGACATCGTGCTCGATCTGCATTGCGACGACGAGAGCGAAAACTATGTCTATATCGCGGATGATTTCGTGGACGACATGAAGGATCTGGCCGTCGCGCTCAATTCCACGGCAATCCTTGCCTGGGACACCACAGCTGACGCTGCCTTCGAGGAAGCCTGCGCGCATCCCGTTCTGCAACTGCCGAAAGACAAGCGCAATATGAAGCGCCGCGCAGTGACCACGGTGGAATTCCGCGGCCTGACCGACGTTTATGCCGATATGGGCAAGGGCGACGGGGAAGGTCTCTATAAGTTCCTCGTGCATCGCGGCGTCATTCGCGACGAGAGCGTCAAGCTCGACCTCGACTATAAGGGGCTCATCTCGCCGCTCTCGAATGTCGAAATGGTCCGTGCGCCGCAAGGCGGCATGGTGTTCTTCCATGTCGAACCGGGCGATGTGGTTGAAGCAGGCGCAAAGCTTGTCACGATCGTCACCGTGCCGGGCGAACCGGAACACGATATCGTCATGACCGCCCCGCAGGCCGGTCGCATCCTGACGCGCCGCTCACTGCGCTATGTGCGCCGGGGGGATGATCTTCTGAAACTGCTCGGCGCGAAGCCGTCTTCCGTCAAGAAGCGTGCAGGCGCACTCGAAGCATGAGTGCGACGCCCTTGGCTGATCGCCTGAAAGAAATCCGTGCTGTTCTTTTCGACAAGGACGGTACGCTGATCGATTTCGACCGCACCTGGTTTTCAGTGTCGTGGACATTGGCGCAGCGCTCGGCCCAGCGCTTGGGAGAGGGCGGGGAGCAGCATGCTCGCTCCCTGCTCGATGCTGGCGGCTATGACTGGGCGGCAAAGCGCTTTCGCGCCAATTCGGTGATTGCGGCTGGCACGGTGGAAGATATCGTCTCGCTCTGGCATCCGGAACTGGACAAGGCGGATTTGCGCAGTGTGATCGGTGAATATGACCGCTATGCGGTTGAGGAGGGCGCGCGTTCGGCAGTCGCCATCGAAGGTCTGCGCGAAACGCTGGAAGCACTGCGCGGCATGGGCTATCGGCTCGGCATTGCGACGAATGATTCCGAGGCGGGCGCCCATGCGACCGCCAAGGCGCTCGGCATCGAGGGCTTCTTCGACGTGATCATCGGCTATGACACGGCGGCACGGCCAAAACCCTATCCCGATCCGTTGCTGCATTTCGCGGAAAAGCTGGGGCTTCAGCCGCGTGAAATAGCGATGGTGGGGGATAATCTGCACGATCTCGAAACCGCTCATGCGGCGGATGCGGGGCTTGCAGTCGGCGTCCTGTCAGGCAACAGCCCGCGTGAAGCGCTGGAACCGCATGCGGATGTGGTGCTGGATTCCATTGCAGGTCTGCCGGAACTGCTGAAAGCCATAACGTAAAGCTTTCCGTTTTCTGATCTTCCGTTCAGAAGAATTCATCGCAGTGACCCTTGCGGAAGTGGGGTCTTGCGGTAGCATGGCCGGGTTAGAACCTCATCCGAGCGTAAGCCCATGATCCTGATCGGCCAGTATGATTCTCCCTTTGTGCGGCGTGTCGCAATCGCCATGCGCCTCTACGGCCTGCCGTTCGAGCACTGGCCATGGTCCACATTCGGCGACCGCGACCGGCTGGCCGAATATAACCCGCTCAGCCGGGTGCCGACCCTGCTTCTCGACGATGGCGATGTGCTGATCGAAAGTGCGGCGATACTCGATTATCTCGATGAGATTGCCGAAGTCAGAAGACCGCTGATTGCCGGGCACGGTTTAGAACGGCGTCAGGCGCTAAAGGTTTGCGCGCTGGCCACCGGGCTTGCCGACAAGGCGGTGAGCCTTCTCTATGAGGGCCTCCTGCGCAGTGAGCAATCGCCGGTCTGGGTGGAGCGGTGCGAAATGCAGATCGGTCGCGTGCTTGATGGTCTGGAAAGCGATCTGGCCCTGCGCGGTTCGCCGTTCTGGTTCGGCACCGATATCGGTCATGCGGATATAGCGGTTGCCTGCGCACTGCGTTTTGTTGGCGAGGCCCATGGGCGCCTGTTCGATGCGACGAAATATCCGGCGCTGGCAGGTCTGGCCGGGCGCTGCGAGGCTCTCGCACCCTTTCAGGAAATCGTGCAGCCGCTCGCCCCGCCATCGGCCTGATCGAAAGAAAAAAGCCGGGGCGAAAACCCCGGCTCTGATCCAATCAGATCGGCGCTCTAATCGCGCAATTCGCGGCGCAGGATTTTACCCACATTGCTCTTTGGCAGGCTTTCGCGGAATTCGATTTCGCGCGGACGCTTGTAGTTGGTCAGCCGTTCAGCGCAGAAAGCCTTGACGTCATCGGCTGTCAGATTGGCATCGCGGCGCACCACATAGAGCTTCACCACTTCACCGGAATGTTCATTGGGAACGCCGATGGCGGCCGACTCCACAATGCCCGGATGTTCCGCCGCGACTTCCTCGATCTCGTTCGGATAAACGTTGAAACCGGAGACAAGGATCATGTCCTTCTTGCGGTCGACGATCTTCGTATAGCCGCGCTCGTCCATGAAGCCCATGTCGCCGGTGCGGAAATAGCCGTCGGGCATGATGGCGCGCGATGTTTCGTCGGGCCGGTTCCAGTAGCCTTTCATGACCTGCGGGCCACGCACGCAGATTTCACCGACTTCGCCGAGCGGCAGATCATTGCCGTCATCATCGCGAATGGTGATGTCGGTTGATGGCATCGGCAGGCCGATCGTGCCGCTGAACTCGGTTGCGTCCAGCGCATTGGCGCTGGCGACCGGCGAGGTTTCCGAAAGCCCATAGCCTTCGGTGATCAGGCAGCCGGTCATTTCCTGCCAGCGTTCGGCCACGGGGCGTTGCACGGCCATGCCGCCGCCGAGCGTCAGGATCAGCGGCTTGAAATCCAGCGTTTTGAAATCGGGATTGTTCATCAGGCCGTTGAACAGCGTGTTGAGGCCGGGGAAGATGTGGAACGGATATTTCTTCAGTTCCTTGACGAAGCCCGGAATGTCACGCGGATTGGGGATCAGGATGTTGCGCGCGCCAAGCTTCATGCCCAGCATCGCATTCACCGTGAGCGCGAAGATGTGATAGAGCGGCAGCGCGCAGACATAGTTCAGCGCTTTCGGCTTGCCCTTGATGCGGAAGGCCACCTCGGTCCACACGCCCATCTGCTCGACATTGGCAAGAATGTTGCTGTGGGTGAGCATCGCGCCTTTGGAAATGCCGGTCGTGCCGCCGGTATATTGCAGGAAGGCGAGGTCCGATCCTTCGACGGGAACCGGATTGAAGGGCTTTGACTTGCCCTGTGCCAGAGCATCCTTGAAGCTGACATGACCCGGAAGGTTCCAGGCCGGAACCATCTTCTTGACCTTGCGCACGACCAGATTGACGATGTGTCCCTTGAGGCCCAGCATATCGCCCATGGACGCCACGATGATGGTCGACAGCTTGACAGAGGGCAGGGTCTTTTCAACGGTCGCGGCGAAGTTCTCCAGCACGATCAGCGCCTTTGCGCCGGAATCGTTCAGCTGGTGCTCCAGTTCGCGCGGTGTATAGAGCGGATTAACATTGACCACGACAAAACCGGCACGCAGCACGGCGGCGATGGCGATCGGATATTGCAGCACGTTCGGCATCATGATGGCGACACGGTCGCCCTTGACCAGACCACGCGATTGCAGGAATGCCGCGAGCGCCCGCGCATTCTCATCGAGCGCCTTATAGGTCAGGTCCTTGCCCATGCAGGTGAAGGCAGGATTGGCGGGAAACTGGCGGCAGGCGGTGGTGATCATGTCGCCGATGGACATCGAGCGGTTGAGATCAATCTCGGCGGGAACACCAGCCGGATAGGATTGCAGCCAATACCGGTTCGGCTGTCCAGGTGCAGGATTGATCTGCTCCGTCGTGACGGCTTCGGTTGCGGATGCGCTTTGCCCTGTCGCTTTTTTTGCCATCTTTTCTCCCCGGATCGCTCCGTCCGTTGCATCGAGAGCGGTTTCAGCGAAGGCTGAATCGTCCTAACCGCTCAATCTATTTTTTGAGCATTATCCGACGCAAAACCGCTTCGCAGTTTTGCTGGAAATGCTCTGGCGGATCGCTCTCCGCCCTTCTCCCAAAGCTTACCCGTCCTCTCAGGTCGCTTCCTCAAGAATAATGTGGTCGAGTTTCCACATCTTCGCAAGGCTTACATTGACGTAAACGTAAAATATTAGCGTGTCGAGTCTTCCTGAAACACTTTAGCGACGGCTGGATCAGGACTGCCTATCCCTATCAAGAATACGGTCCGCCATGACGGAAATGGCGCGATTGAGAGCCAAAACGCGGTGTTTTGCACCTCTGGCGGGGCTCAACTGTTCCTTCGCAAAGATTGAATATGCGTCCTGACCGCCTTGCTGCCGCCGGTCACCAGATCGAAATTCTTTTCGCTGCGTAGCCATTCATTGAGCAGCCCGCTGACAATTGCGAGCAAGATCGGGGCTGCCGTGCTGGCAGTCCATTCCGCAGAAAGTTCGCCGCGCCGCTCAGCCACATCCAGAAGGCCGGTGAAAAGCGACAGCACATTGTCGCGTGCTTCCTTGATGCGCTCCACCACCGGGGCCATTTCACCCACATATTCGCAGCGCTGGTTGATGATGGTGAAGATGACCTGCTGGCGTTCATTCGTCACGAACAGTTCCAGCGCGGAAACAATGGACTGTTCAAGCACATGCAGCGGGTTGGGGTGATCAACGCTCGCCGCCTGGAGCATGATCTCTTCTTGCGGAAATCGGGCCTGACCGATGATGGCCTGAAAGATGTCGAGCTTGTCATGAAAGTGGAAATAGATTGCCCCGCGGGTCACGCCCGCATGGGATGCTATTTCCATGAGCGATGACTGATTAACTCCGCGTTCCAGAAACATCTGTTCAGCAGCTATCAGTATGGCTTCCCGCGTCTCGGCGGCTTCGGCTTTGGTTCGGCGCATATTTGTCTCAATCTGCCGGAAAAGACTGGATTTCCTTGCTTTTCCGCCGGTACCGTGGATAAATCATTCGTGATCTACCTTTGAGCTTATTGACTATAGCATCCCAAATCGTGTTTACAAACAGATATGTATGTTTAATTGGCCGCACCTAATGGGCAGCAAACCTAATGGGCATCTCTGGGGCGACAACAAGGGCAACACCCATCATGACCATCCATCGTTCTATCCGGCTTTTTGCGGCGGGAGCCGCTTTTCTTGTTTTTGCAGGGCAGCCTGTTTTTGCACAGGCACCGGCAGGCGCACCGCCTGCGCAGGTTGAGGTCGTGACCATCAGACCGCACGACGTGCCCGTTACCTATGAATATGCAGCGCGCATCAGCGCCTATCGCAATGTGCAGGTTCGCGCCCGCGTGGGCGGCATCCTGCTGCATCGTAATTTCGTTGAAGGCACCGAGGTGAAGGCCGGCGAAGTGCTGTTCGAAATCGATCCGGCGCCGTATCAGGCAGAGCTTGAACGAGCGCAGGCTCAGGTTGCTCAGGCTCAGGCGCAGTATCAGCAGTCCATCCGCGATGCAGAGCGTGCCGAGCAGCTGGTTCAGCAGAAGGTGCAGAGCGCGGCAGTTCGCGATTCCGCATTTGCGACTCGCGATTTGAACAAGGCCGCCGTTGCTGCGGCGCAGGCGCAGCTGCGCACTGCCGAACTCAATCTCAGCTATACCAAAGTGACTGCGCCGATCAGCGGCATCACCAGCCAGGAACAAGTGTCCGAAGGCAGCCTTATCGGCACCGATGCGACGTCGAGCCTGCTGACCTCGATCACGCAGCTCGATCCGGTTTATGTGAACTTCTCGTTCACCGATACGGAATCTGCCGAAATTCAGAAACTGCGCGCCGAACGCGGTGCGACGGGTGAGGATGCCGATCGTCTCAAGATCAAGATCCTGTTCGGTGACGGCCAGCCCTATGATCATGAAGGCACGATCGACTTCACCTCGTCGTCGCTCGATACGGAAACCGGAACGCTCGGCGCTCGCGCCGTGGTCCAGAACCCGGAACGCCGCCTGATCCCCGGTCAGTTCGTGCGCGCCGTCATTCTCGGCATCCAGGTGAAAAATGCCGTCACGATCCCGAAGGCCGCTTTGATGCAGGGTCCGCAGCTGCAATTCGTCTATGTCGTGAACAAGGACGATGTTGTGGAAGTGCGCCCGGTTACGGTTGCTCGCGAGCTTGACAATGAATGGCTGATCTCTGACGGCCTCAAGGAGGGTGACCGCGTTGTGACGGAAGGCGTCATCAAGGCGCATCCGGGCGCCAAGGTGCAACCTGTCGACGCTGCGGCGGCCGGCAACAAGGAAGCATCGTCGGCTGAAGCTGGCAAGGAACAGGCGGCAGGCAACAAATGAACAAGTTTTTCGTAGACCGCCCCGTTTTTGCGGCGGTCATATCCATTGTGCTTGTGCTTGCGGGGCTTATCTGCATCCGCATCCTGCCGATTGCACAATATCCGGAGCTGACGCCGCCGCAGGTGGTTGTCACCGCGACCTATCCGGGCGCAAGCGCGGAAACCGTGACCCAGACCGTCGCTGCTCCGCTGGAACAGCAGATCAACGGCGTCGAGAACATGCTTTATATGCAGTCCTCGAGCCTTGGCAGCGGCACCATGCAGCTGACCGTGACCTTTGCACTGGGCACCGACCCGGATCAGGCCACAATCAACGTAAACAACCGTGTTCAGCGCGCCACCACCTCGCTTCCGCAGGAAGTGCAGCGCCTCGGCGTGACCGTGGACAAGCGTTCCTCGTCCATTCTGGGCATGGTCGCCATGTTCGCGGAAGAAGGGCGCTATGACCGTACCTATGTCGGTAACTATGCGCTTTTGAACGTCATCGACGATCTCAAGCGTCTGTCGGGCGTGGGCGACGTGCAGCTGCTCGGCAATATCGACTATTCGATGCGTATCTGGCTGCGTCCGGACAAGCTGGCGCAGTATAATCTAACGCCGTCCGACGTTCAGACCGCCATTCAGGAACAGAACGCGCAGTTTGCGGCGGGCCGCTTCGGCGATCAGCCTGATCCGCAGGCCGGTCCGTTCACCTATACGGCGACGACGCAAGGCCGTCTGCCCGATACCAAGGCGTTCGAAAACATCATTCTGCGGTCCAGCCCCAATGCGGCGACGCTGCGTCTGAAAGACGTCGCGCGCGTCGAACTGGGCACGGAAAGCTATTTCGTCGACAGTAATCTCAATGGAACGCCTGCTGTTCCGATTGCGATCTATCTGCAGCCGGGCGCCAACGCACTCAACACGATGGAACTCATCCAGAACCGCATGGATGAGCTGAAGATGAGCTTCCCGGCGGGCATCGACTATTCGATCCCGTTCGACACGACCAAGTTCATCAAGGTCTCGGTCGAGGAAGTGATCCACACCTTCATCGAGGCTATCATCCTCGTCGTCCTGGTGGTGTTCATCTTCCTGCAGAACTGGCGTGCAACGCTTATTCCCGTCATCGCGGTGCCGATCTCGATCATCGGTACATTTGCGGGCATGTATGTGCTGGGCTTCTCGATCAACCTTCTGACATTGTTCGGTCTGGTTCTCGCCATTGGTATCGTCGTGGATGATGCTATCGTGGTGCTGGAAAACGTCGAACGTATCATGACGACCGAGAAGCTTTCTCCGCGCAAGGCTGCCATCAAGGCCATGAGCGAAGTGACCGGTCCGGTTATCGCGATTGTTCTCGTGCTCTGCGCGGTGTTCATTCCGGTGGCTTTCATGGGCGGTCTCGTCGGTGAAATGTACAAGCAGTTCGCCGTCACCATCGCGATTTCGGTGGTGCTGTCCGGTACTGTGGCGTTGACGCTGACGCCGGCGCTCTGCGCGCTGATCCTGAAACCGGGGCATCACGAGCCGATCCTGCCGTTCCGCATCTTCAACCGGTTTTTCGACCGGGTGACAGCAGGCTATACGGCGGGCGTTCGCTTCTTCCTGAAGCGCGTTGCCGTTGGCCTTCTGATCTTTGCAGGCCTTTTGGGAAGCACCTATTTTCTGTTCCAGAAGGTTCCAAGTTCCCTTCTGCCGGATGAAGATCAGGGCTTCCTGTTCAGTGTCGCGATCCTGCCTCCGGCGGCTTCGCTGGAACGCACGACGGCCGTGCTCAATCAGGCGAGCGAGAATATTCGCAAGCATCCGGCAGTGGAAAACGTGTTCGCCGTTTCCGGCTTCGACCTCCTGTCGGGCGGTTTGAAGACCAGTGCGGGCACCATGTTCATCATGCTCAAGGACTGGAAGGAGCGCACGACGCCGGATCTCGACGCGCGCAACCTGCCGGGCGTCATCATGGGCATGAATGCGGGGATCAAGGACGGCCTTGTGCTGGCCTTCAATCCGCCGCCGATCCTTGGCCTCAGCACGACCGGCGGTTTCGAACTTTATGTTCAGGACCGCACCGGCGGTGGCGTGGAATCGCTGACCAATGCGACGAAGCTGCTCACCGATGCAGCCGCCAAGCGGCCCGAGCTTTCGGGCGTGCGCACGACGTTCGATCCGAATGTTCCGCAATACGATATCCAGCTTGACCGCGAGAAGGCCAAGGCGATGGGTGTGCCGATCAATTCGGTATTCACCGCCATGCAGGCCACCTTCGGCAGTGTCTATGTCAACGACTTCACGCTGTTCGGTCGTAACTATCAGGTCAATCTGCAATCCGAGGCGGAATTCCGCCGCGATCCGAGCGATCTGAAACATGTGTTCGTGCGCGCCGACTCCGGCAGCATGATCCCGCTCAGCGCGCTTGTGACCGTCAAGCGTATCGTCGGCCCCGACCAGCTCGAACGTTTCAACGCGTTCAATGCTGCGAAGGTCACCGGCAATCCGGCTCCGGGCTACACGTCGGGCGATGCCATCAAGGCGATGCAGGAAGTGGCTGCCGAAGTGCTGCCGCAAGGCTTCCAGATCGCATGGACCGGTTCCGCCTATCAGGAAGTCACGACCAGTGGCACCGGCTCGCAGGCCATGATCTTCGGTCTGTTGATGGTGTTCCTCATTCTGGCTGCCCAGTATGAGCGCTGGAGCTTGCCGCTTGCGGTTATCACGGCGGTGCCTTTCGCGATCTTTGGTGCGCTTCTGGCAACCCATCTGCGCGGATTGACCAATGACGTGTATTTCCAGATCGGTCTGGTGACACTCATCGGTCTTGCGGCAAAGAACGCGATTCTGATCGTGGAATTTGCCGTGCTGGAACGAGAGACGGGCAAATCTGCTTTCGACGCGGCCTTGTCGGCAGCACGTCTGCGCTTCCGCCCGATTGTGATGACCTCGCTGGCCTTCATTCTCGGCGTGGTGCCGCTGGCAATCAGCTCGGGCGCAGGCTCGGCCAGCCGTCACTCCATCGGTACCGGTGTTATCGGCGGTATGCTCGTGGCAACCTTCGTTGCAACGCTCTTCATCCCGATGTTCTACAGCATCATCGCGCGCAGGCCGCCAAAGCGGCCTGAGGATGAGGATGATGCAATCGAGCAAACGCCTCCGGCACATGATGCGCCAAATGGCTCGGGCGGCGGCCTTTAGTCGCCACTTAAAACAAAAAAGCAAAAGCCCCGCTTATCCGGCGGGGCTTTTCGTTTGCTGAAAATCTTGTTTCACGAACATCCTCACCGGGATGTCCTGATTGGCTCGACAATCACATGCCACAGCAGATGCCGGTCTCCTCAAACCGGGATTCTTGCCGGATACCAATCAGTGCAGCAGCGAGCCGATGCTTTGGAACAGTGCCCAGCCGAGAAATGCAGCTGGTACAGACAATGCCGCCAGCATGATCCCCAGAAAGACATACGCCGCTTCATTCGGCGAGCGTTTGGTTTGTTCCGGAGCTTTGTGCCATTGTGCAGGAACGCCATCAAACATCGTATAAATCCTCCTTCTCCCCATGCCAGATTAGGGAGCGAAGGCTTATTTCTTCAAGTCAAAATAAATCGATGTATTTTAACTTATGTTTGTGGTAAAAGCGGCGCGTAACTGCTTGGTATCGGTCGCTTTATCGATCTGATCCGCACCAAAATCCACCAAAAGTGCTTGATAGTAAACATTTTTACTTTATTACTGTAAGTATTGTTATATCCGAAGTTTCAAAAATTTCTGAAATCTGAAATCAATCAGCGCATGATCTGCGTCAAAATGGCACGCATTTGTGAACGACGATTTGATGCGGCTGGCGTGCCCATAGGAGCCGCCGTCGAGCGACGGGTGTTCCGCTTGAGTCGTTTCAGTTGGGTCGCAGCGGACTTCAGTAAAAGCTTGTCGGAAAATAGCGCAGATACAGCTCGTTCAGGACGCCCTTTTGCTGCAAGGCTTGCAGGGCATTATTGATGGCGCTGGCAATGGCGGCATCCTCGCGGGTGACGGCGATGCTGAGGCCGGTTCCGAGATATTGCGGCGCGAGATAGGGGCCATCGGTAAAAGCGCAGCAATTGCCGCTTTCGGCATCGTTGAGCCCAAAGGACAGCGCCATGCCGTCATCGAACACGCTGTCGAGCTTGCCGCCCTTGAGGTCGGCCAGCATGGCTGCCCGATCCGGATAGGGCTTTGCCTGCGCCTGCGGGAAATAGCTTTTGAGAAGCTGTTCATGCGCCGTGCCGGCAATGACGCCAACCGACTTGCCGCGCGTGGCGAGCGAAGCGGGTTGCGTAAAGCTCTTGCTGTTCTGGGTCGCAAAACGGGCAGGCAGCCGCATATAGCTTCGCGAAAAGACGAAATCCTTCCGCCGCTCTTCCGTGGGCTGCCAGCCGCCGATAATCGCTTCCGCATCGCCCTTCCGCACGCGGTCTTCCAGCTCATTCCACGGCACTGCCTCGATCTGGCAAATATCCTCGATGCCCAGCTGGCGGCAGAGCGCTTTGGCCAGATCGACATTATAGCCGGAAAGCTGCCCCTGATTGTTGAGCATGTTGAAGGGCGGAAAATCCACCGTGGTAATGAAACGAAGCCGCGTTAGCCTTTGCAACGACGGCAAAGGCAGGCGTTCTTTCTGATTGAGAAAATCCGGAGCAGCCGGAGCCGTCTGGGCGAATGCGGTCGGGCTTGCCACGAGCGTGGCGGCCAAGATCATCAAGCTTGAAAGACAGCGTTTCATTGGCAGGCTTCCTATCAGCTCCGGCATAATTTCGCGTTAACGCGCAACTTGCAAGAGTTGCATGGTGGTAATGCCCGCAAAATATAGGTTGCGTTTTTGCAGTAATCTTTTACTTTCATTTTTACAATAATAAGTGAAGTGAAATGCAGTAAAATATAAATATATTCTATAATTAGGATATAATAAAACAAAAATCGCTGATCTATATTTATATATCGATATTTATCCAACGTCGGGGGGCGTTATGAATAATGGATCGAGTGGCTTCGATCTGGAGATATGCGGCGCCATATCTGCCAGATTGCAGCGGCGTGGCATTGCGCGCTCCTTGCTTCTCGGAGCTTATGGCGAAGCGGTACGCAATGGGACCACATTTTGCGCTGAGCTTGTCCAGCAGCCGGGCGTCGGCGAAATCGCTGTTTTCGAAGCGATAGCTGACCTTCTGGGGCTGGATTTTACCCGGGAGCTGCTGCCATCGCGCGTGTTCATCTCTGATGAAGACGCCTTGCACAGTGTCAACGATATTGCGCAGGTCACGACCATCGGGCCTGACGGCACGACATATCTCTATATTGCGCCGACAGAACCCCGGATCAGGAGCCTGCTTGAGCATGTGCGCGCCAATCCAGCCCTGCGCAGTCGCATCCGCATCTGCACACCCACGCTGCTGCGGCAGATATTGCGTCGGCGGTATCGCACGCGGTTGATTGATCGTGCCCGGCAAATGACACCGCAATCGCTTTCAGCGTCACGTGTTCTGCATAGCTGGCAGGCCTTTGGCATCGCGATGGCGCTTTACTTGCTGGTCGCGGCCATCATCAACTGGCCTTTGCAGACATTTCTGACAATGCATGTCCTGATGTCGCTGTTTTTCTTCGGTTGTGTTTTGATCCGACTGTTTGCCGTGACAACGGGCGGTCGTCTGCGTTTAGTGGACGTCTTGCCGCTGAAAAAACGGGATTTGCCGGTCTATTCCGTTCTTGTTCCCCTCTATCGGGAAAAGGAAGTGATCGGCCAACTGGTGGAAGTCCTTAGCGGGATCAATTGGCCGCCCAGCAAACTGGAAATCAAGCTCGTCTGCGAGGAAGACGATTTTGAAACGCGTGACGCGATTGATCGTCAGTATCTACCTGCAAATTTCGAGGTCATTCCCGTGCCGCCGGGTGGCCCGCGCACCAAACCAAATGCGCTGAACTACGCGCTTCAATTCGTGCGCGGCGAAATTGTTGCGGTGTTCGATGCCGAGGATCGCCCGCATCCCGACCAGTTGCGCGAAGCGTGGCAGTCCTTCACGCGGGATGGCGGTAAGCTTGCCTGCGTGCAGGCGCCGCTGATCATCGGTAATTTCCGGCACAATCTTCTGACACGCATGTTCGCCTTCGAATATTCGGCGCTGTTTCGCGGGCTTCTGCCCTGGCTTGCCGGGCAGGGGTTGGTCATTCCGCTTGGCGGTACATCCAATCATTTTCGCCGGTCATGCCTGGAAGAAGTCGGCGGCTGGGATGCTTTCAACGTAACGGAAGATGCCGATCTCGGCATTCGTCTGGCACGCTATGGATATAGCATCGGCACGATTAGTCGCGGCACAATTGAGGACGCGCCGGAGGATTACGATGTCTGGCGCAAGCAGCGCACGCGCTGGATCAAGGGCTGGATTCAGACTTGGCTGGTGCATGCCCGCGACCCTTACACGGCCTTACGCCAGCTTGGCGGCTGGTGCTTTGCCATCAACCAGATCTACACGCTCGGTATCATCAGTTCAGCGCTGCTGCATCCGATCATGCTGGTGACGCTGGCCGTCTTGTTGTTGAAACTGGTCCTGCAGCCACTGACGCCAAGCAGCCTCGGTCTGCTGATGCTGGATGTGGTGAATATTCTGCTGGCCTATCTCAGCTTCTATCTGCTTGGCGCTAAAACCATGGAGCCGACAGAGCGTGGCGGTTATGCCTATCTGCCGGGAATACCGATCTACTGGGTGCTGATTTCGCTCTCGGCCTGGCGGGCATTATGGCAGCTGGTTCGCAAACCACATCTCTGGGAGAAGACCCCGCACAGGCCGAGTATTTTTTATTTGGGTGTCGACGACTGCGTGATGAATGCAGAACCACGACCGATAATGGACTGATCTTCGGGGCCGATGGCGTCGAGATCGCGGCCGTCATAGGGCAGGGTCAAAAGGATGCGCCGGATGGCCGCCAGTCGGGCGCGTCGCTTGTCGTTGGAGCGCACGATGGTCCATGGTGCATAGCCGCTGTCGGTCCGCTCGAGCATGGTGTGGAGCGCTGCGGAATAATCACCCCAGCGCGAAATACCGGCCACATCCATCGGTGAGAATTTCCAGCTCTTGAGCGCGCTGTGGCGGCGCTCATGGAAGCGCTTCAGCTGCATTTCCTGACCGATATCGAGCCAGAATTTGAACAGGTGAATGCCGTCGGTCACAATCATGCGCTCGAAATCCGGCGTTTCCGTCAGGAAGATTTCCAGCTGGGCCGGTGTGCAGAAACCCATCACCGCTTCAACGCCAGCCCGGTTATACCAGGAGCGGTCAAAGGTGACGAATTCGCCTGCTGTAGGAAAATGGGCGACATAACGCTGGAAGTACCACTGGCCGCTTTCGGTCGGGGTTGGCTTTGGCAGGGCCACGTTGCGCGCAGTACGCGGGTTCATGAATTCGCGGATCGTAAAGATCGTCCCGCCCTTGCCAGCCGCGTCGCGCCCTTCAAAGACGCTGATGACGCGCCCACCGGTCGATTGCAGCCAGTATTGCAGCTTTACGAGTTCGATTTGCAGGCGCTCGAGGGTCGCCTCATATTCATCGCTCTTCATCTTGGACGAATAGGGGTATCCGCCCGACTGCAGCGCCTGATCATCAATCCAGTTGGGAAGCTTGGGATCGTTGATATCGAACTTGCGTGTCTCCCCGTCGAGCTTCAACTTGATCGGCTTATCGACGGCTGGGGTATCGCTTTTTTTATCGTTCTTTTTGTTAGCTGTCTTCGAACTGTCACCCACGGCAATTCCCTTTCGTTTATATCAATCCATGATATGGGCATATGAGAAGCTTCGTAAAGACGCCGACGCTGATTTCGACGGAGGCATTTGGTTGTCGTCACACATGTTCTGGTCGGGAAAACGGTTTTCCGGCTCTGGCAACAGGTTTGACGAATGGCATAAGAGCCTAGTGGATTGAATTTGACGTTTGAATCTCCGCTGACACATAGGCTGTTTCAAACGTCAAATTCGAAAAATCCACTAGATACATATAGTTGCTAGTGGTCTTTTCGATTCCAACATTTGCTCAGCGCTTGGAGCCCAGGGATACAAATGTTGGAATCAGACCACTAGTCTAAGGGATAGACAATGAGTGAAGACAACCGCCGTACCGATGATGCCGAGACCGCCCCGGAGGCGCGCGCTCCGGAATCGTCGATCTTTGCCCCGCTCGGGCGGGTGAAGGGCGTTCTCATCGTCAGCATGGTTCTGGCGGTTTGCGTCATGGCTCTGGAATTGCCGTTCTGGTTCCGGGCGGTTCTGCTGGCGCTGGTCGTGCTGGGGGCGGTCTGGGTTGCCAATGAAGTCGGCAGCGGCGAGCCCGATGCAGACCCGGTCAAGGATGACGACCAAAGCGAAATGGCCGGTGTTTCCGGCGAGCGGCTGGCCGATCTCCTCACCGATCCGATGATTGTCTTCGACCATGGCGGCACGGTGCTGTTCGCCAACGCGGCGGCGCTGGAGGCCTTTCAGTCTCTTGAAGGCGGAACGGCGCTCTATCTGCGCTTCCGCGCGCCAGAAATGCATGCGCTCATTCAAGGCGTGATCGCCGATGGCGAGCCGCGCAGCATCGAATATTTCGAGCGCGTGCCAATCGACCGCTGGTACAAGGCCATGGTCAAGGCGCTGCCGGATGCGGAAGGGCGCCCCGAGCTGTTCGTGCTTATCTTCCGCGATCAGAGCGAAACGCGCCGTATCGACCGCATGCGGTCCGACTTCATCGCTAATGCCAGCCATGAATTGCGCACGCCGCTTGCCTCGTTGCGCGGCTTCATCGAAACCTTGCAAGGGCCAGCGCGCAACGACGTTGCGGCGCGTGACCGCTTTCTCGATATCATGCAGAAACAGGCCGAGCGCATGTCGCGCCTGATTGACGATTTGCTGTCGCTGTCCCGGCTGGAAATGCGGGCGCATCTGGCGGTCAATGAAAGCGTGGACCTGACGTCTATTCTCAACCATGTCGCCGATACGCTGAACCCACTCGCCGCCAATCTCGACGTGGTGATCGAGCGTAATCTGCCCGATCATCCGCTGCTGGTGACCGGCGCCCGTGACGAGTTGATTCAGGTGTTCCAGAACCTCGTCGAAAATGCCTGCAAATACGGGCAGGCGGGCAAGAAGGTCATCGTCAAGCTGGAGGCGGATGAAACCGGCAGCGCGCCGGAAGTCGTGGCTTCGGTGCAGGATTTCGGACCGGGTATCTCGACCGAACATCTACCGCGCCTGACCGAGCGGTTCTATCGCATCGATGTGGAAACCAGCCGGGCCCAGAAGGGCACCGGGCTGGGGCTTGCCATCGTGAAGCATATTCTGGCGCGCCATCGCGGCCGTCTGGTGGTGCGCTCGCAGCTTGGCGAAGGCTCCACCTTCATGGTGCGCCTGCCGAAGCGCGAAGGCTGAGAATTTGAGCGCATCCCGAAAAGTGTGAAACGGTTTTCGGAACAAGATGCGCGCTCTAACGCGAGAGGCGGCGCAGAAGCTCCCATTTCAGCGGGCGAAGCCGCTTGTAAAGGCGGGTGGTACGCAGGCCGTCGATGGTCCGCTGATATGCAAGCGCGATCCTGCCGCGCAGAGTGCAGGCAACTACATAATCGCGCATCGGGACTTCGCGGTCTGCGAAATCGTGCTTCCAGGGTTCATTACCGAAGCCGAGATCGAAGCATTCGTAATCATCGGCTTTCAGGGCTTCGATCAGCCGTACCATCAGCACTTTGCCGGGCGAATATTTGTTCCAGATACCGTCTTCGAAGGTGGTGATCATCGCGCAATAATGCCGCTTGCGCGTCACGCTCCACATGGTGGCGACGACCGCGTCATCCATTGTCAGAACGGAGAAATGCAGGGCATTCGCCGCGGCCAGAGGCTCGGTCACGATTTCGAAGAAGCGGCGCTTTTCGGGATGGGTCTCGAAACCGGGCACTTTGGTGTCCTCAAAACGCTTCTGCTTTTGTTGCAGCATGGTTTCAAGAAAGGTCGCCCGCTCCTGCGCATCGCGCGTGACCAGAAAGCGATACCGCCCGGCGCGGCGCAATGCCTTTGCGCGCTTGGCAATGGTGCTGTAGCCGCGGATCGACTGCTCGATCTCCGGCATGGGTCGTTCAAGCGTGATCCAGTGCGTGCCCGCCGAACAGTCGCGATTGGACAGGCCCCAGAAGGGATTGGGCCGACCTTCGACTTCCTGCGGCATCTTTTCAAAAGCCACCATATCGAAGGGCGGCAGGGCCGCAAAAATCTGCTTCAAAAGCGCTTCGGCGCCAGCGACATCCCAATGCGGCGCATTTTCGAAGAGGATCGGCGCGTTGTAATCGGAAACACCGTCATCCACGAAGGACAGAATGCGCGCACCATAGCGATGCATGATGCAAAACGGGACGAACAGGACCGGCTGCTGGTTCTGGTCGCGGACTTCAATCAGGCAAAGCTGAGCTTTATGCGCTGCGCCATAGCTTGCTTCCCAGGCGCGCAGAAAGGTTCTGGACTGAAAGACATAAAGCGCGCAGCCGCTGCTGTCATTCGCGTCGGGCCAGTCGTTGGATAGATCGTCGACGCGACTATGCACTTTGATTTCAAAATTGGCACTCGACATCAGCAGCCTTGAATTATCTATTTGTTTGCCGGTTTAAAAGCTTATCGCTCACGATGAACTGGCGATTCGCCATTGGCATAGCGGTGTTTAGTTTATTTGAAACTAAACGGAACTATGAAATGCTGGAAAACATGCGCAGGTGTTGAAACATTTCCAGCAATGCTGTGAAACGATATTGCATTAGAAAATGCGTAAACACAAAGAGCGAGAGCAGTTATAAGGATTCAACAGTTGTTGAAGATAATGCGCTCTTCACGTGATGACTGTCGATAATCAACCGGGAGCAGGCAAGGCGGGTAATGTCAGTTTCGATTATCATCAAGACTTTGAACGAAGAGCAGCGCATCGCCGCAGCGATCGAGAGCGCCCTTGCGGCTTTGCCTGACGGACAGGTCGAAGTCATCGTTTCCGATAGCGGCTCGACGGATCGTACGGTGGAAATCGCCAGCGCTTATCCGGTGCGGGTGGTGCAGATCGAAGCGCCTGCGCGGGCAAGCTGTGGTCTTGGGCCGCAACTGGGCTTTCAATATTCCACACAGCCTTTCATCTGCCTGATCGATGGCGACATGATCATCGAGCCGGACTTTATTCCCGCTGCCCTGCAATATATGGCCGAGCACCCGGAAACCGGGGGCGTGACCGGGCATGTGGTGGACCAGATTCTGGAAAGCCTTGAATTTCAGCGGCGCGCACGCAGGCAGACGCCGGAAAAGCAGGCCGGTAATATCGACCGGATGAATGGCGGCGGTCTCTATCGCCGTGCCGCCATCGAGCAGGCGGGCTATTTCTCCGACCGCAATCTGCACGGCCATGAAGAATTCGATGCGGGCGTGCGCCTGCGCACCCATGGCTGGAAACTCTATCGTCTCGACCGGCCCTTCGTACAGCATTTCGGCTATTCGATGAACGCCTACAAGCTTTTGACGCGCCGCTGGAAAAGCAAGTATCTGCGTGGCACCGGCGAAGTGCTGCGGGCGGCTGTTGGCCAGCCACACTGGCAAAATGTTATAAAGGAACTGCCGGAATTGCGCCTCTGGGGCGCGGTCTATGTCTGGTGGCTGGTGGTGATCGCCGCACTTTTGCTGGGCTTTGTCACGCCTTGGGCGCTCGTCGCGGCGCTTGTCTTCGCGCTGTTGCCGTTTGTGCTGATGTCGATCCGCGAGCGCAGCGTTTCGCTCGGCGTCTATGCGGTTGTGGCATGGATTTTCCATGCGGCTGCCATGCCGCTTGGCTTCTTCCAGCCGCGCCGAAAGCCGCAGGACTGGATCGAAAGCCGGGTCTTGAATGAAATCCCGAAAGAGACCCCAAAAGGGGCCTCATGAGAAAGCTGCTTGCCGCTCTTCTCATCTGTGTTGCCGGTCTTGGCGCCCTTGCGTTCTGGCCGGAAATGACTGTTGCGGAAGAGTGGATGCCGGTCAAAGAAACCCGGCTGGAAATGACGCCGGGCAGTCCGCTCGACTTCTCGTCCTTTCTGCCCAATTCCGCGATTGATGAGCAAAGCCGCATTGCGGTCAATGCCGCAGGGCGTCTCGTCCGGGCGGCAAAGCCGGATGAGCCTCAGCGCCTGTTCTGCGCGTCGCTCTCATGGCGATTGCCGTCGGCAGGCAAGATCGACCACGCCTTCATCGACCGCTATGTGCAGCAGCTTCGCCTGCATGGCTACAATATTGCGCGGCTGCATTTTCTCGATACCGATCTGATGCTCAATCGCGACGGGGATTTCAACTTCGATCCCGAAGCACTGGACCGCATTCGTTATCTGATGGCCGCCTTGAAACGTGAAGGTATCTACTGGACCATCGACGGACTGACGGCGGAAAGCGGTGCGCTCGGCGGCAGGGATATGAACCGCTGGGGACCGGAAGGCAATCTGAAGCGCCGCATCTATGTGGATGACACAGCCTTCGAGCACTGGCTGCGGTTTCAAAAAGAAGTCTATGCGACGGTCAATCCCTATACGGGACTGGCCCCGTTGCAGGACCCGGCGCTGGCGCTGATCATTCCGTTCAATGAGAATGGTATCGAATTCACAAGTTTCCTGCATGGCAAGCAAGCAAGTGGCCCGTTCTGGCCGGGTTTTGCTCCCGCGTTCAATGCGTTTTTGAAAAAACGTTATACCGACACGGCTGCACTTTCACGGGCCTGGGGCGGTCTCGCCGCAGAGGAAAACCTCGAAGCGGGAACCGTGCAATTGCCGCAGAGCCGTTCCGGCGGTGGCGCGCGGCTGCATGATTTTCAGGCCTTTGTCGTCGAGCGGGAGCAAGCACTGGCCGCACGGCTCGAGGCCGCTTATCGAACGCTTGGCTATAAGGGGCTGATCGCACCCTATAATAACTGGTTCACGGTTCAGACCGCGCTGTCACGCATGCCGCAACAGGCCATCAGCGCCAATACCTATCATGACTGGACCGGCTCGATGGAACCCGGAACGACGATGAAGCAGAACAGCTCTATCGCCGATGCCGCCTCCTATGTCAGCGAGCTGGCCGCTGGCCGCTGGATCGGTCGGCCGTTCTTCGTCACCGAATACGAACACCTGTTCTGGAACCGTTATCGTTATGAAGCGGGGCTGGTTTTCCCGGCCTATGCCGCCTTGCAGGGCTGGGACGGTATTTGCCGCCACGGGCAGGGGCCGATCACACTTGCCTTCGACGAGGCAGAACCGCTTCGCCAGCGCATCGTGCCCTATACATTCGCGGTCGATCCGGTGGCGCGTGCGGGCGAAACGCTTGCCTCGCTCCTGTTCCGGCGCGGCGATGTCAAAACGGCGTCCTTCGCCGTTCCCTTTATGATGCAAGGCGAAACCAGCCTTGGCGATTCGCTCGAAACGCGAGAGCCGGAGAGGTTGAAAACTCTGGCGCTGGTCGGCGGTATCGGCCTGTTCGCCTCGGGTTTGCAGTGGCCGGAAACCACGGCCAAAGGCATTGAGATCAATTATCGCAATGTCGCGCTCGGCAATGTTCTGGGGCGTTTGAAACAGGCGGGTCTGTTGCCGGAGGACAATGCGACCGATCCTTATCGCGGCATCTTCGCCAGCGCGACCGGCGAAATCCTGCTGGAACAGGACCGCACTCGTATGCGGGTTGTAACGCCGCAGACCGAAGCACTGGCCTTCGCCGATCTGAAGGATAGTCTGACGCTTGGGCAATTGACGCTTGGCCATGCCGAAGAGCGCGGCCTGGTCTCCGTATCGGCGCTTGATACGCAACCCTTGGCAACCAGCGAGAAGATGCTGGTGATTTTTGCGACCGATGCCCGCAATACCGGCATGCGCTTTCGCGACGATGCGCAAAAGGTGATCGAGGATTGGGGGCGTTTGCCGGTGACATTGCTGCGCAACCGCGTCGATTTCCGGCTTGCAGGTGCTGCTTCGGCTTGGAAATTGTCCGCCATCGGTCTTGACGGCAAGCTTCATGCGCCTGTCGCCACCGGCGACGGGCCGGTGGAATTTCGCCTCGACAATGGGGCAGGCGCTGACGGGCCGACGACCTTCTTCCTGCTGGAGCGTCAGTTCAGTCGGTAGTCTTTTGGACCAGACAGCTACTGGAAGTCAGTAACCAGCCTGCTCCAGCTTTCGCCTGCAAGTCCGCCGATGAAGATATCGTTGTGGCTCAGCGCATTCACCACGCCGGGATTGGCTGTCACCACGCAGACATTGGCCTTCAGGCGGAAGAACATGACCGATTGCTGCGAAAGCGCGCCGAGAAAATGCGGATCGGCGCGGCCCTGCGCCGCGATATGGCCGGCCTCCTGCAAATGCGACAGCATGACCTCGACAACGGCCTGCTCGCGGGTCTTGAGAGCCAGAATGCTGAGCACCTCGGCCATCCCGTTTGCCCGGGCGTAATAGCAGAAGAAGCCGACCGGCTCGTTGCCCTTGCCGGAAACCGCACAGAAGCGGAGTTCGCCCGCAGCGCGGTTATCTCTGGCGAGGTTCAGCACCCAGTGCAGATCCTGCTCCGTCCATGCGGGGTAGGCGTCATAGGTCGGCAGAAACTGGCGGATCAGGCCGATAGCTTCGCTCTGATCGATCTCGCGCACGGTCAGTTTGCCATTGGTGGAGTTGCGCAATTTGGGCAGCGGAACCAGCGAATCCAAAAGCTTGCCGACTTTTGCGGCAGGCCAGCCGCGCAACGCTGCACGGCGTTCGGCAACAAACTGGGCCACATAGCTCGCACCACGGAAAATCCGCGTCCATGCCAGACCATGGGTGTCGAGCGTGATGCCGCCAACCGCGCTGAAATGGCGCATGCTGACGGGCGCCGCACTATCGCTGAATGAGAAGTCATTGGGACGCGAGCGCAGGGTGAGCGTCAGTTCGGCTGCACCGCGCGGCGAGCCGCCGGGGCGCATCATATAGGCGCAGAGCAGTCTTCCCATGACGATCTTGCCATCGACATGATAGGGGATGGGCAACACGCAAAGCGTGCTGTCGATCTCGCCCTTGCTGTCTTCATGCACGATGCTGCACAGATCGGCATCGTAATAAGGGTTTTCGAAGAAAACATGCCGGAAATACTGGTCGAAACTCTCGCTGTGAGAGGTCGATTTGGGACGAAAAACTTCGGTAAACAGTTCGCGTACAGCCGGTATGTCATCGACACGCATCGGGCGAACCCGCTGTGTCTTTGTCTCCGCGACAGATATGCTCCCCACTTTGACCTGCCCCTCTGCCCGGGCGGACCGGGCTTAGACTTGAACCTCTTTCCTTGCAGCTGCTTCGCGGCTTCTTTTGACGAGATAGAAGACGCAGCACCACGAAGCCAACACGATACATATTTCAATAAAGTAAATTGCGGTGAAAGTGCCGGTGATCGGCGCATACCAGGTGGCTGCCGCCAGAAGCGGCGCACCCAGAATATTGCCGACATTCAGCACCGCAGTACGATAGGTGTGCTGGCTTGCCGCGCCGAGCAAATCCACAGCAATCGACCAGAGCGCGACGAAGATCGTGATCCAGCACAACGTGCGGCAGAAAGCGATCAGCGTCGTGTATTCCTTGCCGAATAAGAGTGGGAGATAGGGCGCGGCAATGAAGATGACCAGTGAGGTCATCGTTCCGATCAAAAGCGAAGCCCCGAGCAGGCGCAGCGTGATCGGCAAGGCATGGTGAATGCCGTTGGCGCTGGCTTGCGACAGACGCGGATAGACGAGACGGTTCATCGCATCGATGGTCAGCATGCTGCTGTCGACGATACGGCGTGTTACGCCATAGCTACCGACGATGCTGGGCGCGACGAGCGCACCGAGAATGAGCAGATCGGCATTCTGGCGGACGGCGCGGAAGATGAATTGCGAGGCGAACATGATGCCGAGGCGGATTTCTTCCCGCACGATGCGATATTGCGGCGCGCCGAGCCTGCGGAGAAACCATGCATAGGCGACGAGCACCAGCACATGGCAGCCAAACTGCCAGTAGGCCCATTCAACGACGCTCGAGATATTGAAGATCAGGCAGGCGACCACGGCTGCGATGGTGCGCGCCACGGCAAAGCCGACCACTGAGAGGTTCGCGGAAACGAAGTCAGTATGGGCGATATAGATCTGTTCGACGAGAAGAATGGCGCGCACAAGCACGATATTGGTGACGAGCAGAAAGAACATGCCGAGATAATTGCTGGCGAATTCCGGGACGGATTCAAGCCAGAACGGCAAAAGGATCATGCCGAGGATCACAAGCACGATGCCGCTCGTCACGATCAGGATGATATTGTGCCCGAGCATGGCGGGGTAGATGTCGGGGTTTTGCGCCACGCGCCGCACGAGGCATTCAGCGCCGCCAAGCCCGCAAATGTAGTTTGCGATGGCCGTGATTGCCATCACGGTCACGAAAAGCCCGAACTCATGCGATCCCAGATAGCGTGCCAGAATGGCAAAAGTCAGCAGCTGCGCGACATTGGCTGCGAAGAGACTGCCGCTCGATGCGGCGTAGGACAACAATGTGGGCCAGTAGCGTTTTAACATTTCATACTGCGAACTTAACAGAGTGTTTTGAATGGCATTATCTGTCGGTACCAGTGGATTGAATTTGACGTTTGAATCCCGGCTGGCACATAGGCTGTTTCAAACGTCAAATTCGTAAAATCCACTAGATAGATACACGAGCGAGTGGTCTTTTTGATTCCAACATTTGCTCAGCGCTTGGAACCCAGGGATGCAAAATTTGGAATCCGACTATTAGCTTCGCGCTTTGGTCCGACCCGGCATGGGTTTACCAAAAGGACCTTTTCCCTCTCCCGACGTACTCTATGTTATCTGTCAGATGTAACCTTGAAATATGAACCCTAACTGAACAGGTCATGTATTTTCCAGTCCTATCGCGTATCGCAACCCAATAGTTGTGATTAACCATTTTTTTTAATCTTCTCATATAAAAAGCAAAAAGACGGTTTCTCCCGCGATCAGGGTAACCATAGGCCAAGGCAAACATAGGATCGATCGATGTACACCTTGCGTGACCTTGCTTCGAAGGCTCAGCTACCGCGTGATGAAACGCGCGGCGCAGAGACGCTTGAGCAATGGAACCAGGCTTTGGCGCAGAACCATGCGCCGTCCTATCCGCGGGCGGCGTCTGTCTCGGCCCCTGTTTCCGGGCCAGTTCCCGAGGAGGCAGTTGCCGATAGGCCGTCTGCACCGCATCTGGAGGAGCCGGAAGCAAAATCAACCGGTGACGGGCTCATGCTGCCGGAAATCGACCTCTGGGCCGCGCTGGAATGGGTGCGCGCCCGCTGGATATGGATTGTCATTCTCGCCGTTGCCGGTGCACTGGCGGGCCTTGCCTATGGCATGACGGCCAAGCCGCGCTATACGGCCTATACGGATATGCTGGTGCCGCCATCCGGTTTGCAGCTGCTGCCCAACGATATTTATGCCCAGAGCCTTCAGGCCGACAGCCAGATTCTCGACATTGAAAGCAAGATGAAAATGCTTGTGTCGGGCAATGTGCTGCGTCGCGTCGTGCAGAATCTCAATTTGCAGAACGATGCTGAATTCGTGCCGCCGCCAGCGAGTTTCGATCTGCGCGCGCTGCTGGGTCTCGGCAAGCCGAAGGACGCATCGGACGACACACTGACGGCAGTGCGCGCTTTGTCGCAGCGTATCGTCGTAACCCGTCCCGAACGATCCTATCTCGTGACGATCGGCGTCTGGACCGACAATCCCGAAAAATCTGTCAAGGTTGCCGACGCGCTGGCGAAGTCTTTCCAGGAAGAAGTTGCCGAGGCCGATGCCGACGGTGCAGGTCGTGCTGCCGCCGCATTGTCTGAACGCCTGACCTCCTTGCAGAAAGCTGCCACGGACGCCGAAGAAAAAGTTGCCGCTTTCCGTCGCGCGCATGGGCTTCAGACGACCGGTGGCGAACTGGTCAGCGCACAGTCCATGGCGCAGATCAACACCAAGCTGCTCGATGCCAAATCGCGCCAGACGGATGCCAGCACTCGTTACAATGAGCTGACCCGCGATACGGGTAGCCCGGTCGGTCCGGCAAGCACGCTGCAATCGCCGACCATGACCAATCTGCGCAGCCAGTATGCGACGCTGAAGCAGCGCTATGATGCGCTGACCATGACCTATGGTCCGCGCTATCCGGAACTCATCAATACGCAGCGTCAGATCGCCGGGCTGGAGCAGCAGATCGCCGCCGAACGCGCACGTATCCTGCAATCGGCAAAGGTCGATCTGGATCAGGCCAATGCGGTTGTCGATGCGCTCAATGCGCAGGCCGCGACCGCGCGCTCGGCTGTGGCGCTCGACAATGATGCGCAGGTGCAGTTGTCCGATCTCGAACGTGACATGACCGCCAAGGTTTCGATCTACAACACATTCCTGACGCGCTCGACTGAAACACATCAGCGCCAGCAGCTCGATGCCACCAATATCCGTGTGATCTCCACGGCAATCCCGCCCATCAGCCGCAGCTGGCCGCCGCGCACCGTGTTGCTCGGCGCAGGCGGTGGTTTCGTCGGCATGGGTCTCGGTGTGGCGCTCGCGCTTGCTCTGGGTTATCTTGGCGCATGGCGGAGAAATCGGGAGAGCCGTGTCTGATCTTGCTTCACATCGGCGTGTCGCGGCCCGTGCACCAATCAAGGCACAGGCCCATGATCTGACGTCGGTGTCGTCATCCTTCGGCGCCGCTCTCTTTCTCATCATGATTTTGTTTCTGTGGGTCGGCATCAGTCCTTACCCCGGAACCAGTGCCGAGATCGGTGCAAGCGCGTCGGCGGGTCAATCGAACCTGCTGAACCAGCTGATGACGCTGACGATTTCCATGGGCTTCCTTGCCTGCGGTCTGAGCAGCCCGCTTCGCAAGACCATTCTTCAGCCGCGTGTGCTGCTGGTGACCCTGTTCATCTGGATGTTCGTGACGGCCATTCTCTCGGCCCATCCCAGCATAGCAAGCCGCAAGGTGGTTCTGTCGATCCTGACGGCGCTCAACGCCAGCATATTCCTGCTGTTGCCACGCTCTGAAAACCAGATGGCGCGCCTGTTGCTGATCGGCTCGTTCATCACGCTTGGCTTTGCCTATTTCGGCGTCATCTTCCTGCCGAGCAGGGCGATCCATCAGGGCACCGACGTGCTGGAACCGATGCTGGCAGGCGCGTGGCGCGGACATTTTCCGCACAAAAACGCGGCCGCAGCCGCACTGGTGCTGCTCAGTTTCTTCGGGCTTTATGGTTGGCAAAAGGGTTACCGCAAAGCTGGCGGGCTTGTGGTGGTGCTGTGTGTTTTCTTCCTGCTGCATACGGGCGGCAAGACATCGACGGCCATGCTTCCCTTCATCGCTTTCATGTCTCTTATCTTCACGCACTGGCGTTGGACACGCATTCCAATCGCCATTGGCGGGGTGGCTGCATTCAATTTTGTGGCCGTGGGTGCTGCGGTTTCCGACCCCATCCGCCAGCTCATCACGAGCCTTGGTATTGACGCGACATTTACCAACCGCGCCGATATTTGGCGCATAGCCTTTTCAGCAGTCGCTAAAAAGCCGATATTTGGCTACGGGCTGGACTCGTTCTGGAAAACACCGGAAATGGTCTATGCCGGAGGAGGCGGAGCGACATGGGCAGTCGCAGCTTTCAACGCGCATAATGCCTATCTGGATATGATGATCAATGCGGGTGTGTTTGGCCTGATCCTTATACTGATCTGGCTGATCATCCTGCCGCTACGTTATATCAGGGCAGCGGAAGCGACTGGGAATGATCCTGCATTGACGCTTCTGTTCAGCCGTCTGTGGTTATACGGCCTCTATGCATCTTGCATGGAAAGCACGTTTTTCCAGAACGGCAGCTCTGTTTGGTTTTGTTTGATGGTTGCCATTTTCGGCATGCGTCTTCAGGCGAAGGCGCGACTTGTGAGTTAAGCTTTTTGGGGCAAAGGCTTGGTAAAAACAATGGAACACGACAGATTGGGCTGGGCAAGGGCACGTTTGGACCGGCTGAACAACAGATTGCATGACGCGCTGAGTCGTAGCTTTCCGTTGCGGCCATTTCCGCTTCCGAAGGAGCGGCGGATCATCAGCTTCACATTCGACGATGTTCCCGATACCGCGGAAAGCGTAGGCGCGAAGATACTGGAACAATACGGCTTTCACGGCACGTTTTATATTGCCGGTGGTCTGGTTGGTTCCGTCGAGGCGCATCGGCAATTGATCACGGAAGAAGGCCTCCGCAGGCTGGCACAGGCCGGGCACGACATTGGCTGCCACACATTCACGCATTGGAATGTGCCCTCGGTCGGCATGCGCGATCTCGCCGCCGATCTCGACCGCAACCATGCTTATTTGGGCGAGATCGAACCGGATCGGGTCGGACAGCGCAATTTCGCCTATCCCTATTGCGCGTCGTCGGTGCTGTCGCGCGGCCTGTTTTCCGACCGTTTTGCGACCTGCCGCAGCGGCGGCGAGCGCATCAATCGCGACGCGGTCGATCTGGCCTTTCTGGAAGCCGTCGAAATACGGCAGCCGGAGCATCATGCAGAACAACTGACCCGCTGGATAGACGATCTTGTCGCAAGTCCGGGCTGGTTGATCTTCTATACGCATGATATCAGCGATAGGCCGACACCGTTCGGTTGCACGCCGGAAACCTTCGAAAAGCTGGTTTCCCATGCGGCGCAGAGCGGCGTTGAGGTATTGTCGATACGCGATACGCTGGCTCATATCGGAGCAGATGGAGGTGCTCCCTGATGAAAGCAGCCGATCCGGATCACCGCTTGCTGGCGATCAATAATTATTTTTATCGGCGCGGCGGGGCTGAGGCGGTCTTTCTCGACCATATCAAGCTCTTTTCCGACATTGGCTGGGAGACGGCTCCCTTTGCCATGCAACATCCGGACAATTTCGCTTCCGACTGGTCTTCCTATTTCGTGTCTGAAATCGAATATGGGCGCGAGAGCGGCCTCCTCACCAAAGTGGCGCAGGCAGGCAAGATCATCTATTCATGGGAAGCACGCGACTGCATCAAGGCGCTGATCGAGCGCTTCCGGCCAAGCGTCGCCCATGCCCATAATGTCTATCACCACCTGTCGCCCTCGATCTTTCCGGTGTTGAAAGCGGCGGGCGTGCCGACTGTCATGACCGCGCACGACCTGAAGCTCGCATGCCCGGCCTACAAGATGCTGTCGCATAACCAGATCTGCGAGCGCTGCAAGGGCGGGCGCATCTACAATGTCGCGCTCCACAAATGCATCAAGGATTCGACGGCGCTGAGCGGGCTGGTTTTCGTGGAAACCGCCATACACCGCACGCTCGGCCTTTATCGCAACACGCTCGACCGCATCGTGGTGCCGAGCCGGTTCTATATTTCCAAGCTGATCGAATGGGGCTGGCCGGAGGAAAAGCTGGTCTATATCCCGAACTTCGCGCAGACCGATAATCTCGAACCCTTTGAGCATGAGGGCGACTACTTTGCCTATGTCGGACGTCTTGCGCCTGAAAAGGGTATTGGCACGCTGATCCGTGCTGCGGCAATATCCGGGCAGAAGCTGATCGTGGCCGGGACAGGACCGGAGGAGCAATCCTTGCGCGCGCTGGCGGCTGAAACCGGCGGCGATGTCACCTTTGCGGGCTATGTCTCGGGCAAGCGGCTGCACCGGCTGATCGGCGAGGCCAAGGCGCTGATCCTGCCATCGGAATGGTATGAAAATGCGCCAATCAGCATTTTGGAAGCCTATGCGCTTGGCGTGCCGGTCATTGGTGCTGACATTGGCGGTATTCCCGAAATGATCGTACCGGGTGAAACCGGCATGGTGGCCAGAACCGGCGATGCGGAAGACCTTGCTCGCGTCATGAGCGAAGCCGCCAGCCTGACGCCGCAAGCGCGGCGCAAGATGGGCCGTCTGGGCCGCACATGGGCAGGACAGGAATTCTCGCCGGAAGCTTACCGGAACCGGACACTGGAACTTTACGCGGAACTGGGAGCGCTTTGATGGGACAAGGGGCTAAAAAGCGACGCGTCATGATGCTCGGCCTGCGCGGCATACCCAATGTGCAAGGCGGCGTGGAACGTCATGTCGAAGAACTGGCCCGTCTTTACATCGCCAAGGGTTGGGATGTGGAAGTGGTGGGCCGCAGCCCCTATCTCGACCGGAAACAGCCCTATGTCTGGGAAGGCGTCAAGGTCACGCCGATCTGGGCGCCGACGTCGATGAAGTTTGAAGCCATCGTGCATACATTTCTCGGCGTGCTGCGCGCCGGTTTCACGCGCCCCGACATTTTGCATATTCACGCCATCGGCCCCGCGCTGGTGACGCCGCTTGCGCGGCTGCTCGGTTTGCGGACGGTCGTGACCCATCATGGCTTCGACTACAACCGCCAGAAATGGGGACGTCTGGCGCGCACGACATTGAAGCTTGGCGAAAAATGGGGGATGCGCTTTGCAAGCGCCCGTATCGCCGTCTCCAACGACATCGCGAAAACGGTTGAGCAACGCTATAACGTTCCCGTCACCTTCATCCCCAACGGCGTCACCCTGCGGGAACCCAGCCGCGATCCGAGCTGGCTTGAAAAGCATGGGCTTGCTCCCAGCCGCTATATCGCGCTGGTCGCCCGCATCGTGCCGGAAAAGCGTCAGCTCGATCTGATCGAAGCCTTTGCCAAGCTCTCCGATCCATCGCTGAAACTGGCCCTGATCGGCTCGGCTGAATACACCGCCGACTATGCCGGAGAGGTTCGCGCCCGCGCCGAGGCCGTGCCGGGCGTGGTGCTGACCGGCGCATTGCAGGGTGAGGAATTATCTGCGCTTTTCAGTCAGGCGGGGCTTTTCGTGCTGCCATCGAGCCACGAAGGCATGCCCATCGCACTTCTGGAGGCCATGGGCTACGGGCTCAATGTGCTGGCCAGCGACATCACAGCCAATATGGAAGTCGGACTGCCCGACGACGATTATTTCCCGCTCGGCGATATCGACGCGCTGAAAAACGCGCTGCGCCGCAAGACCGATAACCCGCTGACGGCTGAACAGTCGCAGCAACTCATCGACTGGATCGCCCGCGACTATAGCTGGGACGGCATCGCGGACCGGACGCTGAAGGTTTATGAGGAGGGGAATAGGGGAGTAAGTGAGTAGGGCAGTAGGGCAGTAGGGCAGTATGTGATCGGAATAGGTGCGGGCAAAGAAAAAGGGAGCTGCCGACGATATCGTCAGACATACTCCCTTATTCCGTTATTCCCTTACTCACCTATTCCCTTAGATCAGCGTGCCCGGCGCCGTTCTGCCGTTGGCTGGAAAGCCATACGGGAGTGGTACTTGCAATAAGGGCTGGATTCGCAGGATTCACTGCCGCAGAAGTGGAAATCTTCGTTCAGCGGATCGCCGATCGGCCACTTGCAGGTGCGTTCGCTCAGCTGCAACAGGGTGAGGCGGCGCGAAATAGGCACCACCACATCCGAAGCCGGCTTGATGACGGTCTCGGTCACCACTTCAGCAGCATATTCCATCTGCAGCGCCGTTGCGCCGACCGTCTTGGTAACGGTTGCCGTGCGCATCGTCGTCGTATGGGTGGTATGCGTGCTGCCGCCCGTATGCTGCGTCACAGGACGCGGCGCTGCTGCAACCGTATTCACTTTCTTGCTGCGTGGAGCAGCGGTCGTCGTCTTACCGCGACCTGAAAGCTTCAGACGGTGCACTTTGCCGATCACTGCATTGCGGCTGACGCCGCCAAGCTGTGCAGCGATCTGGCTTGCGCTCAAGCCTTCGCTCCACAGTTTCTTCAGTAGTTCAACGCGTTCGTCTGTCCAGTTCATCGCCCTGGGCTCCAATCATTTTCGTTATCCGGAATCCACCAGTGTTCCCGGATTGCTCCAGGCGCAAACACCATATCTATCCGGGTGACTAGGTCCGCCGCACGAAATGTAGCTTTTTTCTTTAAAGAGAAACTACATTACCGGATGACTCCATGACAAGGGATAGCCCTGTCAGGCAGATTCCATTTTTAGGGTTTTCCCCAACTTGGGTGGCAAAGACGGTTTTTCTTTGGTCCTGTGGTGCATTTTTGAACACCTGGGAGAGAGAAGCCGCCGCACGAACCCTGTCGTGGAAACTGGGCACTATATATAGGGCGTGCGACGGTCGCGCTACCCCGCTTGCCGAATTGTTGCGGAAAGTCTGATATGCCCATCATGCAAGGCTTGGGCAAAGCTTAGGCAAAGCTCAGACGTGCGGACATAAAATGCATGAACTCATGCGCAAAGATGAGCGACAATCCGGGCTTAGTTTGATTGACATTTTTTTCGCGAGCGCCAATATACGCCCATGAATAATTGTGCCGCCCGGTGGGCGGCTTTTTATTTCGGCAGGCTTTTCACGCGCGAGGCGCATGATCCACCTGCTGCAATCCTGTGATGACCGGCCGGAGAGAGGGTCGCGTTATCGCTCAAAATGGCAAAGGCTGACAGTCCGTTTTCCTCGGATATGCAGCATTTAGAAGGGCTTATGGAGGCCTGATTGCAATGACCGACGCTACGACCGTGCAACCGCTTTACGACACCTATAATCGTGCGGCTCTGCGCTTCGAGCGAGGTGAGGGCATCTGGCTGATCACCGAAACCGGCGAGCGCTATCTCGATTTTGCGGCTGGCATCGCGGTGAACTCCCTTGGCCATTCGCATCCACATCTGGTCGAAGCCTTGAAAAATCAGGCTGAAAAGCTGTGGCATCTGTCCAATCTTTATGAAGTTCCCGGACAGGAAAAGCTCGGCCAGCGTCTGGTCGACAACACATTTGCCGACAAGGTTTTCTTCACCAATTCCGGCGCGGAAGCGCTTGAATGCGCGATCAAGACCGCGCGTCGCTATCATTTCGCGAACGGCCATCCGGAGCGTTTCCGGATCATCACCTTTGAAGGCGCGTTCCATGGCCGCACGCTTGCGACCATCGCTGCCGGTGGTCAGGCCAAGTATCTCGAAGGTTTCGGCCCGAAGGTCGAAGGCTTCGATCAGGTGCCGTTCGGCGACGAGGCTGCCTTGCGCGCTGCTATTACCGATGAAACCGCCGGTATTCTGCTTGAGCCCGTGCAGGGCGAGGGCGGTCTGCGTGGTTTCCCGGAAGAATTCATGCGCCTTATCCGTCAGATCTGTGACGACAAGGGCCTGCTTTTGATCCTCGACGAAGTCCAGACCGGCGTTGGCCGTACCGGCAAGCTGTTTGCCCATGAATGGTCAGGCGTCACGCCGGACATCATGGCTGTGGCCAAGGGTATTGGCGGCGGTTTCCCGGTTGGCGCCTGCCTTGCGACGGCTGAAGCCGCCAAGGGCATGGTTGCCGGTGTGCATGGCACGACCTATGGCGGCAATCCGCTTGCCATGGCTGTCGGCAATGCCGTGCTGGACGTCGTGCTGTCTGACGGTTTCCTGGAAAATGTTCAGGCCACCGCGCTTGTCATGAAGCAGGGCCTTGCCTCGATCATCGACCGGTTCCCGAATGTGGTTTCCGAAGTTCGCGGTCGCGGTCTTCTGATGGGCATCAAGTGCGTTGTTCCGAACACCACGCTCATTCAGGCGCTGCGTGACGAGCATTTCCTGAGCGTTGGCGCTGGCGACAATGTCGTCCGTCTGCTGCCGCCGCTGGTCACGACGCCGGAAGAAGCCCGTGAGGCGCTGAACCGCATCGAAATGGCCGTGGAACGGCTTTCCGTCGCAAATCCGATCAGCAAGACGGCGTAATCATGGCTCAGGATAACGGTATCAAGCACTTCCTCGATCTGTCTTCCGTCCCGGGAAGCGAATTGCGCTCCATCCTTGAGGATGCAAAGGTGCGCAAGGCGCGCCTGAAGGCGGGCGAGATTGAAAAGCCATTTGCCGGCAAGGTGCTGGCGATGATTTTCGAAAAGCCGTCGACACGCACCCGCGTGTCGTTCGATGTCGGCATGCGCCAGCTCGGCGGTGAAACGCTGATGCTCACGGGCTCGGAAATGCAGCTCGGCCGCAGCGAGACCATCGCCGATACGGCGAAGGTCCTGTCGCGCTATGTGGATGCGATCATGATCCGCACCACATCGCATGACCGCATGCTGGAACTGGCCGAATATGCGACCGTTCCGGTCATTAATGCATTGACCGACGACACCCACCCTTGTCAGATCATGGCCGACGTTCTTACATATGAGGAACATCGCGGCTCGATCAAAGGCAAAACCTTTGCCTGGATGGGGGACGGCAACAACGTCCTGCATTCGCTTGTGGAAGCCGCGGCGCGGTTTGACTTCAACGTCAATATCGCGACGCCGGAAGGCAGCGAGCCAAACCAGCACTTTATTGACTGGGCCAGGGCGCACGGTGCGGACATCATGTCCACGACAGACCCGGAGAAAGCGGCAAGCGGTGTGGATTGCATCGTGACCGACACCTGGGTTTCGATGGGACAGGAAGACCGCGCCCGTGGACACAATGTGTTCATGCCCTATCAGGTCAATGCGAGGCTGATGGCGCAAGCTGATCCGAAGGCGCTCTTCATGCATTGCCTGCCTGCGCATCGCGGGGAGGAAGTGACCAACGAAGTGATCGACGGGCCGCAATCGGTCGTGTTCGACGAAGCCGAAAACAGGCTCCACGCCCAGAAGGCCATTCTGGCCTGGTGCCTGCAAGGCGCGTGATTGGAGTTTTCTGTGGCTGAGGATACCAGCAACATTCATATCGAAGCCGAAAACGGCCAGTCGGGTCCCAAGCTCGATCTGGGTGATTTCGGCTTTGCAGGCGACAATGCGGTCGTGCCCTTCCAGGTGGAAGGGCTTGATGTGCGCGGTCGCGCGGTTCAGCTTGGCACGAGCATCGACGCCATTCTGAAACGGCATAAATATCCCGAGGAAGTGGCCCGCCTGCTGGCTGAGGCGACGGTTCTGACCGTTTTGCTCGGCACTTCGCTCAAATTCGAAGGCAAGTTCATCTTCCAGACCCAGTCCGACGGTCCGGTGGACATGCTGGTGGTGGATTTCAGCACGCCGCATGCTGTGCGCGCCTATGCGCGTTTTGATGATGAGCGTCTGAAAGACGCCATTGCCGCTGGCAAGACAGAGCCGGAAGAGCTGCTCGGTCGCGGCACGCTGGCCTTCACGGTGGATCAGGGCGCCTATATGCAGCGCTATCAGGGCATCGTGGCGCTTGACGGCTCGACGCTGGAAGAAATCGCGACGACTTATTTCCGCCAGTCGGAACAGATCCCGACCGATCTGAAGCTCAGCGTCGCCAAGCTGGTCGAACGGGGTGCCGATGGCAAGCTCGTCGAACAATGGCGCGCTGGCGGACTGATCATCCAGTTCCTGCCGGAATCGGAACTGCGCGCGCGCATTCCCGATCTGCCGGGCGGGGACGGCGACGACAATGAAGCCGTGCATCATCCGGTGGATGACGCCTGGGATGAGGCGCGGTCGCTGGTTGGAACCATCGAAAGCTCGGAACTGACCGATCCGACGATTGGCTCTGAGCGGCTGCTCTATCGCCTGTTCCATGAACGCGGCGTGCGCGTTTTCAACGCCATCAAGGTGGTGGATGAATGCTCCTGCTCGCGTGAGAAAATCCAGGGTGTTCTCGCTGGTTTCACCGCCGAGGAAATTCAGGACAGCATCGAGAACGGCAAGGTTTCGGTGACCTGCGAATTCTGCTCAACGAGCTACGAGTTCGATCCCGCGCTGTTTGCGAAGTAATAAATGAGAATAATGAAAAGCCGGGGCGGTTCAGGAGAGCCGCCCCGGCTTTTTTACGTCTTGTGGTGCAGTTGCGGCTCGGCTTGGCTTAATTCAGCGTGCGGCGCTGCTCGGGCACATCCAGCGAGAAAGCCGGAATATCCACTTCGAATGTGTTGCCGGTCGGGTTTTGCATCTGATAACGGCCAACCATCACGCCGGACGATGTGGTCAGCGGGCAGCCAGACGAATACTGGAACGAGTCACCCGGATCGAGAACGGGCTGTTCGCCCACGACACCGGCTCCGCGCACTTCCTCGACGCGGCCATTGGCGTCGGTAATCTGCCAGTAGCGCGAGCGCAGCTGCACCGTGTCGGACGAATTATTGGCGATTGTAATGCGATAGCCCCAGACATAGCGATTGTCTTCGGGAGCCGACTCTTCTTCCAGATAAAACGGCTCAACCGTTATTTCGATCCCCTGCGTCACCGCCCTATACATCGCATCCGCCTTTATCATGTGCCTGATGTCCACCTATCGCCAAAGTTGCGTTGGAGGTCAACGCGAAGCGGTAATCTGGACAGGGTCAGCGAGGTAGATTTTCTGCGTTTGGATCGTTCTTGCGGGGGATTGCAGCGAAAAGGTCACATTTTTTAAGACGAAACACCGTCTTTTGCATGATCCCGAGATGCTTCAGGATGAAAATGGACAGAAATCGAGCTGATTATCCGGCCCGATTCCATTGAGCCGGATAATCACTTGTCTGTATTTAGCGAACCGCTGCCTTCAGCGCTTCTTCGACGTCTTCCATGAGATCGTCGGTATCTTCAAGGCCGACCGAAATGCGCAGCACGCCATCGGAAATGCCCAGCTCGGCCTTGGCCTCATCGCTGAGGTTCTTGTGCGTCGTGGTGGCCGGATGGGTGATCAGGCTCTTGGCGTCACCCAGATTGTTGGAGATGCTGAACACCTGCAGCGCATTTTCGAACTTGAACGCGGCTTCCTTGCCGCCTTCCAGTTCCAGCGCAATCAGGGTCGAACCGCCGGTCATCTGCTTGGCGATGATATCCGCCTGCGGATGGTCGGCGCGGCCCGGATAGATGACGCGCTTGACGCCCGGCTTGCCTGCGAGAACATCGGCAACGGCAGCCGCCGACTGCGTCATCTGGCGCACGCGCACGGACAGCGTTTCCAGACCCTTCAGCATGATCCATGCATTGAACGGGCTCATACCGGGACCGGTGTGGCGATAATAGTCCTGAAGCGTGTTCTCGACCCATTCGCGGTCCGACAGCACGATGCCGCCAAGGCAGCGGCCCTGACCGTCAATATGCTTGGTGGTCGAATAGACGACGATATGCGCGCCAAGCTCCAGCGGCTTCTGGTAAAGCGGGGTCGCGAAGACATTGTCGACGATGAGCTTCGCACCGGCTTCATTGGCCACCTGGGCCACGGCGGCGATGTCGATGATTTCGAGCGTCGGGTTCGACGGGCTTTCGAGGAACATCACCTTGGTGTTCGGGCGAACGGCGGCTTTCCAGTTTGCGATATCCGAGCCGTCGACGATCGAGATTTCCACGCCATAGCGCGGCAGCAGGGTCTCGACGATATAACGACACGAGCCGAATACGGCGCGCGCGGAAATCACATGATCACCCGCCTGCACCTGACACAGAATGGCGGCGGCGACAGCAGCCATGCCGGAAGCCGTGGCACGGCCTTCCTCGGCGCCTTCCAGTGCGCACATGCGCTTTTCGAACATGTCCGTGGTGGGGTTGGCATAACGCGAATAGATGAAACCCGGATTTTCGCCCTTGAAGCGCGCTTCGGCGGCTTCGGCATCGGGGTAGAGGAAACCCTGCGTGAGGAACATCGCTTCCGACATTTCGGCGAAACCGGAGCGGAGCGAACCGGCATGCACGAGCTGTGTCGCGGGGCGGAACTTGCGGGTAGTCTCAGTCGTCATTTTTCCAACCTGTCAAAAGCTGGTCGGCCGGGACGCCCAAAAGCGTTTAGTGGCATCTCGGCGGCCAATAAAAAACCGGCCCAAAAGGCCGGTAACGAACCGCGGCCCTTTTTAGCGAATTCTTTAACGTGGCTGCAAGCCGGCCGGCCAAATCACCACGGAACACATTTTCCTTATGCCTGTTGTGCAAGGTCGTCAATGCTAGAAGAACCAGATTCGCGGAAAAGCCTGCCTCGTTGGTTTGCAATTGAGTTCGATTCCTGCGGAAAACCCCGTTTCTCCGGGCGCGAAGGGTTGGCATCGGGCCTTTGAGTGGTCAAAGGTCTTTTGAAGAATTGCTCAGACTATGGAGTACGAGGTCGATGGCGCAAAGAGATGCGGGAATTCTGGCGGATGCGGATATCGGTGCGCTGTTCGAAAGCGGTTTGCTGGCTTCGCCGCGCCCATTGGATGCCGACCAGATCCAGCCTGCGAGCCTCGATCTTCGCCTTGGCGCAAAGGCCTATCGCGTGCGCGCCTCCTTCATGCCGGGTCCGGGCACGCCGGTCATCGACAAACTCGAGCGCCTCAAGCTGCATGAGATCGACCTGACCGCAGGCGCGGTTCTCGAAACCGGCTGCGTCTATATCGTGCCGTTGTTGGAAAGCCTTTCGCTGTCGCCGGAACTGTCGGCTTCCGCCAATCCGAAAAGCTCGACCGGTCGTCTCGATATCTTCACCCGCGTGATTGTTGATGGCGCGCAGGAATTCGACAAGGTGCCTGCCGGTTACAAGGGGCCGCTTTATCTGGAAGTCAGCCCGCGCACCTTCCCGATTGTTGCGCGCACCGGTTCGCGCCTGTCGCAGATCCGCTTCCGCAAGGGCCGTGCCCAGCTGGATGAGGCGGAACTCGCCGCGCTGCACGATTCCGAGATGCTGGTGGCTGCTGAAATGCCGAATATTTCCGGCGGTGGCATTGCGCTCTCCGTCGATCTTTCCGGTGGTCCGGACAGGCTGATCGGCTATCGCGGCAAGCATCACACGGCCGTTGTCGATGTGGACAAGCGCGCCGCCAATGATGTGCTCGATTTCTGGGAGCCGATCTATGATCGCGGCGCACGCGAACTGGTGCTCGACCCGGATGAATTCTATATCCTCGTCTCGCGTGAAGCCGTGCATGTGCCGCCGCTCTACGCCGCAGAGATGACGCCTTTCGATCCGCTGGTCGGTGAGTTCCGCGTTCATTATGCGGGCTTCTTCGATCCGGGCTTCGGCCATAGTGCTGCTGGCGGCACGGGCAGCCGCGCGGTTCTCGAAGTGCGCAGCCATGAAGTGCCGTTCATTCTGGAACATGGCCAGATCGTCGGTCGCCTTGTCTATGAGCATATGCTGAACCGCCCGAAGGCGCTTTACGGCACCGATCTTGGTTCCAACTATCAGGCGCAGCAGTTGAAGCTTTCCAAGCATTTTCGTTGACGGCACGAGTAACTCCGCGCAGATATGTGACAAGGGCGGAGGAGAGCGACTGACGTGGCAAACGGAACGGGATTGGATACAAGCCGAAGGCCGGATTTACAAAACGCGCAAGGCGAAGCTCAGCCACGCAGGCTGTCGGTTGGCATTGTCGCGCTGCCGGGTTTTACGCTGACGGCGCTGAGCCTGTTCCTCGATCCCTTCCGTCTGGCTGCCGATGATCGTGACAAGAGCCGCCAGATCCGTTGCGCCTGGAAAATCTGTACGCTGTCCGGCGATCCGGTTGCGTCCAGCTCCGGCATGGTGATCGAGCCGACGGCTCCCATCGGCGAACTCGACGAATGCGATTATGTCGCCGTCGTCGGTGGGGTGCTTGCCCAGTATCGGCCACGCCAGCAGGCATTGATCGATCTCATCAAGCGCGCCGACAAGCGCGGCAAGACCGTTGTGGGGCTTTGCACCGCCGCTTTCCTGCTTGCCGAGGGCAGCCTGCTCGAAGACCGCAATTGCTGTGTGAACTGGTTCCACCGCGACGATTTTCTCGACCTGTTCGACGGCTATACCGCCGACACGACCAGCCTTTTCCACCGCAGCGGACGGCACTATACCTGCGCGGGCGGACTGGGAGCGGCGTCGCTGGCTCTCTCGATCATCCAGAACGAGATTTCCGAAGAATTGGCGCGCAAGAGTGCGTCGATCCTGATGATCCCTTACGAGCTGGTTCGTTCCGAACAGCCCGCGCTCAGCTTCAACGGCGTGCGCTCGCCGATGATCCGCAAGGCCATCCGCATTTTCGAGGAAACGCTGGAAGACCCGGTGCCGATGATCGATGTGGCGCGCAGGCTTGGCATCTCGGTGCGGCAAATGGAGCGCGGCTTCCGGCTGGCGCTGGAACGCACGGCCTTCGAAGTGCGCGAAGAATTGCGCGTCAAGAAGGCAAAGGAACTGCTGGCCGAAACAGGATTGTCGCTTCTGGAAGTGGCCGTCGCCAGCGGCTTTACCGATACGCGCAGCATGAACCGGTCCTTCTCGCGCCAGAAGCAGAAGGCTCCACGCGATTATCGTAAGCAAAGATAGAGCCTGTTCCAAAAGTCGCCCTGTGTGGCTGCAAATGGCAATTTTCTACGTTCCGGTGCTCACCTACCTTTAAGTACGCTGCGCTCTGGTACTCGAAAATCACCATTTTTTCGCACACATGCCGCTTTTTGATTCAGGCTCTCTAGGTTCAGACGCTGAAAACTTGCGGATGTCATCATCACAGCCTATGTCTTGCGCGATGAATCTGTCCGCATGGCGGCAATCGAGACGCAGGAGAGTTGCATGTCTGATGGTGTAAACCGTTTTCTTGGCGATACGCCTGCTCGCATCATTGTCAAGCTGGTGCTGATCTCGCTGGTGGTCGGCGTTGTCATGAGCGCGTTCCACTGGACGCCCTATGACATTCTGTGGGGCATTCGCGATTTCTTCCTGCGCCTGTGGAATATGGGCTTCTCCGCTGTTGCCCGTTTTGCGGATTATCTCATTTTGGGCGCAGCCGTTGTCATCCCTGCCTTTATTTTGCTCCGTATCCTCAGCTATCGCAAATAGCAGATATTGGCAGCAGGTTAGGAGCATTTCCAGCAAAAGTGCGAAGCGGTTTTGCGTTGGACAATGCGGCAAATAAAGACATTCGGACGATGCAGCAAAAACAAGGATTTATGCTTTCCCGGCGTGGCTTTCTGGTGCTGGCCGGGGGTGCGGTTTCGCTCTCCGCCTTGCCGTTCGGTGCGGCGGAAGCGGCGACGAATGTGGTGAGCGCCGGCGATCCCACCGGGCTTTTCAACGCCATCCGCAAGTCACATGGCCTTTCGATGATGGCGACCGACTCCAAGCTGGAACAGGCTGCGCTTTATCAAGCAAAGCGCATGGCAAGCTATGGCAAGATCGGCCACAGCGTGGGCTGGGGCAATGGGTTCGTTGCGCGGTTGCGTCAGGCGGGCATTCGCGGGCCAGCGGCTGAAAACGTCGCATCCGGCCAGTCGAGCACCGAGGCGGTATTCGATGCCTGGATGAAATCGCCCGGCCATCGCAAGAATATGCTCGATCCCACATTCAGCCATTACGGCCTTGCCTGGGCAACGCCGGAAAACAAGCCCAATCGGATTTATTGGGCGATGATGCTGGGCCTCTGACACTGCAGTGCAGCTCGTGATTTCTCCTGACAGATAGCTGTCAGGAGCTGCGACAATCTATTGGCCGAATTTTCTGTAGTTTCGAGCGATTCCAGAGTAGACGTTCTCGAACAACAGGCATGAATTCGGGGACAGTTGACTATGGATCAGTCGCAGCGCGTTGGAAGCGTTACGAGGCCGTTCGATGTGACGCATCGCATGGTCATGCTGATCGCTATTCCCATGACACTTGCCGCCGTCACGACGCCGCTTCTGGGCCTCGTCGATATGGGCGTGGTCGGCCAAGTGGGCAAGGCCGAGCTGATCGGCGGATTGGCCATCGGCGCGCTGGTCTTCGACTTCCTGCTATCCATGTTCAATTTCCTGCGCTCCGGCACCACCGGTCTGGTGGCGCAGGCCATGGGTGCTGAAGACGCCGTCGAAGAACAGGCGATCTTCTGGCGCGCCATCATCATCGCTGTCGCAGCTGGCGTGCTGATGATCCTGACACTGCCGCTGACACTGGCGGCGGCCTCGAGCTTCATGCATCCGACAAGCGCAACCCAGGAAGCCATGGCGACCTATGTGTCGATCCGTATGCTGGCGGCCCCGGTTGCTCTCATCAATTACTCCGTTCTGGGGCTGGTGCTCGGGCGCGGGCATGGGTTGCTCGGCCTTGGCCTTCAGGTTCTGCTCAACGGCATCAACATTGTGCTGTGCATTGTTCTCGGTCTGGAACTCGGCTGGGGTGTGACGGGCGTGGCATGGGCCACGGTCACCGGCGAAACGGTCGCGGCGGTTGTCGGCCTTTTTCTGGTGGTCCGGCATTTCCGCAAGGACGCAACCAAGCGCCCGAGCCGCCAGCGCATTTTCCAGAAGGAAGGCATTGTGCGCATGTTCGCGGTCAATCGCGATATCATGATCCGCTCCTTCCTGCTTTTGACGGCTTTTGCCTTCTTCACACGGGCGGGTTCCGATCTCGGACCGGTGACGCTTGCGGCCAATGCCGTGCTGATGAATTTCTTCCTCGTGGCAGGCTTTTTCCTGGATGGCATGGCCGCCGCCGCCGAACAGATTGTCGGGCGGTCCATTGGCGCGCGCTATAGCCCGGCCTTTGTGCGCGGCGCGAAGCTGACCTTTGTCTGGGGGCTGGTGATGGCGAGCATCATCGCCTTCGCGCTTCTGGTTTTCGGTGACCCAATCATCGGCCTCTTGTCCAAAGCCGAGGATGTGCATGCCGAGGCGCTCAAATATCTGCCATGGGCCGCACTGACCGGTATGACCGGGCTGCTCGCCTTCCATATGGACGGTGTCTATATTGGGGCCACATGGTCGCGCGACATGCGCAACATGATGTTCCTGTCGCTGGCTTTCTTCATGGCCGTGCTTTATGCGGCAAAGCCCGCGATGGGCAATCACGGGCTTTGGCTGGCGCTCAATCTGTTCCTGTCGGTACGCGGCATCACGCTTCTGGCGATGCTGCCGCGCCGTTACAGGCTGGAATTCACGAGATAATCAGGCGGGCAACTGACGCGCTGCCCAGTCTTTTGTGTCGCGGTCGCGCAGCTCGGTGATATTGGCAACGCCTTCGCGTTTGACCGCTGCCGACAGCCCGCGCAGGATATCACTTGGCAAGCCGGGGCCGCGATAGATGAGCCCCGTATAAAGCTGCACCAGATCTGCTCCGGCCTTGATCTTGGTCAGGGCAGTTTCAGCGCTGTCGATGCCGCCAACGCCGATCAGCGGCATGTCGGGGCCGACGCGCTCACGCATGCGGGCCAGCACTACGGTTGACCGTTCGAACAACGGCGCACCGGAAAGTCCGCCGGTTTCATCACGGTTTTCGGCGTTTTTCAGCCCCGTGCGCGACAGGGTCGTGTTGGAAACGATGATCCCGTCCAGCTTCTGCTCGGTGGCCTCGGCGGCAATATCGTCCAGTTCCTCATCGGCCAGATCAGGTGCGATTTTGAGGAAGACCGGACGCTTCAGCGTGCACATGCTGCCTTCTTCGTTACGCGCTTCCAGCACGCGGCTCAAAAGCTCGCGCAAACTGTCGCGCGCCTGAAGATTGCGCAGGCCCGGCGTGTTGGGCGAAGAAATATTGACGGTGAAATAGCGCGCCAGCTGGTAGAACCGGCGAATGCCCGCCACGTAATCGGCGATGCGATCTTCCGCATCCTTGTTGGCGCCGATATTGACACCGACAATGCCGCTCTTGCCTGCGCGCTGCGACAGGCGCTTGAAAGCGGCCTCGTGGCCTTCATTGTTGAAGCCGAGGCGATTGATGACGGCCTTGTCATCCACGAGGCGGAAAATGCGCGGACGCGGATTGCCGCTTTGCGGGCGCGGCGTGATGGTGCCGATTTCGGTGAAGCCGAAGCCGAGCTTCAAAAGCGCATCCGGCACTTCGGCATTCTTGTCATAGCCGGCGGCCATGCCGAGCGGATTGGGAAACTGCAATCCCGCAACCTTCACGGACAATGCGGGGTCGCTCGGCGCGTTGCAGCTTACGAGCCCGGTCTTGAGCCCGGCAATGGACAGGCCATGCGCCTGTTCGGCGTCGAAAGAGAAGAGGGCGCGTCGGCCGAGAGTTTCAAAAAGTCCGCTCATTCGTCTTTCAGCTCCGGGAAAATATGAAGTCCGTCATTATCGAGTGGCAGAGGCTCGACAGTCACGACCGCATCAAGCGGAAGGTCCGCATAGAGATGAGGAAAAAGCGCGCCGCCGCGCGAGGCCTCATATTTAAGGTTTTCACCAAGACGGGTCGCGTCCACGCTCACAAGAACCAAGTTGTTCTGGTGCGCAAAATGCTTAGCTGCCGTTTCGCGCACCTGTGTTGCAGTAGAGAAATGGATATAGCCATCGGCAATATCAACCGGCGCGCCCGTAAAGCTTCCCGCCTTTTCCGCTTGCGCCCAGAGTTCGCGCGGGGCGATCTTGTAGATGATCTTGTTGGTCATGGCTGCTCTCTAGACCGAAATTGTCAGGAAATCAAAGACCCAAAGCATTTCCAGCAAAAGTGCGAAGCGTCTACATGGGGAAATCAGTCCACTGGACTGATTTCTGATCCCGCTTCGATGCGCGGGATAATGCGTAAAAGCAAACACCTGAAACGGTTTGCATGATTTCGTTCTTAATTGGAACCGCTACAGGTGTTCGATTTTCGTCGCAAAGCTCCCATATGATGACAGGAAGCCAAAGGGAGATCGGATTATGTCGAACAAAAACACCTTTTTTGCTGCGCGTCCCGTCATCCGCAGTCTGGCGGCGGTGGCTCTGGTTGCGCCGGTTCTAACCGCATCCGGAGCAGTGGCGCAGGAAAGTGGCCGTTATCGTCTCGAACAGACCGAAACCGGCTATGTGCGTCTCGATACCAAGACCGGCGCGATTTCTGTTTGCACTGAACAGTCGCAGGGCCAGATGATCTGCAAGATGGCGACGGAAGATCGCGAGGCTTATGAAAACCATCTGGCGGATTTGCAGGATCGCGTGAAAGTGCTGGAAGACCGGCTGGCTGCCATCGATCAGAAGGGCAGCGGCAACACGGCATCTAGCTTGCCGAGTGAGCAGGAATTCGAACAATCCATGAGCTATATGGAGCGTTTTATGCGCCGTTTCATGGATATTGCCAAGAGTTTCGAGAGCGAGCCGGAAAAGCCCGCCGAAACAACGCCGACACCGCCCGGTGGGCGAACCTGATCAGGACTGAATAGCAAAAAGGCGCCGAATGGCGCCTTTTCCGTATGTGGCTCTAGGCTGCGAAGCGCTTTGTCGCTTCGATCAGCTCATGCACGATGCCCGGCTCGGTCACGGCATGGCCGCTATCCTCGACGATCTTCAGGTCGGCTTCCGGCCACAGTTTCTTGAGCTGCCATGCATTGATGAATGGCGTGCAGATATCGTAGCGGCCATGCACGATCACGCCCGGAATATGCCGGATACGCTCGACATTGCGCAAAAGCTGGTCGTCGGAATCGAGGAAGCCGCGATTCTGGAAATAGTGGCATTCGATGCGCGCAAAGGCGATTGCATATTCATCCGCGCCGAAGGCATCCACGCGTGATGGGTCGGGCAGAAGCGAGATCACCGAGCCTTCCCAGCGCGCCCAGCGACGGGCGGCTTCCAGCTGCACTTTCGGGTCACGGTCCGTCAGGCGCTTGTAATAGGCGGCAATCATGTCGCCGCGCTCGGCTTCCGGAATATGGTCCTGATAGGCTTCGAAGTGATCCGGGAAAATGATGCTGGCGCCGTTGGTATACATCCAGTCGATTTCGAACCGGCGCAGCATGAAGATGCCGCGCAACACCGCTTCCGACACGCGCTCCGGGTGGGTCTGGGCATAAGCAAGGCCAAGCGTCGAACCCCAGGAGCCGCCGAACACCTGCCATTTGTCGATGCCAAGATGCGCGCGGATATGCTCCATATCGGCCACGAGATCCCAGGTGGTGTTTTCGCGCAATTCGGCATGGGGCGTGGAGCGACCGCAACCGCGCTGGTCGAACAGGATGATGCGATAGCGCTCCGGATCGTGCAGGCGGCGCATGGCGGGCGTGATGCCGCCGCCGGGGCCGCCGTGAATCATGATCACCGGCTTGCCATCCGGGTTGCCGCACTGCTCAACATGGATGCGATGCAGCGGTGACACCTGCAGCATCTCTTCCTTGAAGGGTTCAATCTCGGGATAAAGCGTATTGCGCGTCATGAAATGCCTTCTGGTTCCCGCCCTCTGCTCACGTGTCTGGCGGGGCCTGTGTTTTTAATTGCCGGCGCAACCCTACCACACAATGCGGCCACATGGCGGCAATGAGAAATGCGAAAACACGTTAGCAACGTGATTTTTGGTTGCTCAGGATAAAAATAGGCATAAAAACTTAGTGTCTGTTCCAAAAGTGGCCATCCCGGTCTGCAAATGGCAATTTCTCCGCTTCCGGTGCTCACGTACCCAAATGTACGCTGCGCTCCGGTTCTCGAAATCACCATTTTCGCCACGGCCTGACCCTTTTTGATTCAGACACTGAGGGGTCGCATTGGATGCACCGCACGGGGAGGAACCACTTGAAATTGGCGCGCGAGGCACATGCACTTTATCATCGCTGACGATCACCCGCTTTTCCGCGGCGCATTGAGACAGGTTCTCTCGGGACAATCCGAAAACGTGGAGATTGTCGAAGTTGGCGATTTCGATGCTGTCAGGAAACTGGTTGCCGAACGCGACGATATTGACCTTCTGTTGCTCGATCTGACGATGCCCGGTGGCGCAGGTCTTTCAGGACTGGTCGCGCTGAAGGCGCTGCAACCGGCCCTGCCGGTGGTGATCGTTTCCGCCACGGATGACGCCGCCACCATCCATCATGCGGTGGAACTGGGCGCATCGGGCTTCATTTCCAAATCGGCCAGTATGGAAACCATCGGCGAAGCGGTTCGCACCGTGCTGGCAGGCGATATCTGGACGCCGGAAGGTATCGATCTCGATCACCCGAAAGACCCGGAAATCGAAGGGCTGATTGCGCGCCTGCGCACGCTGACGCCGCAGCAGACCCGTGTGCTGACCATGCTTGCCGAAGGTCTCCTCAACAAGCAGATCGCCTATGAGCTGAGCGTGTCGGAAGCGACCGTCAAGGCGCATGTTTCGGCTGTGTTGCAGAAGCTAGGCGTCGATAGCCGCACGCAGGCCGTCATTCTGCTGTCGCGCATCGGCAATGATGTAATCAGCAGCTGATCCGATTATTGCGCAGCCGTCTGTGACGAGCTTCTATCCTGTCGCGCATGATAGAAATGCGATAGCAGCGAGCGCAGGGCCGCCGGACGAAGCGGCTTGTTCAACAGGGTAATATTCTCTTCCTCGGCGCGCTGGCGCACTTCCTTGGATCGGTCGGCGGTCAGCAATATGGCCGGTATTTCCGTTTTGAAATGCTCACGCGTGTAGCCGATCATGTCGATCCCGTTTTCGTGGATCAGGTGATAATCCGCAACGATCACATCCGGCGCGGTGCTGCGATTGGCGCAGAAAGCCCTCAACGCCGCTCCGCTGCGCAGCGTCGTCACGTTGCAGCCCCAGCCGGAAAGCAGCGTTTCCATGCCGGATAGAATATCGGCATCGTTGTCGATGCACAGTACGTCTAGGCCGGTCAGTTCCAGCGCGCGTGCATGGCCGCGACGGCTCCTGGTTTCCGCCACCGGAACCGGCTCGTTTGAGACGGGAATGCGCAAGGTGAACGTGGTGCCTTTGCCCTGAACCGAGCGCACCGACAGCGGAAATGCCAGCAGCCGGGCAATGCGGTCAACGATGGACAGGCCAAGCCCCAACCCTTCCGCCTCGCGCATGCCTTCATCAAGGCGGGTGAATTCACGGAAAACGAGCTTGAGCTTGTGTTGTGGAATGCCGATGCCGGTGTCGAGCACCTGCAATTCGACAAACGCGCCGCGCCGCCGGACGCCAAGCAGCATGCCGCCGCTGCGGCTATATTTGATCGAATTGGAAACGAGGTTCTGGATCAGGCGGCGCAACATGTTGCGGTCGGTCTTCACGACGATGCTCGACGGCACCACGCGCAGTTTCAGCGCTTTCTTGCGTGCCAGCGGCGTGAAATCAGTTGCAATCTGGGTCAGCAACTTGTCCAGCCGGAACACCGAGACTTCCGGCTTCAGCGCCCCCGTATCGAGGCGCGAAATATCCAGCACCATGCCCAGAATGGCCTCGACCGCCTCCAGCGAGGAATCGATGTTGCGGGCAAATTCGCTGGTTTCAGAACGCCCCAGTTTTTCCGACAGCGCGGTGGAATAGAGGCGGGCGGCATTGAGCGGTTGCAGAATGTCGTGGCCAGCGGCAGCGAGAAAGCGCGTCTTGCCGAGATTGGCCTCTTCGGCAGCAGCCTGCGCACGCGCCAGCTCCTGGTTCACATGCGTCAGCTCCGCTGTGCGGTCGGCCACACGCTGTTCCAGCATTTCGGCGGCTTTCTGGCGCATCAGGTCCGCTTCGACAGCGGCGGTGATGTCGGTATAGGTCGCGACGATGCCGCCATCCGGCATTGGATTGGACTGGATTTCCAGGGTCTTGTCGGTGGATTTCATTTTCATGCGCAACGGCTTGCGGCTGGCCGTCAGCGAATGAATGACATTGGCGCGCATATTGAAGGCGATGTCTTCGCGACGGGTCAGATGCTCGACGATTTCCGAAACCGGTATGCCGACCTGCATCACCTCGTCGGGCAGGTTGAGCAGGGTGCGGAACTGGCGGTTCCAGAAGGCCAGCCGGAAGTCCTTGTCGAACACCGTGATGCCCTGTTCCATCTGGTCAAGCGCGATCTGCAGCAGATCGCGGTTTTGTTGAAGCGCAGCGGAAGCATCGTCAAGCAGCTGGCGCGCATCCCGCCCGGAAGCATCGTTGCGTTGCAAAAGCAGCGACAGAACAAGCCGCGCCGACGCCGTGCCGACCGCCGTGCCGAGCAATTGTTCGGCATAGCGGATCAGGGGCGTGTCCACCGTCATGCCCGGATCGAGCCTGCGTTGTTCATGGCCTTCAAATCGCAGGAAGGCGCGCTCGACACGCTCGGAGCCGAGATAGCGCGCCATGGTGGCTTTCAGTTCGGCGACAGTGACTGTGGTGCGGAAGCGCTTCAGGGTTGGCGCGGCGATGGAATAGCGCGGCAGGAAGATGCTGGCCTGAATGCGCTCCAGCGGCGTTGAGGCGCGCGACAGCGAACCGAGAATATAGAACAGCGTATTGGCGGCAAGGCTCCAGATCACGCCATTGGTCAGCGGCAGCGCATCGGTGCCGAACAACGCTTCGGGGCGCAGCGCCGTGAAGCCGAGAAAACCGTCGCGCAAGATGGCGGCGTCTTCGGGCGCCATGGTGGGCAGCAGCAGTGTATAGGCCCAGACGAGGAAGCCGGCCGAGAGGCCAAGCATCGCGCCGCGCCCGTTGGCATTGCGCCAGAACAGGCCGCCGATGAAGGCCGGCGCAAATTGCGCAATAGCCGCAAAGGACACAAAGCCGATCGAGGCGAGATGGATGTTGTTGGAGGTGAAACGATAATAGGCGAAGGCGAGCGCCAGAATGGCGATGATTGTCACGCGCCGTGTATTGAGAATGACCTTGGTGAGGTCAGGCTGTTCGGCGGGATGGCGCTTGGCCATGCTGCGGATGAAAAGCGGCAGCACGAGATGGTTGGAAATCATGATCGAAAGCGCCACGCAGGCGACGATCACCATGGCGGTTGCAGCGGACAATCCGCCGAGGAAGGCAATGAGCGCCATCCAGTGCGCTTCGGCGGCAAGCGGCAGGGCCAGCACGTAAAGGTCGCCGCTGACCGTGTTGCCGAGCGTCATCACGCCGATCAATGCAATCGGAAAGACGAAGATATTGATCAGCACCAGATAGACCGGGAACAGCCAGGATGCGGTGCGCAGCTCCTTGTCGCTGCGGCTTTCAACAACCGTGACGTGGAACTGGCGCGGCAGCATGATGATGGCCGCAGCACTGAGAGCCGTCTGGATGATCCAGGTGCCGATGGAGGTCTGGTAGTGGAAGGCCTTCAGCGCATCCGTGGATTGGGAAACCTGGCTGATGAGCTGCGAGGGCGAGCCGAACAGAAAGAAGGTGCAGGCGAGACCGACCGTCAGGAATGCACAGAGCTTGATGACGGATTCCACCGCAATGGCGAGGATCAGCCCGTTCTGGTGTTCGGTCGCATCCGTATGGCGCGTGCCGAACAGGATCGCGAAGACGGCCAGCACGGCAGCGACAGCCAGCGAAATATCGCCGAAGATGAAAGCCGGTGGCGCGACGGTGCGGCCATAATGGTCCATCACCAGCCCGACACTGCCGGCCACGGCTTTCAGCTGCAAGGCGATATAGGGGATCGACCCAACCGCGGCGATGCAGGTGGCGAGCGACGCCACGCCGAAACTCTTGCCGTAACGGGCGGCCAGAAAATCGGCGATGGAGGTGATGCGCTCCGCCTTGGCCAGCCGCACGATATGGCGCAGCAGCCGGTTGCCAAGCGTGAAAACCAGAATGGGGCCGATATAGATGCCGAGAAACTCCAGTCCGCGCTGGGCGGACAGGCCGACCGAGCCGAAAAAAGTCCAGGACGTGCAATAAACCGCGAGGCTCAGCGCATAGACATAGGGACGAGGCGCACTGTTCCAGCGCGACGATCTGCGGTCACCGATACTGGCGACAGCAAAGAGAAGCAGCAGGTACAAGAAGGCAGCGCCGATGATTCCCCAGCCTTGCATAGGCGGTTTTATTCCTCTCCCAGGTCTTCAAGTCTGTTTGACGCAAGCACTTTCACGCCATGCACGCAAGAATATTGATGGAAAACGGGATGTTTTACCGGCGGATACACGTGTTTATCTTTTCTTTGAAGATTTTCGAATACAAACTGCGAGCACATCCTGAAAAGTGTGAAACGGTTTTCGGATGGGATGTGCGTGAAAACAAATATTTGGAGCGGCGATCTGATGCAATCGGATCGAAATGCGCTCTGAGAGTGTGTCGGGATATGTGCGGTTTCGCAAAGATTGTGGAATCGTTCCTCTCTCGTCAATTGAATACAGTATAGTTTGATAGAACGGTTCTTCGAGCCTCCCCCAGTCAGGAGCAGTTCTATCGTTCACCGTCAGAGCTATCTGACGCCAGATTAATTCGACGAGCGCACGGCAACAACGACGGCCCGGTTATGCAGTCGCACTCGTGAGGGAGACAGGCTAATGTTGAAAGAATTCAGGGAATTCGCTCTCAAGGGCAATATGGTCGATCTGGCCATCGGTGTGATCATTGGCGGTGCTTTCGGTGGCCTCGTCAATTCCATCGTCAACGATATCATCATGCCGATCATCGGTCTGATTACCGGCGGTATCGACTTCTCGAACATGTTCATCCAGCTTGCCGGTGAGCCGAAGACCACCTTGGCCGCCGCTCGTGAAGCCGGTGCGACCGTTGCTTATGGTAACTTCGTCACCCTGCTGATCAATTTCCTGATCATCGCCTGGGTTCTGTTCCTCGTCGTCAAGGGCATGAACCGCATGAAGAAGAAGGAAGAAGCAAAGCCTGAGCCGGAAGCCCCGCGCGAGGAAGTGCTGCTGACGGAAATCCGCGATCTGCTTTCCAAGAAGGCCTGATCGGGATTTTTTCTTTCGGTATTGTAAAGCGGAGCCTGCAAAGGCTCCGTTTTCTTTTGGGCATTCATCAATACCGATGATCGGATCATCACAAAATGCCGAGTGATTTTGTGGTCGGGTCTTGCTAAGGCCGATATACACATACCAAGCAGCGCAGGATCATCATGACACTTTTAGCCAGTCTCCGCCGCGAAGCAGCGCAAGCGCCAGAAAGCGGCATTGTCGCCGTTGCCAATCATGGCCGAGGCCGCGAGGGTCTTATTCCGTTGTGGGTCGGCGAGGGCGATCTGCCGACACCAGATTTCATTCGCGATGCGGCACAGAAGAGCATCACCGACGGCGAGACCTTCTATACCTGGCAGGCCGGTATTCCCGAACTGCGCGAGGCGCTGGCCCGTTATCATGCGCGTCACTTCCCGCTGCCCCTGAAGCCGGAGAATTTCTATGTCACCGGTTCCGGCATGCATGCCATCGAAATGGCGCTGACGGCGACAGTCGGTGCGGGCGAGGAAGCGATCTATCTGTCCCCGGCCTGGCCGAATTTCGTCGGCGCAGCCGGTCTCGCAGGTGCAGTGCCCGTTGCGGTCGAACTGGAATTCGGCGCGAATGGCTGGGTGCTCGACCCGGAGAAAATCGCTGCCGCCATCACGCCGCGCACGCGCGCGCTGTTCATCAATACGCCGTCCAACCCGACCGGATGGACGGCTGATCGCGAGACACTGCGTTTTATCCTCGATCTCGCGCGCAAGCACGGGCTCTGGATCATCGCCGACGAGATCTATACGCATTTCTATTATGGCGGCGGCCATGCCCCGTCCTTCATGGAAATCATGGAGCCCGACGACCGCATCATCTTCGTCAATTCCTTCTCGAAGAATTGGGCCATGACGGGCTGGCGCGTGGGTTGGATGACCGTGCATCCTTCCGTCGGTCCTGTGATCGAAAACATGATCCAGTATTCCAATTCCGGCGTGGCGCCGTTCATGCAGCGCGGTGCAGTGGCGGCGCTCGATCAGGGCGAACCGTTTATTGCCATGCAGGTGGAGCGCGCCCGCGCCACCCGCGACAGGCTGTGTTCGGCCTTGCAGGCAACCGGCAAGGTGCGCCTCACGCCGCCGCAAGGCGCATTTTATCTGTTCTTCGGCGTTGAAGGCGTGACTGATTCCGTCAAGGCGGCCATCGATATGATCGACCGGGCCAATGTGGGCCTCGCACCCGGCAGCGCCTTCGGACAAGGCGGAGAGGCATTCTTCCGCCTTTGCTTCGGTCGTGCGCCGCATCAGATCGACGAGGCCGCAGCGCGGCTCGTAAAATGGATCGAGCAGCTTTAATTGAAAAAAGGCCGGTGAAAACCGGCCTTTTTTCATTCAGCACTTTGCGAAGCGCTTAGCCGCCCGCCTTGGAAACCATCAGCGGCACAACGCGCTCAGAACTGGCTGCCTGCGGGGCATCGTTTTCGGCAAAGGGAATGCCAAGCGCGTTCCAGACTTCCAGCAACGCATCCTTCAACCCGTCGATCAGCGCATCGTCATGCAGCGGCGACGGCGTGATGCGCAGGCGTTCGGTGCCGCGTGGCACGGTCGGATAGTTGATTGGCTGGATATAGATGCCATGCACATCGAGCAGCCGATCGCTGGCCTTCTTGCAAAGCTCGGGATCGCCGACCAGCACGGGCACGATATGCGTGTCTGAAGGCATGACGGGCAGGCCCGCTGCCGAAAGCACGTCCTTGGCCTGCTGCGCCTGACGCTGCTGACCATCGCGCTCGACTTGTGATGCCTTGAGATGGCGGATCGAAGCCGTTGCAGCCGCTGCTACCGATGGCGGCAGGGCGGTCGTGAAGATGAAGCCCGGCGCATAGGAGCGAACAGCGTCGATAATGGCGCGTGAGCCGGTGATATAGCCGCCAAGCGCACCGAAAGCCTTGGCAAGCGTACCTTCGATAATGTCGATGCGGTGCGCCAGACCATCACGGTCGGTGATGCCGCCGCCGCGCGTGCCGTACATGCCGACGGCATGAACTTCATCGATATAGGTCATGGCATTATATTTGTCGGCCAGATCGGCAATCTTTTCGATTGGCGCAATATCGCCATCCATCGAATAGACGGATTCGAACACGATCAGCTTGGCGCGCGCCGGATCGGCGGCCTTCAAAAGCTGTTCCAGATGCTCGACGTCGTTGTGACGGAAAATCTTCTTCTCTGCGCCCGAGCGGCGCACGCCTTCGATCATCGAGGCATGGTTCAGCTCGTCGGACAGGATCAGGCAGTTTGGCAACAGGCGCGCAATGGTCGAGATCGAGGCTTCGTTGGAAATGAAACCGGAGGTGAAAACCAGACCGGCTTCCTTGCCGTGCAGATCGGCCAGCTCGGCTTCCAGCTCAACCAGCGGATGGTTGTTGCCGGAAATGTTGCGCGTGCCGCCAGCGCCGGAACCGGCATTGCTTGCGGTGTCGCACATGGCCTTGATCACGTCGGGATGGTGACCCATGCCGAGATAATCGTTGGAACACCAGACGGTGATTTCACGGGCCGTGCCGTTGTTTCGCCAGATCGCGCGGGGGAAACGTCCGACGATGCGTTCAAGATCGGCGAAAACGCGGTAACGCTTCTCGGCGTGCAACTGATCAATCGCTTCTTCGAAAAACCGGCGATAATCCATCATGCGCTCCTTAGAGGGCCGCGCGTCCTTCCGGACGCACAAAACTCGCTCTAACTATTTGATTCGACGCACCGTGTTTCCGAAAAATCGCTCCCGATTTTTAGGCCGATGCGCTTGTCTTTGCCTTAACTAGCGCTTTTGGCCTTTGTCGTCCATGGCGCGGTTGCGGGCAATTTGCCACGTTTTATTGAAGCAGCATTGATCGAGATCAAGCAAATGCAGCCAAAAGCGCGGGGCTGGCAGATATCGGTGTTCACGCATTCTTGTCGCGACATAACACAGCGTGATTCGTGCGGGCATAGATTTGCCAGCAAAAAACACCAATATGTCGCTGATTAGTTCCCCGTGAAAGACAACCCACTTATGAAGTCCGCTTTGCCGCCCATGCACTATCCAGCGTCAAACGAGTTGGATTGGGCCGCCTATTGGCGCGCTTCGTCGGCACAGCAGTTCAAGTTGCGCTGGCGTCATGCGCGGCTGTCTGTTCCCAAAAGACGCAGCAAGGCCAATCTGATTGCGTCGTCTGGAAGTTTCGCGGCTTTGCTGCCGGACGATCTGCCGCTGATCTGCGTGGTGCGCAATGCCGCCGCTTATCTGAATTCGTTCCTGCGTTATTATCGTGCGCTGGGTGTCACACGTTTTATCGTCGTGGATGACAAGTCGGATGACGGGACGGCTGAGATTCTCGCCAATGCCGCCGATGTCGATCTGTTCGTTTCCGATGTTCGCTATGCGGAGGCCAATCGCGGGCGCGCCTGGCGCGATGCGATATTCAATATTTACGGTCGCCGCCGCTGGTATCTTTCGGTGGATGCAGACGAGTTCTTCGTCTTTCCACGCATGGAACAGCGCAGCCTGCGCGATTTCATTCAGGAACTGGAAGCGAGCGGAATCCGGCGCTGTCTGGCGCCGATGATCGACATGTATCCCGCCGGTCTGCTGCGCGACGGCGTATTTGTTGATGACGGAACGCAATATCCGTTTGAAGTGTCGTCACATTTCGATGGCGATGGTTACACGGTGCAGCAAGAGCGCTTCGGCGTCGCCGTGCGCGGCGGTCCGCGCCAGCGCCTTTTTGGACGCAGCATGCGCCTGTCCAAGTTTCCGTTGATCTGGGTCGACCATAAGACCGATTACCGCCGGGGCAGTATTCACGGGCCGGGCCCTTGCTTCCGCAACTATTTGCCTGTCACCGGCGCGCTGCTGCACTACCGGTTTTCGTCGCGCTCGGTTGAAGAGTTCCAGCGGATTGCGTCGGAAGGAAGCCACGCAGGCGGATCGGAGCATTACAAAGCTATCGTCGGAAGCGGCCGGTTTTCCGACGACCTGTCGCTGGTCTATTCCGGCTCCGTTCAATATACGGGACCGGAATGTCTGGTCGAACGCGGCTTTATGGTGGATTTGCAGAAGCGGTTAGCTAATCATACTGCGATGAAAGCTTCGGTTTGATTGCTAATCTGAGTTTGATCATGGGATTGGCTTCGCTTTGACAGAATCTAAATTCAATGATCGCGATCACCTTGGTTACGGACGCTGGCGAGCGTGATTGTTCGCCATAACGCGCGAACGCCTCTTTTTATTATAGTGCGATTGTGAACGGCGAGATGTGAACCAGCCCAGCGCAAGGGCTGAGTGACACGCCAAGACGAGCTGGATCTAAGCGAATTTAACTCGCCTTGGGCTGCTGCAAGCGCCGCCTGCAGATTTAACACCTTGCTTTCGGTCTCATTGCGCAAGGCGGTTTCCTGCGTAAGCGCATTTTGCAAAGCCGCCGCCGTGTTTTCAAGGCGCCCCATTTCAACATGAGGAATTCTCAGGACATTGGACAACTGTCCCCGTGTCACATTGGTCTTGCGTTCGCGACTGACGGGCCACTGATGCTTGTCCGTTTGGAACAGGTCCATGTCTATACCGTGCGCTGGGAGACCAGTAACAGAAAGAGCATAGTTGAGCGATAATTGGTCCCTTCGTGAATAGCGAAGTATCTGTTCGTACCATAGGCGCATTGCTTCGCGTAGGTGGGCGGTGTGTCGGCGCGCCATAAAATTGGTCGCGTATGGCTTTTCTTCCAGTACGGCAGGACGTACTGCTGCATAGGTGATCATCTGTTCGTAAATGCGTGATGGATCGTCGTAGCCAGCGGCGTCGACGGCGTCGAATTCGCCTGCGACGCTCTCGCGATAACCATGCAACGGAAGTGTAAAATCCGCATCGGCGAGCCACTCATCAAGAATAGACTCAGGCGTTGCGCGAAGAACTATGGAATTGTCGATCCATAAGGACTCGTCATATTCGCCCAATATGTCCGGTCCCATAACCTTCAGATACCGAGCGCTGCGAATAGTGTCCCTCGGGAATCTTGGTTCAATCAACCGAATTTCCCAACTTTCGCTGACAAGAGCCGGGTCATCTGTGAAGCAGATGAAATCGATTTTGCTGCTCTCTGCTACGGGTTGTTCGTTGAGAAGTTCATACGCACCAATGAGTGCCGTGTACACCACACGCCTCGGAGCCGTCTCCGTTGAATTTGGGTGACCAAGTTTGTGCGTCTGGAGTCCGCCGTTATCGGCTGGCATCTGAAACAGTACTGTATCGTTGATGATCGTATCGGAACTAACCAGGAGAGCGTCTTGTAAATATAGTGAAAGGTCAGAAATTTGATGTTCCAGGCGGCTGGGGTTAGCACCGTCTAGTTTGACGATTTTCTCCGAATGCTTTTCCAGAACATAGAGTGAATAATCTTTTGCAAGTTTCGATATTTCTGTGGGGCGCATATGTAGAATTTCGAGTACGACTGCCCAATTTGCGGCTTGCTCGAAGAGCTTCTTTGCACCTGCCAGCACGGAAAACTCGTGGCCCTCGACATCAATTTTGATGCAGATATTCGTTGGCTGGATATCCAGAAATTCATGATCCAGCGTAGTTACGGCGACGGAAATATCGGAATGCCTATGATTATGACCAAAAACCGTCTCGTCTGTCTCTTTCGGTAGACCGGAAGTTCCAGACCAGTCTTCATCGACCACAAAAATGGTCGATTCCTTAACAGCCTCGGCGACAGCCCGTTCGATCAGCCGGACGGGTGTTCCACTCTCCGATAGCGTCTTCCTCAAATAAGGAAGTATGCGTGGGTTCGGTTCAAATGCAACGATTTCTGCTTTAACGGGTAAATCAGCTGAAACCAGCATCTCCCCATAATTGCACCCGACATCGACCACGTAGTCCCACGGACACAGCTTCAACGCGACATTCCAAAGGGCCAAAGAATACGGGGCCAATGTCCCATCGGAACCCGCAAGTTGTTCACCGCGCTTATCGGTGGGATCAAAGTAAATCCGTTTCCCAGATCTATTGATAATGCTTTGGTCGATTTGCATCGGTGAATTACCTAAATTGTTGTCACTGCGATTCTGTAAATTCCGATTGTCTAAGTTAGACATTACGCAGTTAGATCGGGCACGAATCAGTAGGGCGGACTCACATTTTATGAGTCCAACGCAGACTAAGAATATCTAAAGCTAACCCAGCAGGCACTTCCGCAGGAACTGTAGCCATATATCGTTACGCCGGATCGTCAGGCGCGGAATGCCGAACGGATCGTCTGTTGGTTTTGCGCGACGTCTTTCCGTCGTGGTTGCATATTTATAGCCTGCCTGCTCGACGATCTTGCGCGTTCTGTCATTCTCGCCGCCATAGGGATAGGCGAAGGAGATCACTTCCTGCCCGAGCAAATCCTCGATCTTTTCGCGGGATTGCCGGATCTGCACTTGCGCCTCTGCATCGCTGGCCTCACGCAGATTGATATGGTCGAGCGTGTGGGATCCCACCTCGTGACCGAGCGCGGCCCATTCCCGCATTTCGGTGGCGCTCATGCAATTGGCCCGCGCCACGCCGATTTTCTGATCCCAGAGGTTGAAGCCGCCGATCTGGTTGGCGACGAAATAATTCGTGGCGGTGAAGCCATGCTCCTGCAAGACAGGCAGTGCGTTACGGAACACATTTTCAAAGCCGTCATCGAAGGTGATGACCGCGACTTTGCCCTTTTTGCCGCCATAGATGTAGGGCAGTGCATCCTTGAACGACAATCCCTGGTAACCGAGGCGTTTCAGCCAGGCCATCTGGCTGCGAAAGCGGTCGGGATGCACGGTCATGCTACGAAAAGGCGCCTTGTGCCGGGGCGGAACATCAATCTGGTGATAAAGAAGAATTGGAACTGACAAGGCAATCCTCACGAGAATATTCCAGCAAAGCTGCGCGGTTTCGCGGGTCGCGACATGCGCAAGACAAATAGCTAGGGCAGTTCTATTTCAAAGGAAACCGCTTTATCCTTTAAGAGAGCGGGATTTGATTTTCCAGCGATAAAGCGGACGCAGGATTTCCCGCTTCAGCTTATCAGGCAGTGAACGGGATTTCTGGATAGTGCTGCCACCTAATCGCACTGACACTTCACGTACGCCGCCGGGCAGGACGGAAAGCGGCTTCAGCCCCGTCACCCAGTTCATCTGCGCCGTGGTGTCCACCGGCCGGTCAAACGTCTCGGTCGCGGCCAGCAGCCGTCTTGCAGCCTCCCGCCCGACAAGCTGGGCAACCATGCCAAGGCCAACCGGTACAGGCAGGATAACACGAACGCCGTCGATATTCAGCACTTCCCGGCCCGTTTCCCGTTCGCGGAAGGGGAAACGGATGAAACTGTCATGGTCAACGAGTTGCAGAGCAGCCTGAAAAGCCGCTGCAAATTCCGGCGTCAGCTCGACATCGTCTTCCAGCACGAAACCAGCGTCGATCTTCTGATCGACAATGGCTTGCCATGCCTTGCGATGCGACAGAAAGCAGGCAATCTCATTGGTGCTGAGGGGGAAGGGGTAGTGCGGCTTGTGCACCGAGCGGCGATAGACGCGCTGGATGGTGTCTTCATCGAGCACGCGCCCGTCAATGGCGTCAATCACTTCCGCCCGCATTGGCAGGCTTTCAATGAGCTGCGCCACCTGCGGCTGACGATCACTCGCCCGCTTCAGATGGATGATGAAAGCCTTGACGGCCCTCTTTGGGCCGTCTTCCAATGCCACAGAACCGGCCCTCTTCGGGCCGTCTGGTTTTTGCTGCGCGGCAGGTTGTTGTGATCCGCCTTGCGCTGGAGATTCATGACGCGTTTCATTCATGGCATCTATGTAGCGTGGAGCCGGTTAAAAAGCTGTAGGATTTTTCGCGCGATCAAGGCTGGCGATCAGATCGGCTTCCAGCCCGGTTCAACAATGTCGGCCTCGGCGCGCCAGAGATCGGCATAATCGACATTCTGCCAGTCCTTGAACCATGGACCGCCGCTCGTGTAATGCACGACTTTCGGCAGGCCGTGTTCCGGCTTTTCGTTCCAGCCTTCAAGCCAGTTATACTCGGTCGGCAATGCGCCGATTTCATCATCAGCAGCCCATTGCATGCGATGCAGGAAAGCGCCCGTTTCGCGGTTGACGAGTTCCGGCGTCAGCTGGCGCGTCGAAGGATGTTCGCAGTTGAACAACATGCAGGACGACCAGTTCTTGCGCGGATAGGTCGTCTGCACCTTGCCGTCCATCTTGACGCTGTCTTTCGGCTGATAGTCGTGCTGAACGCAATAAACCGCCTTTGACGGGTCGTTATAGGCCTGCAATCCGGCAATATCGCCGAGAAACAGGAAGTCGCAATCGCAGAACAGCGCCCAGCCCTTATAGCCCGCAAGCCATGGGGTGAAGAAGCGAGAATAGGTGAATTCCGTGGAGGCCAGCGGATCGATGTCGCGCGTATAGACGCCCTGATCAACCAAATCCTGCAGCTTGATCGGCACAATCTCGAGCGGAATGGAAGAATGCTTCAGCGCCGAGGCCTTGGCGACTTCATAAGCGATCGGTTCGCGGGAATCCCAGCCAATAAAAATGCGTAACGGTTCAGTCATTCAAATACTCCTTTAACGAGATCTGCTGCCAAGACCCGAGCTAATCGGGTTATTCGATGATACTGATGCGTCCGGAGGCCACTTTTTTCTCTACCCAGCCGCGTTCATCGCCCCATGTGTGTCGCTTCCAGCCTTCCCAGGTGAAACCGCACAGCTTCACGTCCCAGCTTTCGGCTGGGCATTCGCCCAGCATGTGCCAGATGCCGAAAAAGCCGGTGCTCGGAAACACCTTGCTCAAGTTCTCTTCGCCGACACCCAGTTCCTTGCAGCCGTCAATGTAGAACTGCGGCGGCATGAGGCGGATTTCCTTGCCAGCGCCGCCCACGACCTCGATGGTCTCGACGGTCCAGTCGGAACGCCGTCCCTTGAGGCGCGAGAGAATGTTCGGCTTGGGGTGGTACAGGCGCATGATGCTCGGATGATAAGCGAGCATGACTTCCTTCGCGGCCTTGAATGTCGGGGTCTGCACAAAGCCCGGATCGCGCAGGCGGCGCTGCATCGGCTTGCTGGAGGTCGCCAGTATCAGAAGGTCGGTCCGCGTGCCGCTCATGCCGATGGACTGCTTGGGCTCGTTGAAACGAACCACGAAATCCGCTGCATCGACCTCGCGCGACAGGTCGCGGGGGAGGGGAGCGTTACCGACTATAATGAGCGTTTTTTTCATTCTTACCGGCTTGCATCGACTTTAGAAGGCACTCGACCTCCCGTCTAACCGGAAAAGTTTCACTTTAAAAGAGCAACCTAAATTAGAAGAAAAATTATTTGAGCTAAATTTGTAGGATTTCGCCAATCACATTGCAGCCATGCAGTAACTGCACTTCTCAAAGAAGCGGGAAAAGCGGAAGCTCAATTATGGGAGGAAGATAAAAACAAGGGGAATATCGCCATGAGCCTTCCAATCAATCTTCGTACCCAATTCAATCGCTGGATGCAGTATTGCGAAAACCTGCGCGAGCTTGAAAGCTGCAGCGACCGCGAACTGAGCGATCTCGGCCTCAGCCGCAACGACATCCGTCGTGTGGCGCGCGAAGCTGCCTACGCAGCTGCCTGATCATGCCGACAGAAGGAGCCGCACGCGTTCGGCTCTATACCGGACGCGCGCTCCAATCTCGATTGATTAAGTCAGCCGTTAAACATCTCCGGGCTTCTTGAAGCGGACGTGAATATCGTCGCCCGCAAGGTCGAAGCCGGCATAGTTGCGCTGGAAGGCGATCAAGGCGTCATTGACGCCCTTGGAATAGTCGTCGTCCTGCACTTCGATATGATGCCGGTAAAGGATTCTGTCGCCTTTGTAGAATATAACCTGACCGTCCATCATAGCCTCCTTCTTAGTTGACAAGGGTCAAGACGGAACGCCGCCGGATGGCGCGTAGCGTAGGTGTCTATCTGAGATAGGCGCTGCTTCGCGCGCTTCAAGGTTTTTTTGAAGTTCCGCCACTTGCAAGCATCAGCCAGGCTCGCGCCGCATGGGACAGAAACGCGCCTTTGCGCCAGATCAGGGCCATGTTCCAGTTCATGTCCGCATCGGTGATTTTCTGAATGCGGACGCCGGAATGATGGCGTTGCTCGGCGATCATCAGGGGCAAAAAGCCGACGCCCATGCCCGCCGCCACCAGTTCGACGATGAAATCGATCTGACTGGAGCGGACCGCGACATTCGGGGTAAAGCCATGCTGCTGGCAGGCATCGAGGATAATATGATTGAGTGCGAAGCCGCTTTCAAAAAGAATGAAAGGCAAGCCTGCGATCTGGTCCAGCGTGACGCCGTCGCCGGAAGCCGCCTCATGGGTCGCGGGGAGCAGGGCCACGACAGGTTCGCAACGCACGTCCTGCCACTCGAAACTGTCTTCGACCGGCAGAAGCGAGGCGGCAAGCTCGACATCGCCCGCCAGCAGAAGCTCTTCCAGACGGCGGCTGCCATGCTCGACCAGCTGAATGTCGATATCCGGGTAAAGCTTGGTGTAGGCGGCGAAGACCGGCGCGAACAACATACTGGAGCCGATGGGCGGCAGTCCGAGACGCAGGAGGCCGCGTTTCAGGCCGCGCAATTCACCAAGCTCCGCCAGCAGATCGTCTTTCTCGGCCAGCATGGCCAGGGCGCGGCGATAAACGATGTCGCCCGCCGCAGTCAGGCGCGGCGGGGTGGCATCGCGGTCGAGCAGGGCAAGGCCCAGCTCTTCCTCCAGCTGCTTCACCGCTTTGCTGACCGTGGACTGGGTCGCGTGAATAGCTCTGGCCGCAGCGGAAAACCCGCCCTGGCGCACCACCTCCACAAATGCCTGAAAGCTCCTCAAGTTCATGAGCTATTCTATATCGGAATAGCTGCAATGAAATCAATTCATTTCTAGAATAAGCCAAGACAGCCTATATTGATCCTCAACAACAGACCGAATGCAAACGGGCAACGGCCCGGGAAGAAGCCCATGAACGCCTCCAGAAATGCTCATACTCTTGCTGTCCGCTTCCGCTATGCGCTGCACCACAGCCGCATGATGCAGATTGCGACGCTGGTCGGCTTCTGGCTGGCAGGTGAAGCCTTCGTGCGCGCGGTCGGTCTGCCCCTGCCGGGTGGTATCATCGGTATGGGACTGGTACTGGCGCTGCTGTTGAGCGGTCGCGTCAGCCTGTTCAGCATGAAGCGCGGCGCGGAATGGTTTCTGGCCGAGATGCTGCTGTTCTTCGTGCCTGCCGTTCTGGCGATCCTTGAGCACCGCGAACTGATCGGCGTGCTTGGTCTCAAGATCATGGCTGTCATCCTGCTCGGCACGCTGACGGTGATGAGCGTCACCGCATTGACGGTAGACCTCTGCTATCGCTGGAGCCTTCGTTATGCTGCCAAGTAACCCCTTCGTGGCAACGCTGTTCTGGTCGGCGGCCACGATCCTGCTTTATCTTGCTGCAAAGCGCGTTTATCGCCGCTTTCCCATGTGGTGGCTGACACCTCTGGCCGTCACGCCGCTTCTGCTGATGGGGCTGGTCGTCGCGCTCAACGAAAATTATCGTGGCTATTTCGGCGCCACGCATTGGCTGGTGGCGCTGCTCGGCCCTGCAACGGTTGCCTTCGCAATTCCCATCTATCAGCAGCGCGCGACGATCCGGCGGTACTGGCCGGTTTTGCTGGCTGGTGTGCTGGTCGGCAGTTCGTCGGCCATGGCTTCGGCCTGGGGATTGGCGCATCTGCTCGGTCTCAACGAGGCGATCAGCCTCAGCCTGATGCCGCGTTCGATGAGTACGCCTTTTGCGATGACTGTTTCGGGTGATATTGGCGGCACGCCGGACCTGACCGCCATCTTCGTGGTGCTGACCGGCGTTTTCGGTGCGGCGCTCGGTGAAATGATGCTCAACTGGCTGCCGCTGCGTTCGACGCTGGCGCGTGGCGCACTGTTCGGCATGGGCGCACATGGCGCTGGCGTGGCGAAGGCCCACCAGATCGGCAGCGAGGAAGGTTCCATCGCCGGTCTCGTCATGGTGCTGGTTGGACTGGTGAATGTGCTGGCTGCACCCCTGATCGCGCAATTCCTGTAAGTTTCTGTTATATAAAGATAAAACAACCTGAACAGGCGCCCGTTTTGCGGGCGCCTGTGCATTTTTGGCGACTGCCTGTTTCTTGAGCATTGTCGAATTTGCATAACTGACATGCATTATTAACCGTTGTTGAAAAATGAGCCACCAGTTAGAACTTGGTCATCGAGTTCACTCCTCCTCCCAGAACTCGATACCGGAATACGGCACTCCTCCTCCCAGCCGTATTCGAAGATCAGGCCGCGCATCCTCCTCCCGCGCGGCCTTTTTCTTTTTCTGAACCTCCCCAGACAAGCACTGTTCCCGTACCGCCGCTTTGACCGTATGCGTTGACAATCCGTCACCGCATAGCCCCATGGGCAATCCGCGCTGGCTGTACTATCTCTTGCTCGACTTTATAAGGACGGGAGATCGCAATCATGACCAGTGGCATCCATCATCTCACGCTGATCACGCGCAAGGTGCAGGCGAATGTCGATTTCTATGCGGGCTTTCTGGGTCTGCGTATCGTCAAGCGGACGGGCGGTTTCGAGGATGCGGAGCAGCTGCATCTGTTCTATGGCGACCGCTCCGGCACGCCGGGTTCGCTGATCACCTTTCTGGTCTGGGAAGACGGTTCAAAAGGCCGCGTCGGTCACGGGCAGGTCAGCGAAATTGCGCTTTCCATCGACCGCACGGCCATTGGCTTCTGGCTGGAACGCGCCTTGCGTTATCACATACAGTCCGAGGGACCGGTGCAGGAATTCGGCGAGCCGGTTCTGCGGTTGCGCGATCCCGATGGTGTAATCGTCAAGCTGGTCGGCACCGATCTGGCAGCCAATGATCCGTGGTCCGGTGAGGGTATTCCGGCTGAATTCGCCATTCGCCGGATACGTTCCGCCACCATCCTGTCGGAACAGCCAGAACAGACTGCCGCTTTCATTGAGCGCTATTTCGGCTTTCACCGTCAGGGGAAGGAAGAAACCATCGACCGGCTTGTGTCGGATTCCGGCGACGCCATCGATGTGCGCGATGCGAGCGGCTTCTGGCCCGGCATTCCGGGAACCGGCATTGCCGATCATGTGGCCTTTCGCGCCAGCGCAACCGACGATGTGACAACGCTGGAAAAGGAGCTGTCGAAGCTCAATTCCAGCGAGGTCAACGTGCATGACCGCAAATATTTCACCTCGCTCTATGTTCGGGAGCCGGGCGGAACCCTGTTCGAATTTGCCACCGACGCCCCCGGTTTCACCGTGGACGAGCCGGTGGAAACATTGGGGCAGCTTCTGTTCGTGCCGCCGGGCAATGAGAAGCAGGCCCAAGCGATCCGCGCCCGCATGCCGCAATTCGGCCTGCCGGGTGAGGAGCGGGTGATCTATCGCGATCTGCCCTTCGTCCATCGTGTTCATCTGCCGGAAGACCCGGATGGCAGCACGCTGATCCTGCTGCACGGTTCGGGCGGTAATGAGAATGATCTCATGCCGCTTGCCCGTCTTGCCGCGCCGCGCGCTACGCTTATCGGTGTTCGCGGTCGCAGCACGGAGGAAGGTATTCAGCGCTGGTTCCGCCGTTTCGATCAAAAGCGGTTCGACCAGAAGGACATCCGGTTCGAAGCGGAAGCCTTTGAGGCTTTCGTTGAAGGCGCGATTGCGGCCTATGACATCGACCCGGACCGGCTGGCCTTTATCGGCAATTCCAACGGGGCAAACCTGCTTGCGGCCTTCATGCGGCTTCATCCGCATATCGTCCACAAGGCGGTTTTGCTGCGTGCTTCGGAAGTGCTGGAGGAACAGCCGGATGCCGATCTGTCCGATGCTTCCGTTCTTCAGTTGAACGGCGCAGCCGATCCTTTCGGTGATGCTTCGGGCGCATTGGCAAAGGCGCTGCGGGACGATGGTGCCGATATTGACGTCCGCGCAATCGAGGGCTGGCATGGTCTGACCGACGACGACATTCGGGTCACAGCTGAATGGCTGAAACAGAAACTCTGAGTGCTTGTCGATCAAACAACGAAAAGGGCCGCCGGATCTCTCCGGCGGCCCTTTTTACTTTTTAGTCTAATGGCTTGAGGCCCTTTTCGATGGCTGCGCGCTTACTTTCCAGAAAAGGCGGCAGCGACAGGCTCTCGCCGAGGCTCTCCAGCGGTTCGTCGACGGCAAAGCCCGGACCGTCGGTTGCGATCTCGAACAGGATGCCATTTGGTTCGTGGAAGTAGAGCGAACGGAAATAGTAGCGCTCGACCTCACCGCTGGACGGCACCCGCAGCGACCGCAGGCGTTCGACCCATTCCTGCATGCTTTCCTGATCGGGCGTGCGGAAGGCGACGTGGTGCACGGCTCCCGCACCCTGCCATGCTGTCGGCAGGTTTGGCTGCACGGCGACATGCAATTCGGCTGCCGCACCGCCCGGTCCCATGGAGAAGACATGGACATGGCCTTCGCCATCGGGCGAGGCATAGTCGCCGGTCTCGCTCATGTTCATCAGCTTTTCGAGCACAATCTTGGTCGGCGCGAGGTCTGGAACGCTGAGCGTGATCGGGCCGAGGCCGCGAATCTGCCTATCGGCTGGAACAGGGCTTCTGTCCCAGCTATGGGCGTCGCCTGCACCGCCATCGTCGGTCAGCCGTAGACGCTGGCCTTCCGGGTCTTCGAAATCGAGCACGGCACGACCGGCCACTTCAAAGATATCGCCGGTTTCAATGCCCTGTTCGTTCAGGCGCTTGCGCCACCAGTCGAGACTTTCGACGCCATTCACGCGCAGACCCGTGCGGGCCACGCTGTTGGTGCCGCGGCGTTCGCGCTCAACCGGCCAGTCGAAGAAGGTGATGTCGGTGCCTGGCGATGCCAGACCATCGGCATAGAACAGATGGTAGGCGCTGGTATCGTCCTGATTGACGGTCTTCTTGACGAGCCGCAGCCCGAGCGTATCGGTGTAGAAGCGACGGTTGCCCGGCGCATTGGCGGTGATAGCCGTCAGGTGGTGCAGTCCGGTAAGTTCCAAAGCCATGATTGCCTCCTTTGTTCAGGGAGTTACGTTTGCTGTTGGTCCCTATATCGGCGGTCAGGGTGTTCGCGAAAAGTGTTAGTTGCTGAACAGTGTGTAACCGATAAGTCGCAGCCGGCCTGCGATCGTTCTGCGGGTGATAAAAGGGGCTTGGCAGATCTTTTCCGGTAAAGAATATGTTAACCTGCAAAATTCGCAGTGTAAAAGAAACTCGGGTTTATTGACGTGGCGCGTCTTGGCTTCCAGAAATCGGTTCTGATTTTTGGTTGAAGCGGTGGCGTAAAGGGAGCTTGGTTTTGCAGAGCATGTTTCGTCGGGCTGTGCCTGCATTGCTTGTTTTGATGACACTGCTCGCAGGCTGCGCCGGCCGTCCTGAAGGCGTGCTTCTGCCTGTCGGCGACGTGACCACGCCCGGAGCGACCAAGGTCGACCTCCTCGTTGCGACCACACGTCGCCCATCCGACAATCCCGGTATTCTCTTCTCCGGCGAGCGCGACAAGCTGGTCTCGATCAATGATATCGTCGTGTCCATTCCGCCGGAAAAGAACCGCAAGGCGGGTGAGGTGCAATGGCCGAAGAAGCTGCCGCCCAATCCGCAGACCGATTTTACCACCGTCAGCGTGACGCCGATCAAGACCGATGTTGAAGTGGCGGGCTGGGTTCGCCCCCATCTCACCAAGAGCCGCCGCGTGATGGTGTTCGTGCACGGCTTCAACAATACATTTGAAGATTCCGTCTATCGCTTTGCGCAGATCGTGCACGATTCCGGGGCCGATGTTGCGCCGGTGATCTTCACCTGGCCGTCGCGTGCCAGTGTGTTCGACTATAATTACGACAAGGAAAGCACCAACTATTCCCGCGATGCGCTGGAGCAGGTGCTGCGCGCCATTGCCCGCGAGCCGGAGGTGAAGGACATCACCGTCATGGCCCATTCCATGGGCAGCTGGCTGACCGTTGAAGCGCTGCGCCAGATGGCCATCCGCGACGGACGTGTGAATGCCAAGGTCACAGACGTCATTCTGGCATCGCCCGATCTGGACGTGGACGTGTTTGCCAAGCAGTTTTTGGCGATGGGCAAGGATCATCCGCGCTTCACGCTGTTCACCTCGCGCGACGACCGCGCGCTTGCGCTGTCGCGGCGCATTTCGGGCAATATCGACCGTCTGGGCCAGATCGATCCGTCCATCGAACCTTACCGTTCGGGGCTTGAGCAGGCGGGCATTACCGTCATAGATCTCACCAAGCTCAAATCGGGCGACAGGCTCAACCATGGCAAATTTGCCTCCAGTCCTGAGGTCGTGCAGCTGATCGGTCAGCGTCTTGTCGCGGGCCAGACCATCACGGATTCGCAGATCGGCCTCGGCGACCGTCTGGGTGCGGTGGCGATTGGCACGGCGCAGGGCGTCGGTACGGCGGCCTCCCTTGTGGTCACAGCGCCGATTGCCGTGTTTGATCCAAACACGCGCAAAACCTATGACGAGCAGATCGACCGTTTCGGTCGTGCTGTCGGCAATACGGTGGGGGCGGCGGTCACGCCGCAATGATCTGATACAGCCTGTTGTCATATTAGACCTGACACGGTAGGAGTCCTCGCCATCAATTTGGCCGCGAGGAGGAACGCGCATGCAGATTATCCGCACCATCGAGGAGTTGCGGCAGGTTCTGGCGCCTGCGCGTCGTGCGGGCAAGCGCATCGGCTTCGTGCCGACCATGGGCTATCTTCACAAAGGCCATCTGGAACTTGTTCACCGGTCGCGTGCCGACAATGACGTGACTGTCGTGTCGATCTTCGTCAACCCGCTGCAATTCGGCGCTAACGAGGATCTTGATAAATATCCGCGTGATCTGGAGCGCGATGCCACTCTGTTGCGCGGGGCGGAGGTCGATTACCTCTTCGCGCCAGCCGTCAGTGACATGTATCCGCGCCCGATGCAGACCGTGGTGGATGTGCCCACCCTTGGCAACCAGATGGAAGGCGAGGCGCGTCCCGGCCACTTCGCCGGTGTCGCAACGGTAGTCAGCAAGCTCTTCAATATCGTTGGTCCCGATGCTGCCTATTTCGGCGAAAAGGACTTTCAGCAGCTCGTCATCATCCGCCGTATGGTGGACGACATGGCCATTCCCGTGCGTGTGGTTGGCGTCAAGACCGTGCGGGAGGATGACGGGCTCGCCTGTTCGTCCCGCAATGTCTATCTGTCGCCGGAGCAGCGCGCTGCCGCCATTATCGTGCCGAAAGCGCTCGATGAAGCCGAGCGGCTTTATCAGTCCGGTGTGGACGATCCTGACGCGCTGGAAGCGGCAATTCGTGCATTTATCGCCACGGAACCACTCGCGACGCCGGAAGTTGTGGCGCTGCGCGACCCCGAAACGCTGGAACGCCTGACGGCGGTGCAGGGGCGGCCCGTGCTGATTGCGCTGTTCGTGCGGCTTGGCACAACGCGGCTTCTCGACAATCGCGTCATTGCGCATGTCGCACAGGAGCAGGCGGCCTGAGATGAGCGCACCCGTCAAAAAGAAGCGACTGACGCCCAAGGCCATTTCGGCCCTGAAGGGCGAACGCCCGATTGTCAGTCTCACCGCCTATACGACGCCGATAGCGCGGCTGCTCGATCCGCATTGCGACCTGCTGCTGGTGGGGGACTCGCTCGGCATGGTGCTTTACGGCATGGATTCCACCCTTGCTGTCACGCTTGACATGATGATCGCCCATGGGCAGGCGGTGATGCGCGGCGCCGAGACGGCTTGCGTCATCGTCGATATGCCGTTCGGTTCCTATCAGGAATCGAAGGAACAGGCGTTCCGCAATGCCGCCCGCGTGATGCAGGAAACCGGTTGTGACGGCGTCAAGCTTGAAGGCGGCGAGGAAATGGCCGAAACGATCGATTTTCTGGTCCGGCGGGGCATTCCGGTGTTCGGTCATGTCGGCCTGATGCCGCAACAGGTCAATACGGTTGGCGGCTTCCGCTCGCTCGGACGCGATGACGATGAGGCCGACCGTATTCGTCGCGATGCGCAGGCTGTCGCCGATGCCGGTGTGTTTGCGCTGGTCATTGAGGGCACAGTGGAGCCGCTGGCGCGCGAGATCACCACATCGCTTTCCGTGCCGACGGTTGGCATAGGCGCGTCGGCTGCCTGCGACGGGCAGATATTGGTTTCGGACGATATGCTGGGGCTGTTTCAGGATTTCACACCGCGCTTCGTGAAGCGCTTTGCACAATTGGCGCCGCAAGTGTCCGATGCGGCGAAAGCCTATGCCGAGGAGGTGAGGGCGCGCACATTCCCGGGGCCGGAGCATGTTTTCGGCGCTAAACCGAAAACTTAACCCTTAAATTCTGTGCCGTATGGCGGTAGCGCCTTGTAATTATTCGTCAATCGCGTTCAATGTCGGAAGTGTTTTCCGGAGTTGCTGTGACCGACGATATTGCCCATACCGAACTGATTGCCGTGCTGGCCGCTGTGACCAGCGAACAGCCGCGCGTCATGACTGTGCGACAGGGGCAGGCTCTTCCCTCTGGCCCGTTCGAAAGCGAGCACCGTTCGTTGCAATCCGGTCTGCGCGCCTGGGTGCAGTCGGAAACCGCGCATCCGGTCGGCTATCTGGAACAGCTCTACACCTTTGCCGACCGTGACCGTCACGCACAGGGCGAACGCATCATCTCGATCAGCTATCTCGGCCTTGTGCGCGAAAGCGATGCGGCGGCAGGGCAGGCGGGCTGGCGCGGCTGGTATGATTATCTGCCGTGGGAAGATCACCGTCAGGGCGAACCGGCCATCATGGAGCATCTCAACAATGCGCTCCTTGTCTGGGCCTATCGGGCCGAAACGCCGGAATTGACGGCGCAGCGCATGCGGCGCATCTCGTTCACCTTCGGCTTTGACAATGGAGAGTGGGGCGGGCGCTGGAACGAAGACCTCGTGCTGCAACGCTATGAGCTGCTGTTCGAGGCCGGTCTGGTGGCGGAAGCCGGGATGAAGGAAGACGAGAACGGTCGCTCCATGTTTGCCGATCATCGCCGCATCCTCGCCACGGCGATTGCGCGGCTGCGCGCCAAGATCAAATATCGCCCGGTGGTGTTCGAATTGATGCCGGACAGTTTTACGCTTTTACAACTCCAGCGGACTGTCGAAGCGCTGGCGGGTCTGCGCCTGCATAAGCAGAATTTCCGCCGCCTGATCGAGCAGCAGGATCTCGTCGAGGAAACCGGCGAAAGCGACAGCGAAACCGGCGGTCGCCCGGCAAAACTGTTCCGTTTCCGCTACTCGATTGTCGAGGAACGCGCCCTTTCCGAGCGCCATCTGGCCGGAGCCAAGCTGCCAATCTCCCGCGATTGACAATATACTCGAATCGAGTATAAGTTCATAAACATGAAATACTCAAGTTGAGTATAAATGGGCATGCCAGCGTGTTTCCAGCAAAAGCGCAAAACGCTTTCGTGTGAGGTTGATGCGTAAACGCATGTCGATGAGCTGGGAGGCTCGCACATGAACGATCATGTTTCCGTTTCGCAACTCTATGACCGCGTGGCCAAGGTGCTGCCCAAGGCGGAGTGGCTGGGCTTCGAAGACGATGTCGCGGCCATTCTTGAGCTGAAGAAAAAGCGCAATGCCGTCATCCTTGCGCATAATTACCAGACGCCGGAAATCTTCCACTGCGTAGCCGATATTGTCGGCGACAGTCTGGCGCTGGCGCGCAAGGCTGCTGAGGTCGATGCCGATGTGATCGTGCTGGCGGGCGTGCATTTCATGGCCGAGACGGCCAAGCTGCTCAATCCCAGCAAGACGGTGCTGATCCCCGATATGGCTGCGGGCTGTTCGCTGGCCGACAGCATCACGCCGGAAGATGTGGCGCTGCTGCGCGAGGCGCATCCCGGCGTGCCGATCATCACCTATGTCAACACATCTGCTGCCGTGAAGGCGGCATCCGATATTTGCTGCACCTCCGGCAATGCCAAAAAGGTGGTGGAATCGCTTGGCGTACCGCGCGTGCTGATGATCCCCGACGAGTTTCTGGCGCAGAATGTGGCCCGCGAAACCGATGTCGAAATTCTCGCCTGGCATGGCCATTGCGAGGTGCATGAGCGGTTCACTCCAGACGATATCCGCGAATTGCGCGAAAGCCACCCCGGCGTGGTGGTTCTGGCCCATCCCGAATGCCCGCCGGAAGTGGTGGCGGTCGCCGATTTCGCCGGTTCCACTGCGGTCATGTCGGACTATGTCGGCGAGAAGAAGCCGCAGCGTGTCGTGCTTTTGACTGAATGCTCGATGAGCGACAATGTTGCCGTTAATCACCCGGATGTCGAGTTCATCCGCCCGTGCAATCTCTGCCCGCATATGAAGCGGATCACGCTTGCCAATATTCGCGATGCGCTGGAAAACAATCGCCATGAAGTGACTGTCGATGCAGCACTGATGGAGCCCGCCCGGCGCGCCGTCGAGCGGATGCTGGCGGTATGACTACGACCCCGGTCCTTGTCATTGGCAGCGGCCTTGCCGGTCTGATGACGGCGCTCACGCTGTCTCCACAGCCGGTGTTGCTGGTGACAGCGGGAAGCCTCGGCCTGTCCGGTTCCAGCACGCTGGCGCAAGGCGGCATTGCCGCAAGTGTTGGCGCGGATGACAGCGCTGCATCGCATCTGGCCGATACGATTGCGGCTGGCGACGGCCTGTGTGACCGGGGCGTGGCAGCCGAAATCATAGCAGCAGGCGCGGACGTCGTTGACGCGCTGGAAGCCCATGGCGTGCACTTCGACCGCAAGGCGGACGGTTCATTTTCACTCGGTCTGGAAGCCGCCCACAGCCGTCATCGCATTGTGCATGTGGATGGCGATGCGACAGGGGCGGGCATCATGCGCGCTTTGACCGCCAAGGTTCTGGCGACGCCTTCAATCACCGTCATGGAAAACACCCGCGCTCTCCGGCTCATGCGGCAGGATGGTCGTGTCGTCGGTGCTTGTCTTGAAAATGTCGGCCCGGTTGCAGCGCGCGCCGTGGTTTTGGCGACGGGCGGGGTCGGCGGACTTTATAACGCAACAACCACGCCGCTCGGCAATCTCGGTCAGGGAGCCGCATTGGCTGGCCGCGCAGGCGCTGTACTTGCCGATATGGAGTTCGTGCAATTCCATCCGACCGCGCTAGCCGTTTCCGCGCCGCGCCTGCCGCTGATCAGCGAGGCTGTGCGCGGGGAGGGCGCTCAACTTGTCAATGATCGCGGCGGGCGCTTCATGGCGGATGTTCCGGGCCGCGAGCTTGCGCCCCGTGATGTGGTGGCGCGGGCCATCGGCAGCGAGATCGCGCAAGGGCGCAAGGTCTATCTCGATGCACGCACGGCTCTGGGCGCGCATTTTGCAACGCGGTTTCCCGGTATCGATGCGCTTTGCAAACAGCATGGCATCGATCCGTCCGGTGATCTGATCCCGGTCACGCCGGCCACGCATTACCATATGGGCGGGATCAGGGCCGACGCCGACGGGCGCAGCAGCCTGCTGGGTCTCTGGGCCGTGGGCGAAGCGGCCTGCACCGGCTTGCACGGCGCCAACCGTCTTGCCAGCAATTCGCTGCTTGAAGCCGCCGCCATGGGGCTGCGCGCCGCCCGCGCGCTTGGCTGTGAAGAGGCGGTCGCCGTGCGGCATCCCGTGCCTGTCAGCTTGCCGCAGAGTTCCGATCCGGAACTGGTACGGCGCATTGTTTCTAGCCATCTTGGCCTGCTGCGTGATGAAGAAGGTTTGCGTTCTGCAATCACCACCCTTCTCCCCCTCGCGGAGACCGACGATGCCGCAGCCGTGGCGCTGGTCGCTGCGGTTGCGGCATTTGAACGGCGCGAGTCGCGCGGCAGCCATGCCCGCACCGACCACCCGCAGAAACACGCGGAGGCCAAGCGTCGCTTCCACACTTTCGAGACGGCATTCGCGCTTGCCCGCGACATCGCCGCCCCCGAACGCTTACTTCAACGAATTCCAAGGACTGCATGATGAACCTGCCGCGCTTGTCTCCGCTTGTCGTCGAACCGCTGGTGCGCGCCGCACTTCTGGAAGATCTGGGGCTCGCTGGCGATATTACCAGCAATGCAGTGGTGCCGGAGGATCACCGCTCGGCCATGCTGTTCAGCCTGCGCCAGCCGGGCGTCATCGCCGGGCTGGATGTGGCCGAAATGGCGTTTCGTCTGGTCGATCCGGATGTCACATTCGAACGTCTCGCGCGGGACGGTCAGTCTCTTGAAAAAGGGGCGGATGTCGCCCGCGTTTCCGGCTCCTCCCGCTCCATTCTGGCGGGTGAGCGGACCGCGCTCAATTTTCTCGGTCACCTCTCCGGCATTGCCACGGCAACGGCCAATCTGGTCAAGGCTGTTCAGGGCACCAAGGCTTCCATCGTCTGCACGCGCAAGACGACGCCGGGGCTGCGTGCCTTGCAGAAATATGCGGTGAGGGCAGGCGGCGGCATGAACCACCGTTTCGCGCTCTATGACGCGGTGCTGATCAAGGACAATCACATCGCGGTCGCTGGCGGTGTGCGTGAGGCCATCGAACGTGCCAAGGCCGGTGCCGGTCACATGGTCAAGATCGAGGTCGAAGTCGATACGCTGCAACAGCTCGATGAAGCCATGGCGACGGGCGTGGATGCGGTGCTGCTCGACAATATGTCGCCAGCGCAATTGCGCGAGGCGGTATCGGTGATCGATGGGCGCGCCATTTCGGAAGCCTCCGGCGGTATCACGCCGGAAACAGTGGCGGCGGTTGCTGCCAGCGGTGTCGATCTGATCTCGGTTGGCTGGACCACGCACAGCGCGCCGAACCTCGATATCGGGCTCGATTTCGAAGAGCTGAAATGAAAAAAGGGAGGCGATTGCCTCCCTTTTCCTGTTTGCAGAACTGCAAAACTTATTTTTCGACGAAAGCCTTTTCGATCACGAAATGACCGGCTTCGCTCTGGCTGCCTTCCTTGAAACCGCGTTCTTCCAGAAGCTGCTTGGTTTCTGCCAGCATTTCCGGGCTGCCGCACAGCATCACACGATCGTCTTCCAGATTGAGTTCCGGCATGTCGATATCGGTGAAGATCTGGCCGGAGCGAATGAGATCGGTCAGGCGTCCGCGGTTCTTGTAAGGCTCACGGGTGACGGTCGGGTAATAGATGAGCTGCTTTGCGGCCATCTCGCCGAGGAATTCGTCCTGCGGCAATTCGTTGGAAATGAAATCCGTATAGGCCAATTCTGCTACCTGACGCACGCCATGAACGAGAATGATCTTCTCATAGCGCTCATAGGCTTCCAGATCACGAATGATCGAAAGGAACGGCGCAAGGCCGGTGCCGGTCGAGAGCAGCCACAGATTCTTGCCGGGCTTCAGATTGTCATAGAGCAGCGTGCCGACCGGCTTCTTGGACAGGATGATCTGGTCGCCAACTTTCAGATGCTGGAGCTTGGAGGTCAGCGGACCGTTCGGCACCTTGATCGAGAAGAATTCCAGCCCGTCCTCATAGAGGCTCGAGGCAATGGAATAGGCGCGGGTGAGCGGCTTGCCGTTCACTTCGAGGCCCATCATGATGAACTGGCCGCTCTGGAAGCGGAAGCCCGGATCACGCGTTGTACGGAAGGAAAACAGCGTGTCGGTCCAGTGATGGATGTCGGTGACGGTTTCCTGATTAAAGTTGCTGCTCATCTTCGGAACTGTCTCTGTTGTTCTCCGGCGCCACGCTTGGGAGGACGGCGCCTTATGGATTGGGTCGGTTGGTTTGGTCTTTATCGGTCATTGCTGCGGCCCGCCCGCATAGATGCAACTCCGTGGAGTTTGCATCCTGAGCAGGCAGGCCGCTTTGATCGCAATTAATATAAGCGCGTCAGGCTGCCTTCAGGGTGGCTTCCGCGAATTCGTAGTTGGCCAGCTTGTCGAGGAAGTTCGTTACATAGTCAGGCCGACGATTACGGAAATCGAGATAATAGCTATGTTCCCAGACATCAAGCCCTAATAGCGCCTTGCCTTCGCCGGTTGCCAGCGGATTGGAGCCATTTGGCGTCTTGGTGACCTTCAACTTGCCGTCATTGGCCAGAACCAGCCACGCCCAGCCCGAGCCGAACTGGCCGACAGCCGCCGTCTTGAAGGCTTCCTTGAACTGGTCGACGCCGCCGAAATCCTCGACGATCTTCTTTTCCAGCGCGCCCGGAAGGCGTCCGCCGTTTGCCGACAGGTTCTGCCAGAACAGATCGTGGTTCCAATGCTGGCCGGCATTGTTGAAGACCGGAGCGAGATCGGCCTTGTCTTTCGCAAAGAGCACGATTTCCTCAAGCGACTTGCCCTTGAGCGCATCGTTCTTCTCGACGAAGCCATTCAGCGCCGTTACGTAGGCCTGATGGTGCTTGCCATGGTGCAGCTCAAGTGTTTCGGTGCCCATGCCGACGCCTTCAAGAGCGTTGGTCGCATAGGGAAGCGGAGGCAAGGTGAAGCTCATTTTAGACTCCTTGATATACAACTATCTTGATAATTCAGATCGGATCGCTTAATTTAACAAGATAATGCTTCTTTAAATCGAAAACAGGCAATATGTCAAGGAATGACTTTCTAAATACGGACCTTTCGGGAGCACGTTCGCCCGCGGAACGCATCATGCTGGCGCTCAAGATGCGCGGTGCGCAGACGGCTGCCGCAATCGGCGACCATCTCGGCACGACCGGCGAGGCGGTGCGCCAGCAGCTGGTGCGGCTGGCCGAGGAAGGTCTCGTTGCGCCGCATTCCGTTTCGCAGGGCGTAGGCCGTCCCTCGCAGTTCTGGGATCTGACAGAGCCCGGCAATAAGCGCTTTCCCGATACCCATGCCGATCTGACCGTGCAGCTTCTGCATTCCGTGCGCACCATCCTTGGTGAAGACGCGCTGGAAACGCTGGTTGCGCATCGCGAGACGGAAACCCGCCGCCAGTATCATGCGCGCCTCAAGGACATGGAGTTCGACGAGCGCGTCAAGGCGCTTGCAGATATCCGCTCGACCGAAGGCTATATGGCGGATGCCGAGCGGCAGGAGGACGGTTCGTGGCTTTTTGTCGAGAACCATTGTCCCATCTGTGCCGCTGCCGATGCCTGCCAGGGTTTTTGCCGGGCCGAGCTTCAGGTTTTTGAAGCGGTTCTCGGCCCGGATGTGTCTGTTGCCCGTACCGAGCATATTCTGGCCGGGGCGCGGCGCTGCGCCTATGTTTTTACCCCGGCCAATCCTTCCTGATCAGCACGATGCCGCTTGCGGCTGTCTTGCGCTGCGCACCAAAGCCAGCGCAGACAGGAATGCCAGCGTCGACATGACGGCAAAGCCGGAGAACAGCCACATGGCGGCATTGGCGGTGCCTGCAAATCCGCCCGGATTGCTGAGCCCTGCCATATTGGCGATCATGCCTGCCAGTGATGCGCCGAGCGCGGTGGTGAAAAGCTGCACGGTGGTGACGGAGGCCGACGCCAGATTCTGGTCGTCCGCATCGGCGCGTTTGAAAATACGCGTCAGAAGATGCGGCCAAGTCATGCCCACGCCGAAGCCGATGACTGCCAGCGCCAGACAGATCGGCAGCAGGCTGACCCAATGACCATCGCTGCCAACGGGGACCAAAGCGGCAAGCGTGACCATGCCCGCTATGCCCATCAGCGGCGCGGCGATGATCACCCGGTCAACACGACCGGAGGAAACACCTGAAGAACCGATGGAGCCGAGCGTCCAGCTTCCGCCCATGATGGCGGCCAGATAACCGGCGACCAGGGGCGACTGGTTGTGCAGCACCTGGAAGAACAGTGGCACGAACACTTCCGCGCTGGTTACCGAGGCGCTGAGGAAGGCGAGCGTCAGATAAAGCGCGCCGAGGCGGTGGAGGCTGAACGATCCTTTGGGAAGAATACGCCGCGACGAATTGCGCTCGATGATGAAGAGCAGGAGCAACAGCACGACAGCCAGCGCGACGCCTGCCGTATTCATGACGGCATTGACCGAAATGCTGGCGGCAGAAACGGCAAGCACAGCCGCCGTCAGCAGAATGAGCTGCGGCCAGGCCAGCGGTGCGCGGCTGCCTGCATCGCCGGAGGCGCGTGGCAGCACAACCATGGCCATGATGGCGAAGATGCCGATCACCGGCGCCAGCGACCAGAAGGCGGCGCGCCAGATGCCAAGTTCGGCGAATATGCCGCCGATCGCCGGACCGACGAGGGTTGCAACGCCCCACATGCCGGAAACAAGGCCAATCGCGCGGGGCCACAGGTTTTCGGGGAAGACGATGCGGATCATTGCATAGGAAAGGGCCAGCATCATGCCGCCGCCAAGGCCCTGCACCGAGCGCCCGGCCAGCATGACCGGCATGGATGGCGCGAGACCGCAAGCCAGCGTACCGGCTGCAAAAATAATTGCCGCCATCAGATAAGCACTGCGCGGACCCGCTTGCGATAGCAGGCGCGGAACGAGCGCCGAACCTAGAATGGATGCCGTCACGAATAGCGCCGTGTTCCAGGCATAATAATCCATGCCGCCAATATCGGCGACGACCGTTGGGAGGATGGTCGTCGCGATGAATACGTTGATGGCGTGCAATGCGACGCCGCCGACAAGGGTGAGCGACCGGATGGCATTCTTACCGGCAAACAGGTCTCCCCAACCGGCGGGCTGGCCGCTAGCGGATGTTTGGTCCTGCATGATTTTTTCCTTACACATCTGAATAACCGGACATTGAGGGCCCAAAATGCCCCTCGGTCCGAACTGCATGCCAATCGCTACGCCTGCCTCTGTAATTTGTCAAGCAAATGCTTGTTTAATTATCCGGGCAACTTTTCAGGCAATGATAGAGCCGTCAATCGGACGCAGGAAGCAGGGCCTGTGCACAAAGACTTTCAATCAAAACAAGGGAGAAGCTTGTAAGGGGTTCAAATTCTGGCGAAAAGCTCTATATCAGGGCCAACCGTTGAAGGCAGGGCAGCCAAAACAGAAGTGATCCGCGACAGCTTATGGGGAAATTTTTCTCGATGGCGCTGTGGCGGATTTGTGTTTCTGTCACAAGCTTCCTATAAGCCTTTGAATAATTCCAGAAGAAGCGTCTGACGCTTCTTCCCAACGTGGCGACCAGCCTTGCTGGACAGGCCAGATTTCCCCATTGGACGACCCGAAGAGCCATGATCCAGACGCCTTATTACCTGATCGACAAGACCAAGCTGAAGCGCAACATGGAAAAGATCGCCTATGTGCGCGAGAAGTCCGGTGCGAAGGCGCTTTTGGCGCTGAAATGCTTCGCGACATGGTCGGTGTTCGATTTCATGAGCCAGTATATGGACGGCACGACCTCGTCCTCGCTCAATGAAGTGCGTCTCGGCCACGAGAAATTTGGCGGCGAAACCCACGCCTATAGCGTTGCCTATGCCGATCACGAGATCGACGAAGTCATCGCCAATGCCGACAAGATCATCTTCAATTCCATCGGCCAGCTGGATCGCTTTGCCGATAAGGCGGCGCATATCAAGCGCGGCCTGCGTCTCAATCCGGGCGTGTCGTCATCGAGCTTCGATCTCGCCGATCCGGCGCGGCCGTTCAGCCGCCTTGGCGAATGGGATGTGGCGAAGGTCGAGAAGGTCATGGACCGCGTCACCGGCTTCATGATTCACAACAATTGCGAAAACTCCGATTTCGGTCTGTTCGACAAGATGCTGACGGAGATCGAAGACAAGTTCGGCTCGCTTCTGCATCGGGTTGAATGGGTCAGCCTTGGCGGCGGCATTCATTTCACCGGTGAGAATTATCCGGTCGATGAATTCTGCGCGCGTCTGAAGGCGTTTTCGGAAAAGTTTGGCGTGCAGGTCTATCTGGAGCCCGGCGAAGCCTCGATCACCAAGACCACGACGCTGGAAGTGACGGTTCTCGACACGCTGTTCAACGGCAAGAACCTCGCCATCGTCGACAGCTCGATCGAAGCCCATATGCTCGATCTGCTGATCTATCGCGAAACCGCGAAGATGGAGCCGAATGAAGGCGAGCATCGTTACATGGTCTGCGGCAAGTCGTGCCTGGCGGGCGATGTGTTCGGCGAGTTCAACTTTGGTCAGGAGCTGAAGGTCGGCGACCGCCTCTCTTTTGCGGATGCCGCCGGTTATACGATGGTCAAGAAAAACTGGTTCAATGGCGTGAAGATGCCTGCGATTGCCGTGCGTGAACTTGATGGCACGGTCAATGTTGTCCGCGAATTCACTTTCGCGGATTTTGAAGGGTCGCTTTCCTAAAGATCCTGTTGCGGCTTCAGGCTGCAACGAACTCATGTGTTCCGAATGAGAAGGCAATCGGGACGGTCAATAGATGGCGGGAAACCGCTGGAAGAGGAAGCATCGACAGAAAATGAAGAAGAACGTTCTCATTATCGGCGCCGGGGGCGTGGCACAGGTTGTTGCACATAAATGTGCGCAAAACTCTGACATATTGGGCGATATCCATATTGCGTCCCGCACGGTTGAGAAATGCCGCAAGATTATCGATAGCGTGCATGAAAAGAAGAGCCTCAAGACCGAGGTGAAGCTGGAAGCGCATGCGCTGGATGCTCTGGATGTTGAAGCCACCAAGGCTCTGATCCAGAAGACGGGCGTTCAGATCGTCATCAATGTCGGCTCGGCCTTCCTCAATATGTCGGTTCTTCGCGCCTGTATCGATACGGGCGTTGCCTATATGGACACGGCCATTCACGAAGATCCGAAGAAGATCTGCGAAACGCCGCCATGGTATGGCAATTACGAATGGAAGCACCTCAAGGAATGCGAAGAGAAGGGCATCACCGCCATTCTCGGCATCGGCTTCGACCCGGGTGTGGTCAACGCCTATGCGCGTCTGGCCGCTGACGATTATCTGGATGAAGTGAAGTCCATCGATATCGTCGACATCAATGCCGGTTCGCATGGCCGCTGGTTCTCGACCAATTTCGACCCGGAAATCAATTTCCGCGAATTCACCGGCACGGTCTATTCCTGGCAGGAGGGTGCCTGGCAGTCGAACAAGATGTTCGAAGTCGGCCACACGTTCGATCTGCCCGTCGTCGGTCCGAGCAAGGCCTATATGACCGGCCATGATGAAGTGCATTCACTGTCCAAGAACTATCCGAATGCGGATGTCCGTTTCTGGATGGGCTTTGGCGATCACTACATCAACGTCTTCACGGTTCTGAACAATCTCGGCCTCCTGTCCGAACAGCCGGTCAAGACCGCTGAAGGTCTGGAAGTCGTGCCGCTCAAGGTGGTCAAGGCCGTGCTGCCCGATCCGTCGTCGCTGGCGCCTGATTATACGGGCAAGACCTGCATTGGCGATTTCGTCAAGGGCACCAAGGACGGCAAGGAGAAGGAAGTCTTCATCTATAACGTTGCCGACCATAAGGACGCTTACAACGAAGTGGGTTCGCAGGGCATTTCCTATACCGCTGGCGTTCCGCCGGTTGCCGCTGCAATCCTGATCGCTTCCGGCGAATGGGACGTGAAGAAGATGGTCAATGTGGAAGAGCTGAACCCGAAGCCTTTCCTGAACATCCTGAACCATATCGGCCTGCCATCCCGTATCAAGGATGAAAACGGCGACCGCGCGCTGGACTTCGCGTGAGGTTATAGCTTTACGCTATCGAAAAACCCCGCTTAGGCGGGGTTTTTTATTGCACACTTTGCTCTTGCTTCAACCGGCCTTTATCCTGAGGAGGCCCGCAGGGCCGTCTCGAAGGATCGAAGGAGCGAAGAAACGAGGGCGTGGGAGACCAGCGTTGCGTTGCCTGTTCCATCTGGACCTCGCCCTTCGAGGCTGCGCTTCGCTCCGCACCTCAGGGTGATGGGTGTGGCGCTCGATAAAGAGGTCAGAAGAGCGGCGGCAAAGAAGGTGCACCTGAATATTATTCGCCCCGGGGCCAGGTGTCGGACAGCCGATACCCACCCGGAAACGGATCGCTGGGATCGAGCATCAGCTGCGAGGTGCCCGTCACCCATCCGCGACCGGAAATGATCGGGCTGATGGCGGGTTTGCCGCCAAGCTCGGTCAGCCTGTCCAGCCGGCAGTGAAACTCGGTGCCAAGCACAGATTTGCCGATGAAGCGCTCACCCACTTTCATCTGGCCCTTGGCGTGCAGCACGGCCATGCGTGCCGAGCAGCCGGTGCCCGTCGGTGAACGGTCGAGCTTGGCCGGACGGATCGCCACCGTGTTGACGCCCGTCAGAACATCGCCTTCGCGTGTGACCGGCTCGGTGATCTGGCAAAACGAAATGTGGTTCCAGTCCTTTTCCGGGTGGCGAAAACCAAGCTGCTCATTGGCGGCCTTGGTGATCTTCACGCCGATCTCGGCCAGTTCACGCGCCTGACCCGGCTCGATCTTCATGCCGATCTGCGCGGCCTCGATAAGGACGAAACTGTCGCCGCCATAGGCCGTATCGACGGTAATGGTGCCAAGCCCCTCGACTTCAAGCGCAGCATCCAGCCGGTCGGCGAAAGACGGCACGTTGCGCACGCTGATGCGCTCGGCCTTGCCGTTGCGGCACTCGGCTTCCACCTCAATGAGGCCGCCGGGCGCTTCCAGCACCATGCGCGTCACCGGCTCCTGCATCGGGATAATGCCGCTGTCGAGCAGCACAGTTGAAACGCAGATCGAATTCGAGCCCGACATTGGCGGCGTATCGGCAGGCTCCATGATGATGAACCCCATCTGCGCACGCGGGTCTTTCGGCGGCACCAGCAGATTGATGTGACGGAACACGCCGCCGCGCGGCTCGTTCAGCACAAAATTACGCAAGGTTTCGTCACTGGCGATAAAGCGCGACTGCTCCCACACCGTGTCACCCGGCGGCGGCGCGACACCGCCGACGATAACATCGCCGACTTCGCCTTCCGCGTGACAGCCGACAATATGGATAACCTTGGTGCTGCGCATGGGAACCTCGCAAAATACAACAAGTATATTTGTAGCTGGGTCTAGCGCCGGGTCAATATTTATCGGGCGGTAAAGGGCGCTTTCATAACGACTGTGAAAACTGGTTTCCCGGCGTGTCAGCTCGTTAGAATTTACGTCTCAAGATGTGTTGCTCTTTTAAGCAAGTCTGATATCCATGTGCTGCTAAATTGTGCATATCGATGCGCAGCCCGCTTGGCTCCGGATCAATTTCAGGAACATGCAAAACGTTCCCCATTGAAATTGAGCAACCCGAAAAGCTGGGGCGCCGTTGTTTTTGAAAAGCAACGCGCGGCTCTTAGCCGGCATGGGACGGTCGATGATCGTAACGCGACGCCACTCTCCTCAGATTGACCCGGTCTCTGAGTCTTTGATGTCTCGGCGCGTGGTTTTCAGGTTTTGAATTATCCGGCGGGGTGACGGCTCTCTGGATGATTCTGGGGAGTGGAATGTGAGCAGTACAACCAATGTGGGCTTTCATGAGCCCCACCAGAACAGCGTGCAGCGTTTGCGCAGGGAACTTTCCGCGGCGCTGAAACTTGGCTGGCCGCTGATCCTGACCAATGTTTCGCAAGCCGCATTGACGGCAACCGACATTATCTTCATCGGGCGTCTGGGCAAGGATACGCTGGCCTCGGCGCTTCTGGCCACGAGCTTCTACCACACGCTGGTCATCTTCTCGATGGGACTTGTTTCGGCTGTCATGCCGATGATCGCCATCGCGCTCGGCAAGAACCGCCATTCGGTGCGCGATGTGCGCCGCACGGTCCGTCAGGGCTTCTGGACGGCGATCATCATCTCGATCCCGATCTGGGTCGTGCTGTGGCATTGCGAGGAGATATTCCTGTTCCTCGGACAGCAGCCGGATATCGCAGCGCGCTCGACCGACTTCATGCACACGCTGCAATGGGCGCTGCTGCCCTATCTGTTCTACATCGTGTTGCGCTCGTTCTTCGCGGCGATGGAAAAGCCCATGTGGACATTGCTGATTGCAGGCGCAGCGATCGGCTTCAACGCGCTGGCCGGATGGACGCTGATCTTCGGTCATTTCGGAATTCCGCGCATGGAACTGCATGGCGCTGGTATTGCGACCACGCTTTCCAGCACAATGATGTTTCTTGGCATGGCGGCGATCACGCTGCGTCATCGCCGTTTCCGCCGCTATCACCTGTTCGGCCGGTTCTGGCGTCCCGACTGGCCGCGCCTGCGTGAGCTGTGGCGCATCGGCTTTCCGATGGCGCTGACTTTCGTGTTCGAAACTTCGATCTTCTATGCCGCTGTCGTCATGATGGGCCGGATCAGCGCGACCGCTATGGCGGCCCATGCCGTGGCGATCCAGATCGCGTCGCTCAGCTTCATGGTGCCGCTCGGTTTCGGGCAGGTGGCGACCGTGCGCGTTGGACGCGCTTATGGTGCGGGCAATCCCAGGGCGGTGGCTTATGCGGGCTGGAGCGCCTATGCGCTGGGGGTTGGCTTCATGATGATCATGGGTCTCCTGATGGTGCTGATCCCGCGCCTGTTCATCGGCGTGTTTCTCGATCTGCATGATCCGGAAAATCTGGCCGTCATGGAACTGGCCGTCAGCTTCCTTGCGCTGGCCGCTCTGTTCCAGACGGTTGACGGCGCACAGGCGGTTGCTGCGGGCATGTTGCGCGGCATGCGTGACACCCGTGTTCCGATGTTTCTGGCGCTGCTTGGCTATTGGGGTGTGGGGCTGCCGCTTGGCGCGCTGCTCGCCTTCAAGTTTGGCATGGGCGGGCAGGGCATCTGGCTTGGCCTTGCCGCCGGTCTTGGCATTGTTGCCGTGATGATGACTTTGCGCTGGCGCAGGCATCTGGCCCATATTTCCAGAACGCTCGCGTAAAGCACATCCCGAAAAGTGTGAAACGGTTTTCGGATAAGATGTGCGCTAAAGCAAACAATAAGCTGAAAACAAAAATGCCGCACGGCCTGAAGGTCGTACGGCATAGTTGCATGCTGCGGATATCATACCGTATCCGCTATCTCGTTTCTGCGATTACTTCGTCAGATTGCTGATACGATCAAGCGCGCTGCCGAAACCCTTCAGTGATATCTTGAAGGCAACCGGCTGGCTTGGGCTGAGAGCCGTTGCCGTCACGTTGATATTGGCACCCGCCTTGATGGCTGCAACCTGTTTCAGTTCGAAGCTAATCGGTGCAAGGCAACCCTGCGGGAGGCAGGTGGAGAATGCGAGCGTCGGACCAACTGCATCATCGATCTTGATGGTCACACCTTTGGCCAGATCAAGACCGAATGGCATCAGGATAACACCGTCAACCTTGCCGCCCGCGACATTACGCAGTTCAGCGGTCAGGACGCGCTGACCAGTCTGGGAGCTGTTCTGCTCCTGACGGATTGTGCAGACGCTGGTGTCTTTCTGCGTCTGGCAGGCGACGGTCCAGTCCTGATAGGTTTCCTGCAGGGTGCTTGCGCCGCCCGGAAGGGGGGCTGCAAAAGCAGGCGTTGCCAGAAGTGCTGCCAGCGTGCAAGCAAGGCCGAGCGCGCGATGGTTTTTCATAAATATATTTCTCTCTAAAAACGATCTTTTGAAGCCTGTTACCCAAAAGGGAGCTTTGAAAATTTATTGAGCACAATTCAGCTGTGCGTTCAACTACATTCCCGTCAAATTATCTTGTTTCTGCGAATAATCGTAAAAGGTTATCGAAGTCTAATATAGTCTTCACTGCAATGTTTGCTTGAAAATAGCAGGGCGGCAGTTGTGACCGGCAGGTATCCGGCGCATTTTGGCCGGATACCGTGCTGAAACGACAGTCTATCGCGTCAGTTTCATATGGCGGTTCACGTCCTTGTACAGCAGATAGCGGAACTTGCCCGGACCGCCCGCATAGCAAGCCTGCGGGCAGAAAGCGCGCAGCCACATGAAGTCACCGGCTTCCACTTCCACCCAGTCCTGATTGAGCCGGTAGACTGCCTTGCCTTCCAGCACATAGAGGCCGTGCTCCATGACATGCGTTTCAGCAAAGGGGATCACGCCGCCCGGCTCAAGGGTAACGATGGTGACATGCATGTCGTGGCGCAGATCGTTCGGATCGACAAAGCGCGTCGTCGCCCAAACGCCATTGGTGTCCGGCATGGGCGAGGGGGCAATGTCGTTTTCATTGAGGAATAGCGGCTCCGGCACATCGAGCCCGTCCACATATTCATAGGCCTTGCGAACCCAGTGGAAACGCGCGGTCTTGCTGGCGGTGTTGCGCAGGCTCCAGCCGCTCTTGGGCGGCAGATAGGCATAGCCGCCTTCGGTGAGCGTGTGGGTCTTGCCCGCAATGGTGACTGTCACTTCGCCTTCGACCACGAACAGAACGCCCTCGGCGCTGTCGTCAAGCTCGGCGCGGTCGCTGCCGCCGCCCGGCTGTACTTCCATGATATATTGCGAGAAGGTCTCGGCAAAACCGGACATCGGACGCGCGATCACCCACAGTCTGGTCTTTTCCCAGAAAGGCAGGAAACTGGTCACGATATCGCTGAACGTGCCTTTCGGAATGACGGCATAGGCTTCCGTGAACATGGCGCGGTCGGTCAGAAGCTGCGTCTGCGGCGGCAATCCGCCGGTCGGTGCGAAATAGGTGCGGGTCATTTTCCTGTTCCTGATCAGTAAAGTGTCTCTGGAAGGATGTCCTTCAGTCGCAAGAGCGCGATGCGCTCGACTTGCGCGCAAGCGGTAGCGAATTCGGTCTCGCGGTCATTGGCGACGCGGCGCTGGAACGTGTCGAGGATTTCCTTCTTGTTGCGCCCCTTCACGGCGATGATGAAGGGAAAGCCGAATTTCTGCGTATAGGCATCGTTCAGTTGGGTGAATGTCTGCTTTTCCGCGTCGGTCAGCGCGTCCAGACCGGCACCGGCCTGTTCGGCGGTGGATTCGGCGGTCAGGCGCTTGGCCTGCGCCAGCTTGCCGGCGAGATCCGGGTGGGCATTCAAAACGCCAAGCCGCTCTTCGGGCGAGGCTGCGCGGAAGATTTTCGTCATTGCACCGGCAAGACCGGAGGCCGTGTCCTCGGCGGCAGCGAAGCCAGCGTCGAAGGCGCGCTCGGCGATCCACGGCGAATGCTCAAAAATGCTGCCATAGCGGGCCACGAAATCGGCCTTGCTGGCCTTCGATGGCACCACATCGGCCACTTTCGGCTTGTGGTGTTCGTGCCAGTGATTGGCAATGTCGATGCGCTTGGCAACCCAGACCTTGTCATGGCTCTGGACATAATCGAGGAAACGTTCAAGTGCTGCCGCGCGACCCGGACGTCCGACCAGACGGCAATGCAGGCCGATGGACAGCATTTTTGGCGCGCCTTCCGCGCCTTCGCGGTAAAGCACGTCGAAGGCGTCTTTTAGATAGGTGTAGAACTGGTCGCCGGAATTGAAACCTTGCGGCGTTGCAAAACGCATATCGTTGGCGTCGAGCGTGTAGGGCACGATCAGATGCGGACCTTTGGGACCTTTGACCCAATAGGGCAGCTCATCGGCATAGGAATCGGCGGAATAGACAAAGCCGCCTTCTTCCATCACCAGCTTCAGCGTGTTGTCGGACGGTTTGCCCTGATAAATGCCGAGCGGGCGTGAGCCAGTGACTTCGGTGTGCAGGCGCACGGCTTCGCGAATATGCTCGCGTTCCACCTCTTCCGGCACGTCCTTATATTCCCACCAGCGCAGGCCGTGACTGGCGATTTCCCAATCGGCTTCCTTCATCGCGGCGACGGCTTCGGGATTGCGCGCCATAGCCAGCGTCACGCCATAGACGGTGACGGGCATGTTGCGTCGCGTGAAGGCGCGCCAGAGACGCCAGAAGCCGGAACGCGCGCCATATTCGTAGATGGATTCCATGTTGAGGTTGCGCTGGCCGTTCCAGGCCTGTCCGCCGACGATTTCGGACAACAGGCATTCGGACGCCGCATCGCCGTCGAGAATGCAGTTCTCGGCGCCTTCTTCGTAATTGACCACGAATTGGACGGCTATATTGGCCCCACCGGGCCAGCGCGGATCAGGTGTGTTCCGGCCATAGCCGATCAGATTGCGTGGGTAATTCATGCCATATCCCCTTGATGTCAGCGCCAGCGCATTCCGAAAACCGTTCAACGGCATGTGGATCACGCTTTGGTTTTGCCCATGATAATAAAGATTTGCGGTGTGAATTCCCCTTCAAAATTTTGAAAGACATCCAATGAGAAAGCTCTTTCTTAATGCCGAATAAGGCGGAATACTTCACGATGGGAACAAAAGCGGGAACGCGGCCGGTCTGCCATATAAATGTGCTTTGATAGCAAAAACGGTACTGGCAAACCGAGTGAAATCAGCGACTTGCAGCGGATCCGTTTCATGAACAAGGTTCATGGGCCAGAGAATCGCGCAAGGGGTCAGGAGTGCAAATGGGTCAGGGACATCACGGCGATGAGGGCAAGACGGGTCGGTTGACGACCCATGTGCTTGATACGGTCAGCGGCAAACCGGCTGCTGGATTGCGTATCGAACTGCGCCGGATCGAGAATCACACGCCGCACAGCATCAAGGAAATCCGCACCAATCAGGACGGGCGCAGCGGCGAGCCGCTGCTTGCCAATGGCGACCTGCAGCGCGGTTCCTATGAACTCCTGTTTCATGTCGGCGAATATTTCGGCAAGGACGAAGACGGCGTGCCGTTTCTCGATGTGGTGCCGTTGCGCTTTGGTGTTTCCGATGAAAAGGCGCATTATCATGTGCCGCTTCTGGTTTCGCCTTTTTCCTATTCGACCTATCGCGGGAGCTGAGCAGGATGGTTCAGTCTGTGAGAAACAGAATATGTTTTCTTCTCAATGGCGAGCGGGTTGAACTCGACCGGGTTTCGCCAACGGAAACGCTGCTCGATTATCTGCGTCTGGCCTGCAAGCTGCGCGGCACCAAGGAAGGCTGCGCCGAAGGCGATTGCGGCGCTTGCACGGTGCTGGTTGGCAAGATCGTGGGCAGCGAACTGGTTTATGAAAGCGTCAATGCCTGCATTCGCTTCGTCGGTTCGCTGGATGGTTGCCATGTCGTGACGGTCGAGCATTTGCGCGGGGCCGATGGTGGTCTGCATCCGGTGCAAAAGGCGATGATCGACTTTCACGGCTCGCAATGCGGCTTCTGTACACCGGGCTTCGTCATGTCGCTTTACGGGCTGTGGATGCGCAATCCCAAGCCCGCTGACCCGGCTATTGAAAAGGCGCTGCAAGGCAATCTCTGCCGCTGCACTGGTTACGAGGCGATCATTCGCGCTGCCCGCGCCATTTCCGATTACGGCAACACGACGGAAGATCCGCTGGCAGCAGAACGCGCTCATGTGCTCGAACAGTTGAAATCCATGCGCGACGGTTCGCGGGTCGAAGTGGGCGAGGGCAAGGACCGTCTGGTTGTGCCTGCCGATCTCGACGATTTCGCAGCACTGCTGGCCGATGAACCGAAGGCGACCGTGGTGGCCGGTTCCACCGATGTGGGCCTGTGGGTCACGAAGATGATGCGCGATATTTCGCCGGTGGTCTTTATCGGCCATCTCACGGAATTGCGGGTCATCTCCGAGGACAACAACGTCGTCACCATTGGCGCGGGCGTAACATATACGGAGGCCTTCTCTTTCCTCGCCAGGCGCATTCCACAGCTCAGCGGTCTCATCAACCGCATCGGCGGGGAACAGGTGCGCAATATGGGCACCATCGGCGGCAATATCGCCAATGGTTCGCCGATTGGCGATACGCCGCCGCCGCTGATCGCACTCAGTGCGCGTCTGACGCTGCGCAAGGGCGATAGCCGGCGCACCATTCCGCTTGAAGATTTCTTCATCGCCTATGGCAAGCAGGACCGTCAGCCCGGCGAATTCGTCGAGGCGGTGCATGTGCCGATCCCGGCGGAAGGCAACCACTTTGCGATCTACAAGGTGTCCAAGCGTTTTGAGGAAGATATCACTGCGGCGCTCGGCGCATTCCACATGACGCTCGATGCAGCAGGCAAGGTCGCTTCCATCCGCATCGCCTATGGCGGCATGGCGGCGACGCCGAAGCGCGCCTTTGCGGTTGAGGCGGCACTTTTGGGCCAGCCATGGACCGAAGAAACGGTGGATGCGGCAATCGGTGCCTATGAGCAGGACTATCAGCCGCTCAGCGATATGCGCGCCACGGCGGATTATCGTCTGATGGTCTCGAAGAATTTGTTGCGCCGTTTCTATGCCGAAACGCAAGGGCAAGCCGAACCCTTGCGCGCTCAGCATATCGAAGCGGTCTGAAGGAGGCAGGCATGAACAAACATCCTGCAAGCACGATCAAAGCCGCCGCTATCAAAGGTGGTGTCGCCACCGATCAGAGGCATGATTCCGCGCATAAGCATGTGACGGGCGATGCGGTCTATATCGACGATATTCCGGAACCGGAAGGCACGCTGCATGTCGGTGTCGGCCTTGCGTCGGTCGCCCATGCCAATATCAAGTCTGTCGACCTTTCCGCTGTGCGTGCAGCGCCCGGCGTTGTCGATGTGCTGACCTATAAGGACATTCCCGGCGAAAACGATGTCTCGCCGTCCGGCATGCATGACGATCCGATCTTCGCGGTAGATACAGTACAGTTCCACGGGCAGCCGATCTTTGCCGTCATTGCCCGCACCCGGGATCAGGCCCGCCGCGCCGCGCGTCTGGCCAAGGTTGAATATGAGGAAATGCCGGGCCTGTTTTCCATTGCAGGCCTTGATGGCGCCAAGGACCGTCTCGTCTTCACGCCGCTCACGCTCAATCGCGGCGATGCCCGCAAGGCCATCGATGATGCGCCGCGCAAGGTGAAGGGCCGCATGATGGTTGGCGGTCAGGACCATTTCTATCTCGAAGGGCAGGCTTCGCTGGCTGTTCCCGGCGAGGATGAAGATGTCACCATCTATTGCTCCACGCAGGGGCCGAGCGAAACGCAGCATCTGGTTGCCCATGCGCTGGGCGTGCCGAGCCATTCGGTCACGGTTGAAGTGCGCCGCATGGGCGGTGGCTTCGGCGGCAAGGAAACGCAGGCCAATCAATGGGCTGCCATTGCCGCTATCGCTGCCAAGAAGCACAAGCGCGCGGTTAAAATCCGTCTCGACCGCGATGAGGACATGACCGCCACCGGCAAGCGTCATGACTTCATGATTGATTACGAGGTCGGCTTCGACGACGAAGGCAATATTCTGGGCGTGGATTATATGTTCGCGCTCAATGCCGGTTTCTCGGCGGACCTTTCGGGGCCGGTCGGCGATCGTGCGCTGTTTCATTGCGACAATGCCTATTTCTTCCCGGCAGTGCATGCGCAATCCGCGCCGCTTTACACCAACACCGTGTCCAACACGGCGTTCCGCGGCTTTGGCGGTCCGCAGGGCATGGTCGGTGCGGAACGCGTCATCGAGGAAGTGGCCTTCGCGGTCGGCAAAGACCCGCTCGACATCCGCAAGCTCAATTTTTACGACGCGATGGGGACGGAAGGCGCGACGCGCAATATCACGCCCTATCACCAGAAGGTGGAAGATTGCATCATCCAGCGCATTGTCGCCGAACTGGAAGAGAGCGCGGATTACGCCGCGCGTCGCGAGGCAATCCGCGCATTCAACGCCAAAAGCCGCACTGTGAAGCGCGGCATGGCGTTGACGCCAGTGAAATTCGGCATCTCCTTCACCAAGACCGAGTCCAATCAGGCTGGTGCGCTGGTGCATGTCTATAATGACGGCTCGGTGCATATGAACCATGGCGGCACCGAAATGGGGCAGGGGCTCCATCTGAAAGTGGCGCAGGTCGTGGCGGAAGAATTCCAGATCGACCTCGACCGGGTGAAGATCACCGCGACCACCACTGCCAAGGTGCCGAACACCGCACCGACGGCAGCATCGTCGGGCGCTGATCTCAACGGCATGGCGGCGCAGGATGCCGCGCGCCAGATCAAAAAGCGGCTGATCCGTTTTGCTGCCGAGCAGCATCAGGTGCCGGAAGATCAGGTTGTCTTCCTGCCCAACCGCATTCGCGTCGGCAATCAGGAAATCAGCTTCAACGAACTGGTGAAGCAGGCCTATATCGGTCGCGTGCAGCTTTCTGCTGCCGGGCATTACAAGACGCCGAAAATCCACTGGGATCGTGCCAAGGGTAAAGGCCATGCCTTCTATTACTACGCCTATGGCGCGGCCTGTTCGGAAGTTTCGGTCGATACGCTGACCGGCGAATATGTGGTGGAACGCACCGATATCCTCCACGATACCGGACGGTCGCTCAACCGTGTCATCGATATCGGCCAGATCGAAGGCGGTTTCGTGCAGGGCATGGGCTGGCTCACCACAGAGGAGCTTGTCTGGGATAATAAGGGGCGGCTGCGCACCCATGCGCCGTCCACCTACAAGATCCCGCTGGCATCCGACCGGCCCAAGATTTTCAATGTGGCGCTGACCGACTGGTCTGAAGCCTATGAACCGACCATCCATCGCTCCAAGGCGGTGGGTGAGCCGCCGCTGCCGCACGGCATGTCGGTGCTTTATGCACTGTCGGATGCGGTGGCGAGCGTTGCCGATCACAAGATCAGCCCGCGTCTCGATGCGCCAGCCACGCCTGAGCGCGTGCTGATGGCTATCGAGCGGCTGCGCGCGCAAAAGGGGTAGCACGATGAGCAGCGGCACGCTGGGCAGGCGGGACGATATCCGGGCTTTCCTGAACCGTCGCCACGACAGCGTGCTGGTGGAGGTCACGGATGTGAAGGGCTCTGCGCCACGCGATGCCGGGGCCTGGATGCTCGTCGCCCGCGACATGATCTTCCGCACCATCGGTGGTGGACAGCTCGAATATATGGCGATCGACCATGCCCGGAAAATACTTGCTGGCGGTCGCGATTCACCGATGGACGTGCCTCTGGGGCCGGAGATCGGCCAATGCTGCGGTGGGCGCGTGGCCTTGAATTTCAAGCGCGTCAATCGCGGCCTTGCGGATGAACTGGTCAGCAAGGTCGATGCGGAAATCGCCACCCGCCCGCATGTCTATGTCTTCGGTGCAGGCCATGTCGGCGATGCGCTGGCCTATGCGCTTTCGCTGACGCCGGTGCGGGTGGTGCTGGTGGATACTCGCGAGGCTGAGCTGATGGCCGTCGACGCGCCGGGCGTTGAAACCTGCCTCGCGGCCATGCCGGAGCAGGTGGTGCGCTCCGCACCGCCGGGCAGTGCATTCATCATCCTGACGCATGATCACGCGCTTGATTTTCTGATCGCCGCCGAGGCGCTGCAACGCCGCGATGCGATCTATGTCGGCATGATCGGCTCGAAGACCAAGAAGGCGACTTTCAAAAATTGGTTGAAACGCGAGTTCGGCAGCGATGATCTGTTTGAAGATCTGATCTGCCCGGTCGGCGGTGCGGTCGTGAAGGACAAACGCCCCGAAGTCATCGCAGCCCTTGCGGCGGCCGAAGTGCTGACCGCCGTTTTGACCACAAGCAAGGTCTCGCAGCCTGCCTGATTTGGCAGGCCGCTTTTTTAAGCCAGCGCTTCCCGTATGAGCCGCTGGCAGCGCTCCGTCATGAAATCGATGATCAGACGCACCTTTGGGTCCTGAAAACGCTTGTGCGGATAGATCGCCGCAAGCTGGATCGGTGCCGGCGGCGTGCTTTCGAGAAGCGGTATCAGCCGACCGTCGCGGAGATATTCCTTCACCTCGAACAGCGGCTTGTTGATGATGCCGCGCCCGCCCAGCGCCCATTGCGTCAATACGTCGCCATCATCGGAATCATAAGGCCCGGTGACTTCGAATTTGCGAAGACCTTCCGATGTTTGAAGCGACCAGTAATATTCCTTCGACCCCGGAAAACGCAGCAGCAAACAGTCATGCGTGTCGCCCAGCAGCTCTTCCGGCGATTGCGGAACTCCATGTTTTTCAAGATATTGCGGCGCAGCGCAGATCACACGCTCACAATTCAGGATGCCGCGCATGCGCAAGTTGGAGTTTTCCAGAACCCCGAGTTTGAAGGCGACATCCACGCTTTCGCTCATAATGTCGATCTCGTGGTCAGATAGTCGCAGGCGCACTTCAATGTCCGGATATTTGTCGTGAAACTCCGGAATGCCCGATGCGATGAGCCTGCGGCCAAGCCCCAAAGGCGCGGTAATGCGAATCGATCCCTTGGGATTTTTCGCAAGTTCCGCGACGGCTGCTTCAGCCTCATCGACCGCTTCGAGGATTTTCAACGCGCCGTCATAGAATATGCGGCCATGCTCGGTCGGGGTCAGCTTGCGCGTGGTACGGTTGAAGAGCCGGACGCCAAGATGCTTCTCCAACTCCTTGATTCGATTGCTCGCAACCGCTGGCGAGGCGCGCTGGTCGCGCCCGGCGGCAGAAAGATTTCCCAATTCGACAACGCGCACGAAAACGCGCAGATTATCAAGATAAGACATGCGTCCCCTCCACGATTGTCTAGTTTTTTTTGAAAGTGATGGTCGTGTTGTGACGTTCCCTCGGACGCAAAGCTTTGGCACATAATAGGATAACGAACAATGGGGCGAACAATGGGAGTGCCTGATGTATGATTTTGCCGTAGCCTGGGACTGGCTGGGCTTCGCAGCGCGGTGGCTGCATGTCATTACCGCGATTGCGTGGATCGGCTCGTCTTTCTACTTCATCGCGCTTGATCTCGGTCTGCGCCAGCGTCCCGGCTTGCCGGTTGGCGCTCATGGCGAGGAATGGCAGGTCCATGGCGGCGGCTTCTATCACATCCAGAAATATCTGGTTGCGCCAGCCGAAATGCCGGAACACCTCACCTGGTTCAAATGGGAATCCTACGCCACCTGGCTGTCGGGTTTCACGCTGCTCTGCATCGTTTATTATACGGGCGCCGATCTTTACCTGATCGATCCGAATGTGCTCGACGTGTCTGTTCCGGTCGCCATCGCCATTTCCATTGGCTCGCTGGCTTTCGGCTGGGTTGCCTATAACACCATCTGCAAGCTGATGCTGGGCAAGAGCGATACGCTTTTGATGGTCATGCTCTATGTCGTGCTGGTGTTCGTGGCCTGGGGCTATACGCATCTGTTCACAAGCCGCGCGGCTTTCCTGCATCTGGGCGCTTTCACGGCGACGATCATGTCGGCCAACGTGTTCATGATCATCATCCCGAACCAGAAAATCGTGGTGGCCGATCTCATCGCCGGTCGCAAGCCCGATCCGAAATACGGCAAGATCGCCAAGCAGCGCTCGACGCATAACAACTATCTGACGCTGCCGGTGCTGTTCCTGATGCTGTCGAACCACAATCCGCTGGCTTTCGGCACGCAGTATAACTGGATCATCGCATCGCTGGTGTTCCTGATGGGCGTGACCATCCGCCATTGGTTCAACACCCAGCATGCCCGCAAGGGCAAGCCGACCTGGACCTGGCTGGTGACGGTCATCCTGTTCATCATCATCATGTGGCTTTCCACGGCCCCGAAGATTCTGACCGGTCAGCCGGAAGAGCAGAAGGTTTCCGCCTTGCAGCAAACTTTCATCTCGGACCCGCACTTTGGCAAAGTGCGGGATACCGTTTTGGGACGCTGCGCCATGTGTCACGCGGCGCAGCCCGGCTGGGAAGGCATGATCACGCCGCCAAAAGGCGTGACGCTTGAAACGGATCGGGAAATCGCCGCCCATGCGCGCGAAATCTATTTGCAGGCCGGTCGCTCCCATGCCATGCCGCCCGCCAACGTCACCGGGGTAACGGATCAGGAGCGCCAGCTTCTCGCCTCCTGGTATGAATCCGCTACTGCTGGAGCAAAGTAACAATGACCAGACTTCTCATCCGTGGCCGCGTTCTGACCTTTCGCGATGAGCCGCAAAGTCTCGATGACAGCGCTTCCTATTGCTATATCGAAGATGGCGCCATTTTGGTCGAAGACGGACGCGTTGCGCGCCTTGGCGATTACGCTGAGCTTAGCGCGGAAGCGGGCAGCGATGTGAAACTGGCCGATCATCGCCCGCATCTGATCCTGCCGGGCTTCATCGATACGCATATCCATTATCCGCAGACCCAGGTGGTCGCGTCCTATGCCGCCAATCTTCTGGAATGGCTCAACACCTATACATTCGTGGCCGAACAGAAATTCGCCGATGAGCAGCACGCGGAATTCATCGCCGAGCGCTTTCTGGACGAGCTGATCCGCCATGGCACCACCACCGCTGTCGCTTATTGCTCGGTGCATCCGCAGAGTGTCGACGCCTATTTCCGCGCTTCGCAACATCGCAACATGCGCATGCTGGGCGGCAAGGTGATGATGGATCGCAACGCGCCGCCCGCTTTGTGCGACACGGCGCAATCCGGTTACGACGATAGCAAGGAACTGATCGCGCGCTGGCATGGCAAGGACCGCCTCGACTATGTGATCACGCCACGCTTCGCCATTACCTCGACTCCGGAACAGCTCGAAGCCAGTCAGGCGCTGGCCCGTGAACATCCGGAATGTTTCATCCAGACGCATCTTTCGGAGAACCACGACGAAATCGCCTTCACCAGGTCGCTCTATCCGGATGCGCCGGATTATCTCGGTATTTACGAGCATTACGGGCTTCTGGGAAACAAGACGCTGCTTGGCCATTCCATCCATCTGGAAGAACGCGAAGTGGGCGTGATGGCGGAAACCGGCTCGGTGGCCGTGTTCTGCCCGACCTCGAACCTGTTTCTCGGTTCCGGCCTGTTCGACCGTGATCGCCTGAAGGCGTCGGGCGTGCGCATGGCTGTGGCGACCGATGTCGGCGGCGGCACCAGCTTCTCCATGCTGCGTACCATGGACGAAGGCTACAAGATTTTGCAGTTGCGCGAACAGCGTCTGAACCCGTTCCAGTCCTTCTACATGATGACGCTTGGCAATGCCCGGGCGCTGTCGATGGAAGACAAGATCGGCACGCTGGACGAAGGCACGGAGGCCGATATCGTGGTGCTGGATTCGGCCGCCACATCGCCGATGCGCTTGCGCATGGCGGCAGGCGCGACGCTGGAACAGGAGCTGTTCCTGCTGCAAACGGTCGGTGACGACCGCGCCATTGTCGAAACCTATGTGGCGGGCAAGCCGCTCAAGGCGGAACTCGCCTGATCTGCCAATCCTGGAGGAGGATGGCCCGCGGCGGAGCGATCTGCTGCGGGTCTTTTGTTTTAAAGCTCTTCCGGCCGCTTGCCGCCAATGGCGCGGGTCAGTTGATCGGCGGTCGAGCGGATGAGCGGCCCCAGCTCTTCAAGCTTCTTCTTTGGCAGGCGCACGGCGGGACCGGAAACGGAAATGCCTGCAATGCCCTCGCCATATTCGTTGAAAATCGGGGCAGCGATGCAGCACATGCCGAGCGTGTGTTCCTCGTCATCGATGGACCAGCCGCGCATGCGTGTCGCCTGAATGTCTTTCAAAAGTGCGGGCAGGCCATCGAGCGTGCGCTGGGTGAAATGCTCCAGCATTTTTCCCGAAAGCGCGCGGGCGATTTCGCCATCCGACCACGTTGACAGAATTGCCTTGCCGATGCCCGATGCGTGGATCGGTCCACGCCGCCCCGGACGAAAGAAGGCGCGCATCGGCGCGTGACTTTCGATCTGCGAGATAAACACGACATCGCCGTCGTCCTCGACGCCGATATTCGCGGTCTCGCCGCTGGTTTCCATGAGCTGCTTTAAATAGGGGCGCGCCAGCGTGCCCAGCTTGCGGAAACGGCGAAAGGCATTGCCGATCTCGAAAGCCTTGACGCCAATTGTCCAGTCGCCGGTTTCCACATCGTGGGAAACCATGCCGTGATTGGCGAGCGAGGATAACAGACGGTGCACCGTGGAAGGGGCCATGCCGCTCGCGTCAGCAAGGTCCGTCAGGGTCGAGCCGTCATTATCGGCGATCAACGCCAGAAGCTTGAGGCTGCGGTCCAGAACCTGCACGGATGAGGGTGCGGCATTCTCCGCCGCCTTGCGGCCCCGCTTTGCTTTGGCCTGTTCCATCACCCGTCTCCGAATCCCGCCTGAACTTCAGAGTTACCACTATCGCATCCATTGCCAGTCGGAAAGGCGCAGAGGGTATAGCCGATTATCTCCATTCCGTTGAAAATCTTTATTTCCATATAATGGTATGCATTTCCATTTTTAAATTATAACTTTTGTAAATGGAGAATGTTTCCATAGGAGGATTGGCCATGGCCAGAATGCGTGCAGTCGATGCAGCCGTGCTTGTGCTGGAGAGGGAAGGGATCAATTGCGCTTTCGGCGTGCCGGGCGCGGCTATCAATCCATTTTATTCGGCGATGAAAGCGCGCGGTTCGATCCGCCATATCTTGGCGCGTCACGTTGAGGGCGCTTCGCATATGGCCGAAGGCTATACGCGGGCAAAGCATGGCAATATCGGCCTGTGCATCGGCACCTCCGGCCCGGCGGGCACGGATATGATCACCGGCCTTTATTCGGCTTCCGCTGATTCCATTCCGATCCTCTGCGTGACGGGGCAGGCGCCGCGCGCGCGTCTTGACAAGGAAGATTTTCAGGCGGTCGATATCGCCAAGATCGCGGCGCCTGTCACCAAATGGGCGGTCACGGTCATGGAACCGGCGCTGGTGCCATTTGTCTTCCAGAAGGCGTTTCATATCATGAAGTCGGGCCGTCCCGGTCCGGTGCTGATCGATCTGCCGATTGATGTGCAGATGGCCGAAATCGGTTTCGACATCGACACCTATCAGCCGATGGAAGCCTATAAACCAGCCGCCACGCGGGCGCAGGCCGAAAAGGCGATTGCCATGCTGAACGCAGCGGAACGTCCGTTGATTGTCGCAGGCGGCGGCATCATCAATGCCGATGCGTCGGATCTTCTTGTCGAATTCGCTGAGATCACCGGCATTCCGGTCATCCCGACCCTTATGGGCTGGGGCGTCATCCCGGACGATCACCGTCTGATGGCGGGCATGTGCGGTCTTCAGACCTCGCACCGTTATGGCAATGCCAATCTGCTGGCTTCCGATGCGGTCATCGGCATCGGCAATCGCTGGGCCAACCGGCATACCGGCAATGTCGATACCTATCGCAAGGATCGCACCTTCATCCATGTCGATATCGAACCGACGCAGATCGGGCGCGTCTTTGCGCCGGATTTCGGCATCGTGTCCGATGCGGGCAAGGCGCTGAAGCAGTTGCTCGACGTCGCAACTGAATGGAAGGCGGCGGGCAAGTTGCGCGACTGGTCCGGCTGGGCGAAGGAATGCGAGGGCCGCAAGCGCACCATGCTGCGCAAGACGCATTTCGACCAGACGCCGCTGAAACCCCAGCGGGTTTACGAGGAGATGAATAAGGCTTTCGGTCGTGACACCTGCTATGTCACCACCATCGGCCTCAGCCAGATTGCGGGTGCGCAGTTTCTGCATGTCTATCGCCCGCGCAACTGGATCAATTGCGGACAGGCTGGTCCGCTCGGCTGGACCTTGCCTGCGGCTCTGGGTGTCCGCGCTGCCGATCCGGATCGGCCCATCGTGGCGCTGTCGGGCGACTATGACTTCCAGTTCATGATCGAGGAACTGGCGGTCGGCGCGCAGCACAAACTGCCTTACATCCATGTCGTCGTGAACAATTCCTATCTCGGCCTGATCCGTCAGGCGCAACGCGGCTTCAACATGGATTTCGAGGTCAGCCTTGCCTTCGATAACATCAATGCGTCCGGCGATGCGGAGAAGGGTTACGGCGTCGACCATGTGGCGGTTGCGGAAGGCCTCGGCTGCAAAGCGATCCGGGTCCGCAGCCCCAACCAGTTTGCGGAAAGTTTCGAGCAGGCCAAGGCGTTGATGCAGGAGCATCAGGTGCCGGTCGTGATGGAATTCATTCTGGAACGCGTCACCAATATTTCCATGGGAACCGACATTGATCAGGTGGTCGAGTTCGAGGAACTGGCCGAGCGCGGCGAGGATGCGCCGACTGCGATTGCGGCATTGCTGGATTAAAGCGTGAAGATTTCACACCCCTCTGTCGCTTCGCTACCCCCTCCGCCCCTCATCCTGAGGTGCGGAGCGAAGCGAAGCCTCGAAGGACGAGGGCAGGCGCAGTGCATTTTCCCTCGCCCGTCGAGACGCCTCTCTTCGACAAGCTCGAGAGGCTCCTCAGGATGAGGGAAAAGAACAACGTTGAGAGCTATTCCGGGAAAAGCGTGAGACGTTTCTTCGTTCGGAATTGCCTAATAGAGGAGGCGGAAATGCCAAGATTTGCAGCCAATCTCACCATGCTTTTCACCGAAGCGCCGTTCATGGATCGCTTCGCGCTGGCCGCCAAAGCGGGGTTCACCGGGGTGGAATATCTGTTCCCCTACGAGTTCAACCGGCATGAGCTGAAAGCAGCATTGACCCGTCACAATCTGGCGCAGGTGCTGCACAATCTGCCTGCGGGCAATTGGGCGGGCGGCGAGCGCGGCATCGCCGTGCTGCCGGATCGTGTGGACGAGTTCCGTCGTGGGGTGGCCGACGCCATCGATTATGCCACGACGCTCAACTGTTCGCAGGTCAACTGCCTTGCCGGTATCGCGCCGCAGGGCATCGACCCGGATGTGATGCGGGCGACTTTCGTCAGCAATCTGCGGCTGGCGGCGAAGGAACTGGGAAAGCACGGCATCCGCCTGCTGATCGAGCCGATCAACCATTACGACATTCCCGGCTTCTATCTGAACACGGTGGAGCAGGCGGTTTCGATTATCGACGAGGTGGGCAGCAACAACCTGTTCATCCAGTATGACCTTTATCACCAGCAGCGCACGCGTGGCGAACTCGTCGCCACCTATGAACGCTACAAGCCGCTGATTGCGCATGTGCAGCTTGCCGACAATCCGGGACGCAATGAGCCCGGCACCGGCGAGATCCATTATCCGAACGTCTTCGAAGCGCTGAAGAACGCCGGATACAAGGGCTGGATCGGCTGTGAATACAAGCCGAAGACAACGACCGAGGAAGGTCTGGGCTGGTTCAGAGCATTTCCAGCAAAAGTGCGAAGCGGTTTTGCGTTGGATAATGCGTGAAAACAAAGACTTATATGAAGCTGAACGGCTGAGCGCTTAATAAAATAGGGAGTAAACGAAATGGCCAAGATCGGCTTTATCGGACTGGGTATCATGGGCAAGCCGATGGCGCAGCATCTACAAAGTGCAGGCCACCAGCTTTTCACCTCGAAACATAGCCAGCCGCCGCACAAGGACCTGCTGGATGCAGGGCTGACGGTTCTCGATACGCCCAAGGCTGTGGCCGCGGAATGTGAAACGACCATCCTCATGCTGCCGGATACGCCGCAGGTGGCCGAAGTCCTTTTCGGCGAAAACGGCGCGGTTGAAGGCCTGGGCAAGGGCAAGACACTCATCGACATGAGCTCGATTTCGCCCATCGAGACGAAGGAATTTGCAAAAAAAGTCCGCGCTGCCGGGGCTGAATATATCGACGCGCCGGTATCGGGCGGCGAGGTCGGCGCAAAGAATGCGAGCCTCTCCATCATGGCTGGCGGTGCGCAGGCAAGCTTTGATGCGGCGCTGCCGCTCCTCAAGCTGATGGGCAAGAATATCACGTTGGTCGGTGATTGCGGCGATGGCCAGACCACCAAGGTCGCCAATCAGATTATCGTGGCGCTCAACATCGAAGCGGTTGCCGAAGCGCTGGTCTTTGCCTCAAAGGCGGGTGCAGATCCGGCCAAGGTGCGCGAAGCGCTGATGGGCGGCTTTGCCTCCTCGCGCATTCTCGAAGTGCATGGAGAGCGCATGATCAAGCGGACCTTCGATCCGGGTTTCCGCATCTCCCTGCACCAGAAAGACCTCAATCTGGCGCTTCAGGGCGCGAAGGCTCTGGGTGTCTCGCTGCCCAACACGGCCACGGCGCAGGAACTGTTCAATTCCTGTGCGGCGCATGGTGATGATGGTCTCGACCATTCCGGCCTCGTGCGTGCGCTGGAGCGCATGGCCAATCACGATGTTGCCTGAGCGTCAGGCCTGATCGGTTCTCTGGAGGGGAGAGCGTGGAGCTGGTTATCTGGAGGGAGATGGCCGGCTCCATTGATTTTATGTGCCGCGCGGGGAATAGTGCCGCCGTTGATTTGTGAAGCCGGGATTCTCATGACTGCCACAAGCGCCATCGCCGATCCGAAGAAATTCCTGACCAGCCTTTTCGACGCCGCCGTGGCGGCTGCCGATCCCGAACTGGTCATCCGCGCCAATCTGCCTGCCAAGCCCAAGGGGCGCACGATCGTCATCGGCGCGGGCAAAGGTTCCGCACAGATGGCGGCGGCTTTCGAAAGGGCGTGGGATGGCCCGATTGAGGGCCTCGTGGTGACACGCTATGGCTATGGCACGCCTTGCGAACGCATCGAGATTATCGAGGCGGCGCATCCGGTTCCGGATGAAGCGGGACTTGTGGCATCCCGGCGCCTGTTCGATGCCGTGTCGGGTCTCACGGAAGACGATCTCGTGGTGGCGCTCATATCCGGCGGTGGCTCGGCGCTGCTGCCGTCTCCCCCGGAAGGGCTGACGCTGCAAGACGAAATTGCCGTCAACAAGGCCTTGCTGGCGTCGGGCGCGCCGATCTCGGCCATGAATGCCGTGCGCAAGCATCTTTCGACCATCAAGGGCGGACGCCTTGCCGCTGCCGCCCATCCGGCGCGGGTGTTCTCATTGGTCGTCTCGGATATTCCGGGTGACAATCCGGCATTTGTGGCCTCTGGCCCGACGGTGCCGGACAAAACCAGCCGCGATGACGCGCTCAAGATCATCGAACGCTATCGGCTGGAATTGCCGGAGGCCGCACTTGCCCATATTCGCGGCGAAGGAGCGCATGCGCCAAAGCCGGATGACGCGGTTTTCGCGCAAAACGAAGTGCGGGTGATTGCATCTGCCGCCGTATCGCTGGAAGCGGCAGCGAAAGAGGCTGCCCGGCACGGCGTTGAAGCGGTGATCCTGTCGGATGCCATGGAAGGGGAATCGCGCGAAGTGGCGCATGTCCATGCGGCAATTGCGCGGGAAGTGGTCGAACGCGACCGTCCGTTCAAAAAGCCGGTGGTCATCCTGTCCGGCGGCGAAACCACAGTCACCATTCGCGGCAAAGGTGGCAAAGGCGGGCGCAACAGCGAGTTCCTGCTGTCCTTTGCGCTCGATATTGATGGCTATGCCAATATCCATGCGCTTGCCGCCGACACGGACGGGATCGACGGATCGGAAGACAATGCCGGTGCCTTTGCCGATGGCAGCACGGTGTCGCGTCTGCAAAAGGCGGGCGAGGATGGTGCGGCGCGCCTCAACAACAACGATGCATGGACAGCCTTTGACGCCATCGGCGATCTGTTCATACCGGGCCCGACCGGCACCAATGTCAACGATCTGCGCGCGATTTTGATAACGGAGTAGTGTCGTCGTCGAGCAGTATCCGGTTCGCCGCGCCGTCGAGGTCTTCATACTGGCCGTTTTTCAGTGACCACAGGAAGCCTGCTAGCCCCACCGCGCCCATCAAAAGGGCGACGGGGATGAGAAAGAGAAGCCCGCTCATTTGTGCGCTTCCTTGATGACGGCAACCGGCGTGGTGCGTGTCTGCGCCTGCTGCTTCTGCTTTCCGGCTTTCAACCGCAACGCGTTGCTGACAACCACGATGGACGACAGCGACATGGAAAGTGCTGCCACCAACGGTGTGACATAGCCGAAGATCGCAATTGGCACGGCGATGATATTATAGCCGATGGACAGCGCGAAATTCTGGCTGATCAGCCGACCTGCCTCCTTCGAGACCGCAAAGGCCAGCGGCACGGCGGCGAGGCTCTCACGCAGAAACACGAAGTCGGCGGCATTGCGCCCGATATCGGCTGCAGTTGCCGGGGCCATGGAAACATGGGCCGCGACGAGGGCAGGCGCGTCGTTGAGGCCGTCGCCAACCATCAGCACCTTGCGGCCTTCGCCGGAAAGCGCCTGCACGAGCTGCGACTTGTCGGCAGGCAGCACCGCGCCGCGATAGTCATCGACACCCAGATAATCCGCGAGCTTCCGGACGGCTGGTAGTCGGTCGCCGGAGATGATGCCAAGCTTCAGCCCATCCTTTTTCAGGGCGGCGATGGCGGCGGCTGCGTCTTCGCGCGGGCTGTCCTCGAAATGGAAAGTTTCGACCAGCATGCCGTCAATGGAAAGGCAGGTTTCCGGCCCGTTTGCAGCGGTTGCATCGGCCATGCCGCCAGCCCATTCGGATTTGCCGAGACGATAAAGCTTGCCGTCCATTTCCGCCTCGATACCCGATCCCGGAACTTCCTCGATCCGGGTGAAGGCGCTCATCGGCCCCTGACCGGAAAACTGTGCCAGCGCCCGCGACAGCGGATGGCGGGAATAGAGCGACAGTTCGGCGGCGATTTCGAGATAGTGCGTATTGACGCTTTCAAGGCCAATCAGGCGCGGCTGACCGAGCGTCAATGTGCCGGTCTTGTCGAAGATCGCGGTGTCGATCTCGGCCATGCGTTCCATGGCGGAGCCGTCCTTGATCATGATTCCGTTCTCGAACAGGCGGCGCGCTGCAACCACCTGCACAATCGGCACGGCCAGCGCCAGCGCGCAGGGGCAGGTGATGATCAGCGTGCAAATGGCGATATAGATCGAGCGATACCAGTCGCCACCGGTGTAGACCATCCAGCCCGTGAATGCGAGGAAGGCAATCGTGTGCACCATCGGCACATAGAGCTCGGAGGCGCGGTCGGCGAGGCGGCGATAATAGGCGCGGCCGCTCTCAGCCACATCCATCAGGCGCACCATTTCGGCAAGGAAGGAATCCTTGGCTTCCGCCGTTGCCCGGATGACGAGCGGCGTGGACAAGTTCAGCGTACCGGCGCGAATATCCGAACCGGGGCCGACCGGCACCGCGTCGCTTTCGCCGGATGCGATAGCGCAATCGAGTTCGGAGCGGCCTTCCTCAATTCTCGCATCCACCGGCACGCGCTCGCCAGCCGCCAGAATGATGCGCATACCGGGGCGGATTTCATTGACCGGCAGATAGTTCCGCTCACCATTGTCGGCGATCACCACCGCGCCACGACTGCCAAGCTGCGCCAGACCGCGCACGGCGGAACGGGCGCGGGCGCGCATCATATAGTCGAGCGTGCGACCGATCAGCAGGAAGAACAGAAGTGTCACCGAGGCATCGAAATAGGCATGATGACCATGGTTCATGGTCTCATAAATGCTCATCGCAAAGGCGAGCGAGATGGCCAGCGCAATCGGCACATCCATGTTCACACGCCTTGCGCGCAGTGCATTCCATGCGGAAACATAGAAGATGCGGCCTGAGAAGATCAGCGTCGGCAGGGCGATCAGGCCGGAGACCCAGTGAAACAGGTCTCGGGTTGCTGCATCCGCACCCGACCAGACAGCGACGGAAAGCAGCATGACATTGCTGGAGGCGAAAGCCGCGACACCAAGCGCGATCAGCAGGCGCGCGAAGGCTGGATCCTTCTCCTGTGCCATGTCGAAAATATGCGCTTCATAACCGAGACGACGCAGCGGATCGATGACATTGGGCGGCGTTTCGCCGTCCTTCCAGCGGATCGCGACCCGCCGCGCAGTCAGGTTGACGCGGACATAGGCAACGCCTGCGATCTGTGCCAGCGCTTCTTCAATCGTCTTGATGCACAATCCGCAGTGAACGCCCGGCACCGACAGGTCGAGCTGGCGCAGCCCGTCGCCGAGCGTGCGGCTGGCGAGCTGCATTTCATCCGGGGAAACGGTCTGGATGACCGTCGCAATCTGCGCATTCTCGACGCAGCAGCTCATAACAGCTTCCCGTTCTTGATCAGAACGCGGACGATATGGCGATAGGGGTCTTCCAGACCGGCATCGGCGTTGATTTCCATGACCCATGCGCCATCAGCAAGGTCGATGCTGGCGCCGAGCACGCCCGCTTCCCGGGTGGCAAGTGCTGCCCTGGTATCGTTCACATCGCCAACGGGACGCTTGAACTCCACTGTTCCGCCCGTCACTGCAACCGGCTTGCCGTCGCGGTCGGTGAGCCGCCAGGTAAAGACACCCCCGGCATAGGCGGGCGTCGACTGCCAGTTGAGGGCTGCCTGTTCCTTGCCGGTCTGGGCCTTTTCGTTGAATTCCTGGCTCGCGACATAGGAATTGGCGACGACCAGCCCGCTCCAGCTGTGAATGGCGAGATAGGCCATCGTCACATTGACGGCGATGATCACCCCGAAAAACGCCACCATGATGCCCAGCATATGCCAGCCGGTGAATGTGCCTGCCGAATTTGCGGATGCAGTCTCGGTTTCTGCCGACATTATCGTCCCTCCGGAGCCATGAAGGTTGCCTTGTAGCGGGCGTGTTCAGCGCCGTCCGCGTCGCGCACTTCGATTTCGTAATCCTTGCGGTGATCCGAGATGGCGCTGTGCGGCAAGGTCACAAAGACACGCAATGTCTTCAGCCGGTCGGGTTCGACGGGCACGGCATAATTGCCGTCTGCGTCTGCCGTCTCGTCCTGCACTGTCAGAGTCGCGCCGGGCAGTCCTTCGATGGACAAGCGGAAGGTGCGCGGCGTCGGGATCATGTTGAGAAGCTTGACCGTATAACCGTTGCGGATCGAACCGTCCGACAGAAGCACATATTGCGGGTTGCGGTCGTGCAGGACATTGATGCCGATGCGCTGGCGCATCGACAGCGAAATGACCAGCGTGAGGCCGATCAGCGCCCAGACGATGAAATAGAACAGGCTGCGCGGACGCAGCACTTTGCCCCATGACAGGTTCTGCACCTTGTCGGAAAGCACATTGGGCGCAGCGTAAACCCGGGCAGGGGTGATGGGCATCATTCCGTTGTTGGTGGCAAGCGCCATATTGGCGTCGTAGTCGGCCAGCGTCGCATAGGAGATGAGACCGCGCGCCTTGCCGATCTTGTCCATCACCGAATTGCACGCATCGATACACAGCGCGCAGGTGATGCATTCCAGCTGCTGGCCGTCGCGAATGTCGATACCCATCGGGCAGGCGGCCACACAGGCATTGCAATCCACGCAATCACCGACGGATTCGCCGGTGGCGATAGCCTTCTTGGCATGGCGCGAACGCGGTTCGCCGCGCCAGTCATTATAGGTCACGGTCAGCGAATTCTCGTCGAGCATCGCGGCCTGGATGCGCGGCCACGGGCACATATAGGTGCAGACCTGCTCGCGCATCAGCCCGCCCAGCGTATAGGTGGTGGCGGTGAGAATAGCGACGGTGAAATAGGCGACGGGTGCTGCCTGTCCGCTCACGAAATCGAAAAGGAGGCTTGGCGCATCGGCGAAGTAGAAAATCCACGCGCCGCCGGTCAGAACGCCGATCAGAAGCCAGACCGAATGTTTCGTCACCCGCTTCCAGATCTTGTCGAAGGTCCATGGCCCCTTGTCGAGCTTCATGCGGGCGTTGCGGTCGCCTTCGATGGCGCGTTCCACCACGAGATAGAGATCGACCCAGACAGTCTGCGGGCAGGTATAGCCGCACCATGCGCGGCCCGCGACGGAGGTGACCAGAAAAAGGCCGAGGCCCGCCATGATGAGCAGGCCCGCGACGTAATAGAATTCCTGCGGCCAGATTTCGATGAAGAAGAAATAGAAGCGGCGGTTGGCGAGGTCGATCAGCACGGCCTGATCTGGCGCATAAGGCCCGCGATCCCAGCGCAGCCATGGCGTCAGATAGTAGATGCCCAGCGTGATGAGCATGACGAGCCATTTGAAGCGCCGGAACTCACCCTGAACGCGCTTCGGAAAAATCTTGACCCGCGCCGCATAAAGCGACTGCCGCGTCTTGGGGGAATTCACTGCCTGAACGTCGATACGTTCGACTTGCTCTGACATTTTATGCTCCTAGGGAGGAGAAGGGAGTAGGGGAATAGGGGAGTAAGGGAGTATGAAAAAACGGGAGCGACGCTGCGGGCCTTCACAACCAAAACATACCCCCCTATTCCCCTACTGCCTTACTCCCCTCTCTTCATTCTCCCCCGCCCAGCGAATGGACGAATATCGCCAGCTGCTTGACGGTTGTGTCGCCGAGGCGCGGTTCCCATGCGGGCATCACGCCGTGCTTGGGATGCGACACCTGACGGATGATTGCGTCTTCGCCGGAACCGTAGAACCAGATCGCATCGGTCAGGTTCGGCGCACCGAATTCGCGGCTGCCCTTGGCGTCGGCGCCGTGGCAGACAGCGCAGTTTTCCGAGAAGACCTTCTGGCCTGCGGGAACCATCGACGGATCGTGCGGTGTGCCGGTCAGGCTGACCACATAGGCCGCCACATCGCGGATTTGCTGCGGTTCCAGAATGTCGGCGTAAGCGGGCATCTCGGAAGCGCGCGTGTCCGCGTCGTCCTTGGAACGAACGCCGTGACGGATGGTCGTCAGGATTTCGTCGATGGAACCGCCCCACAGCCAGTCATCGTCGTTGAGGTTCGGATAGCCGGGTGCGCCCTGCGCGCCGGAGCCATGGCACTGCACGCAGTTGACGCGGAAGGCAGCCGCGCCGCCCGCAATGGCGAACTGGCGCAGGTTTTCATCGGCCAGAATCTCATGCACATCCTTGGCCTTGATCTGGTCGAGGATGCCCTGCTTTTCCGCCGCCACCTGGCGCATGTCTTCCTGCAATGCGCCGCGGCTCGACCATTGGGTCAGCCCGGCAGTCGAGCTGGAAATCAGTGGCCATGCCGGATAGGCGATGGTGTAGCCGATGGCAAACAGGATGGTGGCGTAGAAGGTCCACAGCCACCAGCGCGGCATCGGATTGTCGAGTTCGCGGATGCCGTCCCATTCATGGCCGGTGGTGGAAACACCGCTGACGTCGTCGATATGCTTATCAGTCATTTGCGTCATCCTTGAACGGAATGGCTTTCACCTCGTCGGCGATCTTCTTGCTGCCGGGACGGAAGACATAGAAGACGGTGATAACGAAGAAGACCGTCATGCCGAGCAGGCCCCAGCTGTCGGCGAAGTGGCGCATGGCGTTGTAATCCATGGGAAGCTCCTATCGCGCTTTGGGGGATTGATCGTAGGTCGAGAAATCGACCAGCGTGCCGAGCATCTGGAGATAGGCGACCAGCGCATCCATCTCCGTCACCGCAGCCGGATTGCCGTCGAAATCGCCGAGCTTGGCCTTGGGATAACGCCCCTCGACGCCGGATGTGTCGGCCTCGGGATCGGCCTGCGCCTTCAGGTCGGCCAGCGCATTGTCGATCATGTCCTGCGTATAGGGCACGCCCACCGCGACATTGGCCTTCAGATCGGCAGCAATGTTACTGGCGCTCAGCGGCGTGTCCTTCAGGAAGCCGTAGCTCGGCATGACCGATTCCGGCACCACATCGCGCGGGCGGATCAGGTGTTGGACATGCCATTCGTTGGAATAGCGGCCACCGACGCGGGCGAGGTCCGGCCCCGTGCGCTTGGAGCCCCACTGGAACGAATGATCATACATGGATTCCGCTGCAAGGCTGTAATGCCCGTAGCGTTCCACCTCGTCGCGGAAAGGGCGGATCATCTGGCTGTGGCACAGATAGCAGCCCTCGCGCACATAGATATTGCGCCCCGCAAGCTCGAGCGGTGAATAGGGACGCATCCCCTCCACCTTCTCGATGGTGTTTTCGAGATAGAACAGCGGCGCGATTTCCACGATGCCGCCAATCAGCACCACGGTCAGCGATCCAACCAGCAGCAGCGTTGCGTTCTTTTCAATTACGGCGTGTTTTTTCAGAAAGGACATGTGTGTTCGATCCTTATTCCGCAGGCTGCATCGCTGATGCCGGCTTGGCCGGGGTTGCGCCGGCAATCGGCGCTTCATCGCGCAGGTTTCCGCGAATGGTCTGATAGACGTTCCAGGCCATGACGAGACCGCCCGTGAGGTAGAGCAGGCCGCCGGTCACGCGGATGACGTAGTAAGGGAACATCGCGGCGACCGTTTCTGCGAAGGAATAGACGAGGAAACCCTGATCGTCGTATTCGCGCCACATCAGGCCCTGCTGGATACCCGCAACCCACATGGCGGCGGCGTAGAGCACGATGCCGAGAATGGCGAGCCAGAAGTGCCAGTTGACCATGCGCACCGAGTAGAGGCGTTCGCGGTTCCACAGCTTCGGAGCCAGATAATAGATCGCGCCGAAGGTGATCATGCCGTTCCAGCCAAGCGCGCCGGAATGAACGTGACCGATGGTCCAGTCGGTATAGTGCGACAGAGAATTGACCGCCTTGATCGACATCAGCGGGCCTTCGAAGGTCGCCATGCCGTAGAAGGCGATGGCAGCCACCATCATGCGGATGATCGGATCGGTGCGGATCTTGTCCCATGCACCCGACAGCGTCATCAGGCCGTTGATCATACCGCCCCAGGACGGCATCCACAGCATGATCGAGAACACCATGCCCAGCGTCTGCGCCCAGTCGGGCAGTGCGGTATAGTGCAGGTGGTGCGGACCGGCCCAGATATAGAGGAAGATCAGCGACCAGAAGTGGATGATCGACAGGCGGTAGGAATAGACCGGTCGGTTCGCCTGCTTCGGCACGAAGTAATACATCATGCCGAGGAACGAGGTGGTGAGGAAGAAGCCGACGGCATTGTGGCCGTACCACCATTGCGTCAGCGCATCCTGAACACCCGAGAAGGCGGAATAGCTCTTGGTGCCAAGGAAGGAGACCGGCACGGCAAGGTTATTCACGATATGCAGCATGGCGATGGTGATGATGAAGCCGAGGAAGAACCAGTTGGCCACATAGATATGCGGCTCCTTGCGCTTCAGCACGGTGCCGAGGAATACGACCAGATAGGCGACCCAGACGATGGTCAGCCAGATGTCGACATACCATTCCGGTTCGGCATATTCGCGGCTCTGCGTGATGCCGAGCAGATAGCCGGTGGCGGCCATGACGATGAAAAGCTGGTAGCCCCAGAACACGAACCAGGCCAGATCGCCGCCGAACAGGCGGGCGCGGCAGGTGCGCTGCACCACATAGAAGGATGTGGTGATAAGCGCGGTGCCGCAGAAGGCGAAGATGACGGCGGAAGTGTGCAGCGGGCGCACGCGGCCGAAGTTCAGCCATGGTTCCAGATTGAGATCCGGAAATGCGAGCTGCGCGGCGATAACAACGCCGACGAGGAAGCCGACAACGCCCCAGAACACCGTGGCAATCAGGCCGTAGCGGATCGGACCGTCCATATAGACGGACTGATCCGTCTTTTTCGGCGTCAGACCGTAATCGGCGTTGCGCAACAGAAGAATGGTGAAAATGGCGAGCACGACGAACAGAATCCACATATGGGTTCTGAACAGCTCGTCATGGGAAAATCCGGCCAGGAGAACGGCAAAAAGCGCTCCCAGACCGGATAGGACTGTTCCAGCGGCGTAGTTCATGAAATCCCCTCGCAGCGCGTAACGAAGACCGCCCGTCAGGGGCAGTTGTAGCGACAGGATTTCTATCGGCGCTCAGTGGCGTGCTGTCATTGATCCTAATCAACGACGATTTTCTAGGGAGGGAACCGATCTCAGACGTTAGGCGATTGGCACCGTCAGCGTGGCGCGAAGACCACCATCGGGACGGTTCACCAGATCGAATGTGCCTTCCATCCGCGTGACCGCCATTTGCACAATGGCAAGGCCGAGGCCGCTGCCATTGTCCTGCCGGTGCTTGCCGCGGAAAAAGCGCTCGGTGACATGCGGCATTTCGATATCGGGAATGCCGGGGCCGCTGTCTTCAACGGTGAGGGTGAGGCGGCTGTCCGCGACGGTAAAGCCGCAGCGCACAAAACCATCCGGTGGTGAATGCAGTACTGCGTTTTCGATCAGGTTACGCGCCGCCAGCGTGAAGAGATGCGGGAAGGGCATCTGCACGAGTGGCATGCCTTCCAGCAATTCGATGGCGACGCCGCGTTGTGCGCCGAGCATACGCATATCGGTGGCGATGGTGTGCAGAAGCTTGCAGGCCGGTTCCGGCATCGGTGTTTCGGTTTCGTCGGACGTTTCAAGCGCTGCAAGATCGAGCAACTGACCGACCAGCCTGCTGGTGCGGTCCACACCGGCTGCGATCTGGCGCACCGCATTGGCGCGCACGGCTTCGTCCTTTGCGCTCTCGGCGATCTGCGCCTGTGTCTTCAGACCGGCGAGCGGCGTCTTCAGCTCATGGGCGGCGAAAATCGCGAAGTTGCGTTCGCGCTCGCGCGCTTCCTCGACGCGGTGGAACAGCCCGTTCAACGCGGTTACCGCAGGGGCGATTTCCTTGGGCAGATTCTCTTCCGGCAGCGGGCGCAAATCCTGCGCCTGTCGCTTCGACAGAACGGAGGCAAGGCTGCTCAACGGGTTGAGCCCGCGCCGCACGCAAAGCCAGATCATGCCTGCCAGCAGCGGCAGCACCAGAAGGGCAGGCACGACCAGCCCCGTCACCACATTGCGGACCAGTCTTTCGCGGACATAGAGACTGTCGCCGACCATCACGCGCAGACCAAGCTGCGTGTTTTCAACCGCAAACACCCGCCAGCGCTCGCCAGCGACAACCGTGTTGGAAAAACCGTTCGCAACGCTCGTAAGCCGTGTAACCGGCGCGCTTTCCGAACGCCCGACCAGCTTGCCGTCCAGCGCCCAGATCTGGCAGAAAAGCTGCCGGTCATAGTCGGAAAATTCCGGCATGGGCTTGAGTGAAAGCTGGCCGCCATCGCCATCAGGGCCGACTTCCACGCGGTGATCGCTCAAAAGCGAATTGACCATGCGTGCGGCTTCCATCAGACGCGCATCCAGAACCTTTTCCAGTTGGGCCTGGGTGGTGGTGTGAATCCAGACCACGGCAACCAGCCAGACGATGCAGGTTACACCAATCAGAATGCCGGTCAGACGGCCACGGATCGAACTCATGCGCAGGCCCCCGCCAGACGATAGCCGACACCGCGCACCGTCTCGATGAAATCGGAGCCAAGCTTGGAACGCAGGTGGTGGACATGCACCTCCACCGCATTGCTTTCCACTTCTTCCTGCCAGCCATAAAGCGCTTCTTCCAGCGATGATTTGGAAAGCGTCGCATTGGGGCGCTCCATCAGCGCGCGCAGGATCGAGAATTCACGCCGCGTCAGCCGCAGCGGCTCGCCCTTGAAGCGCGCCGACATTTCCGCCGGATCAAGCTCGACACCGCGCCATTCCAGCATGGCGTTTGCGCGACCAGTCCCGCGTCGCGCTACAGCGCGCACCCGGGCGGCCAGTTCATGCAGGTCGAACGGTTTGCCGACATAGTCGTCGGCGCCGGCGTCCAGCCCCGCGATACGTTCGGGCACCTGATCGCGAGCGGTCAGAAGCAGCACCGGCGTGTCGTCGCGTCCGCGCCGCATGGTCTTCAGAATGTCCAGGCCGGACCCGTCCGGCAGCATGAGATCGAGCACAACGGCATTGTAATTTTGCGCTGCAAGGGCTGCTTCGGCATCGCCGCAGGTCGAGACCGCATCCACGGTGAAACCGGCAATGCCCAAACCAACGGACAACCCGTCGAGCAGGATTGCATCGTCTTCAACCACCAGAATGCGCATCGATCTTCCTGTTTTTGCCTTGTTGTCGTTTTAAATCGGCCCGGCTTGTCGCTGTCCCAGCTTAAGGCTGCCTTAAGGTGGCGGCGGCATTCGCCTTTTGCAACATAATCAATTTCCTACGAATCAGTTCGGAAAACCGGAATGCGTCTTTCTGCGAGCCTTGTGAGTTTCGCTCTCCTGATCTTCACGGCGTTCTCGTCAGCCTTTGCCGCTGGCCCCTTGCCGGTGAACGAAGCCTTTCGTCTTGGCGTGACGAAGGATGCCGATGGACGCCTTGTGCTCGGCTGGACCATTGCCGAAGGCTATTATCTCTATCGCGATCATATCGCCGCAAAGGACGACAAGGGCAATGCGCTCGATGTCGATACGCAGCCCGGCATTGCCAAGGACGACCCGAATTTCGGCAGGCTCGAAGTCTATTATCGCCATGCCAGTGCTAGCCTGAATGCGCAAACCGCGCCGGTGGAAATCACCTATCAGGGCTGTCAGGAAGACGGTATCTGCTATCGGCCCGAAACGCGAACAGTCGACCCGGTGACGCTGGCCGTTTCAAGCCAGATGGGCACTCTGGCCAAGGCCCAAACCCAATCTTTTGCGCAAGGCACTGCTTTCACGACGGCGACGCCCCGGATGGCTGCAAGCACGGCCAATGAAAGCAAGGCTTTTGCGCTCGCGCCTGAGAAGGGCATGGTCGAAAACCTGCTGGCTGAGGGCGGCACGGGCTTTGTCATCGCGGCCTTTCTGGCGTTCGGGGTGCTGCTGGCCTTCACGCCTTGCGTTTTCCCGATCTATCCCATCGTCGCCGGAACGCTGGCGCGCGAAGGTGAAAAGCTGACGGCAAAACGCGGCTTCGTCCTCTCCTCCATCTATGTGGTCAGTCTGGCTTTGGGCTTTGCGCTGGTGGGGGCAATCGCTGGCTGGTCGGGGCAGAACCTGCAAATGGTCCTGCAATCGAAATGGACGGCACTTGCTCTGGCGGCGCTGTTCACCTTGCTGGCTGTGTCCATGTTCGGCCTGTTCCAGATCCAGCTTCCAAGCCGGTGGGTCAGCGCGGTTTCCGCGCAGACCGGCCAGCGTACAGGCTCCAAGCGCTCCGCCGCCGTGCTCGGCTTCTCGTCGGTGCTGATTGTCGGCCCTTGCGTGACCGCACCGCTGGCGGGTGCACTTCTCTATATTGCACAGACGGCCAATGTCGCGCTGGGTGCGGGGGCACTCTTCGCGCTTGGTATCGGCAAGGGCTTGCCGCTGATCGCTTTCGCGACCCTTGGCGCGGGCACGATGCCGCGCGCAGGCGCATGGATGGAAACCGTGAAGCAGATTTTCGGCTTCGGTTTTCTGGCAACTGCGATCTTCATGGCTGCACCGCTTTTGCCTTCGGGCGTGGATATGGCGCTCTGGGCCATTCTGCTGTTCGGCGTGGCAAGTTTTGCCTTCCTCAAAGTGCCGGGGCATAGCGTTGTCGCCCGCACGATTGGCGCGGCAGCCTTCGTCTATGCAACCATCCTGATGCTCGGCCTTGCGTCTGGCGGCAGAGATCCGTTGCAACCGCTGGCCGTATTCGCTAACCGTGGCGACAACCAGAGTATGGCCGAGCTGCGATTCGCGCCGGTCGATACGGTTTCTTCCCTTCAGGAGAAGCTTGCGACAGTGGAAGGCTCGCGCCCGACGCTGATCTATTTCACGGCGGATTGGTGCGTGAGTTGCTCCACCGTGGAAAAGCGCGTGTTGCCGGATGCCGATGTGAAGAAAAGCCTGAACGGCTATCAGCTCATCAAGGCTGATATTTCCGATCTCACCAATGGCAATGCCGACCTGATGGCGAAGCTGAAAGTGGCTGGCCCGCCGACGATGATTTTCTTCGACAAGGCAAGCCGCGAGCGGGAGGGGACGAGACTGGTGGGCGATGTCACGTCTGCCACCATTGCCCGGTCGGCCGGTCTCACCACCGATGGCCGGATGTAATTGCAGAAACAAGGATTGAAGATGATGCCGGGGGCTTGGACTATTATGAAGCGCGGGGACGAAAGATACCGTATTGCAGCGCGACTGTTGCGCATTGCCACCATCGCTGTGCTGCCGTTGGCAGCTGCCGCCTGCACGACGACTTCCGCCGAGCAGCCGGTCGCGGTCATCATGCCCCAGCCTGTTGTTCAGCCGGTTGTGGCAGAACCGCAGCCGGTACAAGTCGCAGCCGTGGCAGAATCGGAAGTGCAGACGGCGCGCAGCGAATATGAAGTGATGTATGGCGCTGTCACCGACGGCAAGAACTTCATTCCTGCGCTTGATGTGAACAAGATTGCCGAGCGCAACCTGCGCAAGCAGGTCGATTATGCGACGGATCATCCGGTGGGCACCATCATTGTCGATCCCTATGCGCGCTATCTTTATCTCGTGCAGCCGGGCGGCAAGGCCATGCGCTATTCGGTCGGTGTCGGCCGCGCCGGGCTGACCTTCAAGGGCGAAGCCAAGGTTGCCTATAAATCGCAATGGCCGCGCTGGACCCCGACCGCCAACATGATCAAGCGCAATCCTGACCATTATGCGAAATACGCCAATGGTCTGGAGGGCGGTATCCGCAATCCGCTTGGTGCCCGCGCGCTCTATCTCTATCGCGACGGCAAGGACACGCTCTATCGCATCCATGGCACCAATGAGCCGTGGTCGGTCGGCAAGGCGGCGTCCTCGGGCTGTATCCGTCTTTTCAATCAGGACATTCTCGATCTCTACAAGCGCGCCCCGACGGGTGCCCGCGTTGTGGTGCTCGACAAGTCCCAATCTGGCATGGGAGCTAGTTCATGATAAACCGCCGTCAGATGCTGGCTGTTTCAGCCGGGACCATTGCGACACTCGGATTCTCGGGTGCGCAGGGTCTGGCACAGGCCGTTCCGACCGTGGCCGAGGTTCTCTACGACAAGGAAATCCCGGTTCTCGGTAATCCGCATGGCAATGTCACCATCGTCGAATATTTCGACTATCAATGCCCCTATTGCAAAAAGGGCCATAGTGAACTGATGCGTGTCGTCAAGGATGACGGCAATGTGCGGCTGGTTCTGAAGGACTGGATCATTTTCGGCGATATGTCGGCCTATGCGGCGCGGCTTGTTCTGGCGGCGGAAAAGTCCGGCAATTACGTCAAGGCCATGGAAGCGCTGATGGCCACGCCGGGCCGTCTGACCAAGGAACAGGTTGATGCGGCCATGAAGAAGGGCGGTCTCGACGCTGCCAAGCTTGAAGCGGCCTATAAGGCTGATTCCAAGCGGATCAATGGCATTCTCGAGCGCAACATGAATCAGGGTGAAGCGTTCAATTTCAGCGGCACCCCGTCTTTTGTCATCGGCACCAAGCTCTATGGCGGCGTGATGAAGCAGCAGGAACTGATCGCGGCTATCGCGGATGCGCGTAAATCCTGATCACGTCTGCCGGACGAATATTTCGATGAAGGCGGGTCTGCAAAGGCCCGCTTTTTTCATTTCGAATTTGAAAGCAAGCAGCGGAGTGTGACCGCCCTTGTAAGGTCCTATGTCTGGTTCATATAAAGAAGGAACACGGACATGAACCTTATGACCCTCAAAACGCATGATCCCGATGAAAGCCGCTGGCAGAAGGTGCTCGGACGCGACAAGGCGTCGGACGGTGCCTTCGTTTATGCCGTGCGCACCACCGGCGTTTATTGCCGTCCATCCTGCCCGTCGCGACGCGGAAAGCGCGAGAACGTGCAGTTTTTCGATCGTTGTGAGGATGCCGAGCGGGCAGGTTTTCGCCCCTGCATGCGCTGCAAGCCGCATCTGACCGAAACGCTCGCAACGCAGAACAATGCGCGCCATGCCGAAATCGTGGCTTCTGCCTGCCGCTATATCGAGGCAGCGGAGGAAGTGCCGTCTCTGGAAGAAATCGCGGATGCGGTGAAGACCAGTCCCGCGCATTTCCATCGCATTTTCAAAGCCTTCACCGGACTGACGCCCAAGGCCTATGCCGACGCACATCGCGCCCGGAAAATGCGTGTGGCGCTCGATGCGCCGGAAATCCGCGTGACCGATGCGATCTATGACGCCGGTTATAATTCCAGCAGCCGCTTCTATGAAGCCTCAGACCGGATTCTTGGAATGACGCCAAAGGCTTACCGGCAGGGCGGCAAGGACGCCGACATTCGTTTCGCCATTGGGCAATCGGCGCTTGGCGCAGTCCTTGTGGCGGCAAGCGACAAGGGCGTCTGCGCCATTTTGATGGGTGACGATCCGGAACCACTGATCCGCGATCTGGAAAAGCGCTTTCCGAAAGCCAATCTCATCGGGGCTGATCGCGACTTTGAAGGCATGATCGCTCAGGTGGTCGGCTTTGTCGAAGCGCCGGGCATCGGTCTCGACCTGCCGCTCGATCTGCGGGGTACAGCGTTCCAGCAGCGCGTCTGGCAGGCCTTGCGGGAAATTCCGGCAGGAAAAACAGCGAGCTACACGGATATTGCCGAGCGGATCGGTACGCCGAAAGCGGTTCGCGCCGTTGCGCAAGCCTGCGCCGCCAATAAGATCGCCGTCGCGGTGCCATGCCATCGTGTGGTGCGCAATGATGGCGGGCTGTCCGGCTATCGCTGGGGTGTCGAGCGCAAGCGCGACCTCCTGAAGCGGGAGCGTGAAGCATGAGCGGCGACGTGGAAAAAGCGGCGGCAAAAGTCGCCGCCTATGACTGGGACAAGATCGGCGCCGAACTCGACACATTCGGCACGGCCATTCTCCCCCAACTTCTCTCCGAAAATGATTGCCACAATTTTGCCACGAAATGGCATGATTCCGCCGCATTCCGCAGCACCATTTCCATGGCGCGGCACGGTTTTGGACGCGGCGAATACAAATATTACGCCAATCCGCTGCCTGCCTTAATTGGGAGCCTCCGCGCCAGCCTCTATCCGCAGCTCGCACCCATCGCCAATGCGTGGAGCCGGAGAATGGGCAGCGACACCCGTTATCCACCAACCCATGACGCCTTTCTGGAACGCTGCCATGCAGCCGGCCAGTCGCGCCCGACACCGCTTCTGCTGCAATATGTGGAGGGGGATTATAATTGTCTGCATCAGGACCTTTATGGTGACATCGCCTTCCCGTTACAGGTGGCCATTCTCCTGTCGAAACCGGGTGAGGATTTCATGGGCGGCGAATTCGTGCTCACCGAGCAACGCCCGCGCATGCAGAGCAGGGCAGAGGTGGTGCCGCTTCAACAGGGCGATGCGGTGATCTTCGCCGTTAACGACCGACCGGTACAAGGCACGCGCAGCGACTACCGGGTCAAGATGCGGCACGGTGTCAGCCGCATCCGCTCCGGCATGCGACATACGCTGGGCATAATCTTTCACGATGCGCGATAGACCTGACATAAAGGGTTGAACCGAAATGCGTATTGGCCTTTGATCGCGCAAAGGTTTGAAGGAGTCGACCATGAGCGTGACCATCTACGGTATCAAAAACTGCGACACCATGAAGAAGGCGCGCACATGGCTTGAGGACCATGGCATCGACTATGGCTTTCACGATTACAAGAAGGAAGGGCTCGATGCGGCAACGCTCGACCGCTTCCTGAAAACCGTCGCCTGGGAACAGCTTTTGAACCGCGCTGGCACGACTTTCCGCAAATTGCCGGAAGAAGTGCGCCAGAATGTCGATGCCGCCAAGGCGCGGGCGCTGATGCTGGAACAGCCCTCCATGGTCAAGCGTCCGGTGCTCGACAAGGACGGCGTGCTGACGGTCGGTTTCAAGCCGGATCAGTATGAGGCCTTCTTCAAGTCTTGAGCTGCCGGGCTTCTGCCATAGATATCTGCGGATAGGTCTGCCTTAGAGCATTTCCAGCAAAAGTGCGTAGCGGTTTTGCGTAGGATAATGCGTAAAAACAAATGGATAGAGCGGTTCCACGCTTCCGTTTTAACCGGAACCGCTCTAGCGGAGAAAGCCATGCATCAGCGCTTGAACAAGATCGTTCTGCAATGGTCGGTGAGCTGGCGCGATGCGCTGGTTGCTTCCATTGCGGGCGCTGTCGCCTGGCTGATCTGTCAATGGCTACTCGGCCAGCCACGGCCGGTCTTTGCCATGGTTACAGCGGTGATCTGCCTTGCGCCCAACCTGCCAAATCACGGCAAGCAGGCCATTGGCGTCATGGTTGGCGTGACGACAGGCGTGGTGATCGGAGAGCTGTCGCTTCTGCTGCCGGAAACCATTCCCGTCATGCATATGGCGGTGGTGACCTTCATTGCCATGGTGCTGGCGACCTCGTTCGGCATGGCGCCAGCGATTGCCATCCAGTCCGGGGTTTCGGCCATTCTGGTGCTGGCCATGGGGCCGCAAGTGGCGGGGGTGACCCGCCTGATCGACGTTCTGGTGGGGGCAGGTGTCGGGCTTTTGTTCAGCCAGATTTTGCTGACGCCTGACCCGGTGCGGCTGATCGACAGGGCGGCGCGGGGCCTGCTGGACCGGCTGGCAAATGGGCTGAAACAGGCGGCTATGGCGCTTGATAAACAGGACCCGGTGCGCGCGCAAAATGCGGTCAATCAGTTCACTTCCGCCCATCGGGCTGTCATCGCGCTGGGCGACGGCATTGCGCTTGCCCGCAGCAATGCGCGCTGGTCGTTGCGCGGGCGGCTGGCGGCGCGCGAAGTGACCGAAATGGCCGGACGCTATGATCGTCGCGGCATTCGTCTTTACGCCTCGGCGCTATTGTTCGGCGAAGCGCTGGGCAATGCGCTGCGCAAGAAGGAGGCTCCCCCGCCGCCTTGGATCGGCGAGGCGTTGCAGATCATCATTGCCAATTGTTCGCTGGATGAAGGCGTGGTGCCGCAGCGCATTCCGCCGGTGCCGAAGGAAATACCCTTCGGCTGGCGTGATTCCGTACACCGGCTGGAATCGGTGCAGGATACGCTGTTGCATTTCCTGCATTCGGGAATTCCCGACAGCGTGCCGCTGCGCCCTGCAAAGGAAACGGAAAAGGAAATGACCGCGCCGTCAAGCCAGTAGTCACGACGACGGGTCGTCGCGCTTTTCCAGAATGTGATCGACCAGCCCCCAGCTGAGACCTTCCTGCGCGGTCATGAAATTATCGCGGTCCAGCGCGCGTTCAACCTCTTCTTCGGTGCGTCCGCAATGTTCTGCGTAAAGTCGTATCATGCGGCGTTTGGTACGCTGCACCTCCTCGGCATGGATGAAAATATCCGATGCCTGGCCCTGAAATCCGCCCGATGGCTGGTGCACCAGCAGGCTGGCATTGGGTAGCGCTGCGCGGTGGCCGGGTTCGCCCGCCATCAGCAGAAAGGAACCCATCGAGCGGGCAGTGCCCATGCAAAGCGTGTGAACGGGCGCACGGATATAGCGCATCGTATCGTAGATCGCGAAACCGCTCGTCACCACACCGCCGGGTGAGTTGATGTAGAGATTGATCGGCAGCCTGGCATTTTCCGCTTCGAGAAACAGCAACTGGGCGCAGACAAGTTCCGAAACCGTGTCGTTCACCTCACCGTTGAGGAACACGATCCGCTCGCGCAGCAGACGGGAATAAATGTCGAATGACCGTTCGCCGCGGCTTGATTGTTCAACAACCACAGGGACGAGTTGCATCGTTTCGCGCATGGCGAACTCCTTTCCAGATTGTCGGATGACGGGCTGTCTTGCGCTAGGCCGCGCGCATCAGCAGCGTTCCATTGGCATTGGCTGCAACCGGGGCAGGGCGCTTTAGCCGGATGTCGCTCAGCACATGACTGATCTGCAAGCGCGTGCCGCCCTCACCATTGGGAGCGATGCTGAAAGTGACGGTGCTTTCGAGAAAAGGCGGTTCCTTCTCGCGCATCCGATAGGTGATTTCCTCACCGGGTTTGCACGATGCGGCGTTCTGTTCGGCAAGATCGGCTGTGGGAAGCCAGTGCTCCCGGAATTCGGGCGTGCTGATTGCCCGCCAGACTTTCTGCGGCGCGGCATCCAGCTCATAGGTCTGCGCGATATCGGGCTTCGGCGTTTGGCTCTGCTGTTCGGTCATTGGTCCATATCCTTCAGCAAGTCTTTCAGGGCGTCGATACGCGCTGGCCAGTAGGCGCGATATTTCATCAGCCACTGGGCCATCAGCGCCAGACCGTCGGGGTCGACTTCGTAATTCACGAACCGCCCGCGCTTTTCTTCCCGTACCAGTCCGGCACCCCGCAAAACCGCCAGATGCTGGGACATGGCAGGCTGGCTGATCTCCATGCCTTCGCGCAGCGCGCTGGCATTCAGGCTGCCAGTCGCCAGTTTTTCATAGATCGCGCGACGGGTCGGATCGGCCAGCGCCTTGAAAATATCATTCTCGTTCATGGCTAACACATAAGCACGTACTTATGTGATTCGCAAGCCATGATTGGACGCCGCCGAGCGTTCGCGCCTATTTGTCGGGGGAGGTGAACTGCATCGTATAGACACCACCGCCGATCCCTTGCGCCAGCGCGGGAGCCAGTTGCAGCGGCGTACATTTCTGCACGGCTTCAATGGCGGAATCTGCAAAAGCCTTTCTGGCCTTTGCATCGCCCTTCATATTGATCGCCGTGGCGCGCGGCGTGCCGATCAGGCTGCCGTCGCGCTTGAAGCTGAAGCTCAGCGTGACGGATGAACTCTTTGTGCCGGCGGGCGGCGACCAGCAGGCCTGCAATGCCGCACCGACCTCTTCCATGGACTTCAGTTCCGCCGCCTGAACCGCGCCAGCAGTCAGAAAGATGGATGCACACAGACCAGCCATAGAGATGAGTTTTTGAACCGCGATCATTTTGATCTCCCCAAGCGCGATATTTCCACATTGAAGTAGGGCAGTAGGGGAATAGGGGAATAAGGCAGTATGTTTTGGTTGCGGACGGCCGAGGCGTTATCAATCCTATTCCCCTATTCCCCTATTCCCCTATTCCCCTATTCCCCTATTCCCCTATTCCCCTATTCCCCTTGATCGCTTCCATCAGAAAAATTCAATTGTACGCCCGCGCTTGAGGGGTATTTTGCGGCGCATGACCCAGTTCTCTCCCAAGTCGAACTTTCTCAAGTCAGCTTTTTCCCGTTCGGATATTGCAATGTCATCCTCCCCCAACTCCGCTCAACACCAGACGGCGATCCGTTATGCATTGGGCGGTTTTCTCGCCATGGCGTCTGCAATGGGCATTGGCCGTTTCATCTACACGCCGATCCTCCCGGGCATGATGGCCGATCTTGGCTTCAACGCCGCTGATGCAGGCTTCATCGCTTCCTCCAATTATATCGGCTATCTGCTTGGCGCTGTGGCGGCGGGCTATGGCTGGTCGGCAGGCATCGAACGCGCCAGCGTCATCGCCGGTCTCATCATCAGTGCAGTGCTTTGCGCGGGAATGGCGCTGTTCGACGGCGTCTGGATGTTTGCAGCCATCCGCTTTGCTGCCGGTTTCATCAGCGCGGTGACCATGATCCTCTGCACGGCCATCGTGCTCAGCCATGTGACCGCCGCCGAGCGCAGCGGCCTTGGCGCGGTGCATTTCGGCGGGGTGGGCAGCGGTATTGCCATCTCGGCGGTGCTGGTCGCCGCCATCCGCTTTTCCGGCCTTGGCTGGCGTGCGGATTGGGTCGGTGCGGCTTTGCTTACGCTGGTCATGCTGGTGGGCGTGGTCTTTCTGGTGCGCGAAGGGCCGCGCGGCAATGGCGGCAATACACGTGAACCGGCTTTGCCGAAAAGCTTTGCCTTCAACGCATTGGCGCTTGCCTACGGTATTTTCGGCTTCGGCTATGTCATCACTGCCACGTTTCTGATCGCCATCGTGCGCGCCAACGAGGGCGGGCCGCTGATGGAAGCAGCCGTGTGGATCGTCACCGGCCTGACCGCCGCGCCATCCATCTGGCTTTGGTCTCCGGCGGCGAAAAAGTTCGGCCTGTTCAATGCTTTTGCGCTGACGGCGCTACTGGAAGCCATCGGCGTTGCTGCCAGCGTCGTCATCGCGCCGCCCGTTGGCCCGCTGGTCGGCGGTGCGCTTCTGGGCATGACCTTTATGGCGCTGACGGCTTTCGGTCTCCAGATTGCGCGGGTTCTGGCTCCGGCATCGCCAAAGCGGGCACTGGCGCGTATGACCGTGTCGTTCAGCATCGGGCAGATTGTCGGGCCGCTGGTCGCCGGTTACATGGCGCAGCGTTCCGGCTCGTTCACCTCGGCCAGTCTCGCGGCAGCGCTTTCGCTGGTGGCTGTTGCCGTCATTGGCGTGCTTGCCGGTCAAAAGGCCAAGTAGGGCGCTAAAAGCAGGAAACTAATGAGGTTTCTGGCAAAATCTTACAAAGATTTAACTGGTAAAGGCACGCTAACAGGCATTCTATGGGGGCGATAACCCCATAGAATCGGGACCCTTTTCGTGTTTGTATCTTTCTTCCCCCGCCCCAAATTGTTCTTTCCGTCTGTCGTGCTCTGGAGCCTGCTGGCTGTCCTTGGCTGGTATATGGGGGGAGAAAATCTTGGGCGCATATTCGGAATGCCGCCAGCGGCTACCGACGCTGCGCCGATCATCGGCGCCAGCATTTTCTGGTCCGCGCCGTTCCTCTGGTTCTATATCTATTTCGCAGTGGTGACCTTTGCGTTCTACGCGTTCTGGGCAGTGTTCTCGCCGCATCCCTGGCAGCGCTGGTCGATCCTCGGTTCGGCATTGATCCTGTTCACGACCTATTTTTCGGTGCAGGCCAGCGTGGCGGTGAATGCCTGGTATGGTCCGTTCTACGATATGGTGCAGAAAGCGCTGTCGACGCCGGGTTCGGTCACGGCCAGCGATTTCTATTGGGGCACGGTCGACTTCCTCGGCATCGCCTTCATCGCGGTCACGATCGGCGTGTTGAGCCTGTTTTTCGTCAGCCATTACATCTTCCGCTGGCGCACGGCGATGAATGATTATTACATGAGCCACTGGCCGCAATTGCGTCATATCGAAGGTGCGGCGCAGCGCGTGCAGGAAGACACGATGCGCTTTTCCTCAACGCTGGAACAGTTGGGCGTCAGTCTGGTGAAGGCCGTCATGACACTGATCGCCTTCCTGCCGGTCCTGTTCACCTTTTCAGAAAAGATCAATGAACTGCCGATCGTCGGCGTCATCCCGCATGCGCTTGTCTGGGCGGCGATTTTCTGGGCGGTCTTCGGTACAGGCCTGCTGGCGCTGGTCGGCATCAAGCTGCCGGGGCTGGAATTCAACAATCAGCGCGTGGAAGCGGCCTATCGTAAGGAACTGGTCTATGGCGAGGATCATGATGATCGCGCGGGGCCGGTTACAATGCGCGAATTGTTCCGCAATGTCCGGCACAATTACTTCCGGCTCTATTTCCATTATGTCTATTTCAACGTGGCCCGCATTCTCTACCTGCAGGCGGATAATGTCTTTCCGACGATTATCCTCATTCCGTCCATCGTGGCAGGTAAGTTGACACTTGGACTGATGAACCAGATCAGCAACGTGTTCTCTCAGGTGCAGGGTTCGTTCCAGTATCTCGTCAATTCATGGACGACGATTATCGAGCTTCTGTCGATCTACAAACGTCTGCGGGCTTTCGAGGCGACCATCCATGGTGAGCCGCTGCCGTCGCTGGATCGTGAAAATCTGGAAACACCGCAGAGCGTTTAGGGAAGAGGACCAGCACCCTCCGTGCTTCGAGACAGCGCTTACGCGCCTCCTCAGCATGAGGGATTGGAAAACGCCGGTTACGACCTGTTCTGCGCAGCGTGGCCGGTGTTTTTGTCGAGGCTGTTCAGATAATCGCCATAGGTGGTGCATTTGACATCGGGCTTGGTGCAGACTTCCGAAACAAGCCGCTCCATGGCGCGCCAGTATGCGCCGTCATTCATCAGCACGAAATGGAAGCCAAGCTGCAAGGGAATGCGCTCGCCGTCATATTGCTTGTCGAAGGCAGTGCGAAACGCCTTATAGGCGCGTTCTTCAAAGGCTGCCGACTGTTCCGGCGCTTCCTTGGCCTTGGAATGGCGAACATAGAGATTGTAATCCATGCCGACGATCGGGCGCTGTGACGGGCCTTCCGGGATCAGCGGCAATCCAAAGGATGCGAACTGGCCCGTGATCTGGGGCAGTTCCGGCCCGCGTGTGACGGATGAGGCCTGATAGCGGAAACCATTGGCCTTCAGCGCGTCCTGCACCGGCTTCGAAGCCGCGAGATAGGGTGCGCGGAAGCCGTTGATGCCGTGCAGCGCGAGGTCGCGCCAGCCTTCCGGCTCGCCGTCGATACCGTTGTTCTTGTAGGCGTCGGCAACGATGCGGCGAAACTCGCCGACTTCCTTGTTCCAGTCGGCGGTGGACCAGCTTGTGCCGTCGAAATGGCCGCAGCCGTGGCTGGCAATCTCGTTGCCTTCCAGATGCGCCTGCCAGATATTGCCAAGCCGGGTCACGACTTCATCATGGGTCTGGGCAAAGCCGACATTGGACGCACCCGCCTTTTTGTGCGGCGGCTGATAGCTGGCGCGGTCCTTCCGGGTCATCAGAAAGACGCAGGACAGGAAATAGGTGAAATGGGCGTTGTTCTTCTTCGCGAGTTCGCGTGAGCGCGTCCACAGCGCATTGTCATGCGCGCCGTCGAAGGAAATCAGCACATATTGCGTTTTAGCGGCAGCAGCGTCGGCTCCGGCACTCAGGTCCGGCGATTTCGCCCCGGCAGGGGCACAAAAAGCCGTCGACAGGGAAAGAGCGAGAAGGGTTCTGGGGGAGAAAACGCGCATTGCCATCAGATACCGGGAAAATCGGATGCCGGGAAGGGGGATATGACCTCGCTATCCCTTGAATATGGCGAAGGTCGGACCGAAATTCACTTTTACGCGGGGCTTGATCTGCTTATTTCGCAGACGGGTCTTACATATGGCGACAATTCCGACTAAAAGCGCCAGAACATCTATTTCGTAAACCAGATTCAAGAACAATGGCAGGTCCATGGCAGACGACAGTTTCATTCGCGAGGTAAACGAAGAACTCCGTTCGGAACGGGCGAAGCAGGTCTGGAAGAATTTCGGCCCGATCGTGATCGGTGCTGCCGTTGCTGTCGTTCTGGGCACTGCTGGCTGGGTCGGTTATCAGCATTGGACCGACAGCAAGGCGTCTGCATCCGGTGACAAGTTCCTCGCGGCGCTTGACCTTGCATCGGCAGGCAAGAACGATGAGGCGCTTGCTGCGCTCGACGATCTGGAAAAGACCGGCTACGGTTCCTATCCGGTTCTGGCGCGCCTGCGTGCGGCTTCGGTACTTGCGGGCAAGGGCGACGCGGCTGGCGCCGTGAAGGCGTTCGACGATATCGCTGCCGACAATGCCGTGCCAGGCCCTCTGCGTGATGTGGCGCGCCTGCGTGCGGGCTATCTGCTGGTCGATAGCGGTTCTTATGACGATGTCGCCAAGCGCGTCGAAACCCTGTCCGCCGATGGCAATTCGATGCGCTCCAGCGCGCGCGAAGCCCTTGGCCTTGCGGCCTGGAAGGCCGAGCGTTACGACGATGCGGCCAAATTGTTCAAGCAGATCGCCGATGACGGTTTGGCTCAGGCCAATATCCGCCAGCGCGCCAACACCATGCTGGATCTGATGCGCAGCGCAGGCGTTGCGGCACAAAGTTAAACAAAGGCTACCTTCGGGGCTGGTCTTGAACCGGCCCTGTTTCTTTCTGGAGTAATTTTCGTTCATGGGTTTCACTCTCGCTATCGTCGGGCGTCCCAATGTCGGTAAGTCCACGCTGTTCAATCGTCTCGTCGGCCGCAAGCTGGCGCTGGTGGACGACCTGCCGGGCGTCACGCGCGACCGGCGCATCCATGATGCCAAGCTCTACGACCTCAAGTTTCAGGTGATCGACACTGCTGGTCTCGAAGAGGCCGCCAATGACTCGCTGGAAGCGCGCATGCGCGCCCAGACAGAAGCCGCCATTAGCGAAGCCGATGCGGTTCTGTTCGTGGTCGATGCCAAGAACGGCCTGACGCCTGCCGACAACACCTTTGCCGAACTGGTGCGCCGTTCCGGCAAGCCGGTGGTGCTGGTGGCCAACAAAGCCGAAGCGCGCGGCGCGCAGTCGGGCCTTTACGATGCCTTCCAGCTCGGTCTTGGCGAACCGTGCCCGATTTCGGCTGAACATGGTCAGGGCATGCCCGACCTGCGCGACGCCATTGTCGAGCTTCTGGGCGAAGAACGCGTCTTTGCCGATGAGAAGGAAGCGGAAACCGCAGACGAAGTCTTCACGCCGAAGGCTGTCGGCGAACTGATCGGTGATGACATCGAAGATCCGGATGAAGAAGTCATCCCGGCCTATGATGCCACCAAACCGCTGCGCATTGCCATTGTCGGACGCCCGAATGCGGGCAAGTCCACGATGATCAATACGATGCTCGGCGAAGATCGCCTGCTGACCGGCCCGGAAGCGGGTATTACCCGTGACTCGATTTCGGTCGACTGGGAATGGCATGGACGCAAGATCAAGCTGTTCGACACTGCCGGTCTGCGCCGCAAGTCGCGCGTGCAGGAAAAGCTGGAAAAGCTGTCGGTCGCCGACGGCCTTCGCGCCATCCGCTTTGCGGAAGTGGTGATCATCGTGCTCGACGCGACGATTCCCTTCGAAAAGCAGGATTTGCAGATCGCCGATCTGATCATCCGTGAAGGGCGCGCACCGGTCATCGCCTTCAACAAGTGGGACCTGATCGAAGACCGCCAGATGGTTCTGGCCGATCTTTACGAAAAGACCGCCCGCCTTCTGCCGCAGGTGCGCGGACTTCGCGCCGTGCCGATTTCGGGTGAACGCGGACAGGGTCTCGACAAGCTCATGGAAAATGTCGTGAAGACCCATGAGATTTGGAACCGCCGTATTTCTACTGGCCGCCTCAATCGCTGGCTGGAAGGCGTGATCGCCCATCAGCCGCCGCCGGCCGTTTCCGGTCGCCGCCTGAAGGTGAAATATATGACGCAGGTTAAGACCCGCCCGCCGGGCTTCGTCGTGTCCTGCTCGCGCCCCGATGCGATGCCGCAATCCTATGTGCGCTATCTGATCAACGGTCTGCGAGAAACCTTCGATATGCCGGGCGTGCCAATCCGCCTTGCGCTGCGCACCTCGGACAATCCGTTCGCCGGTCGCGCCAAGAAGAAGCGATAAGCATGATGCAAAAAAGCCCGGAGCGATCCGGGCTTTTTCTTTTGGCATTACTGTGCAGACGGCATCATGCCTTTGGCAGCACGAATTCGACACGCCGGTTCTGGGCGCGTCCATCGGGGTTGTCCTTGCCCTCTATGTCGTTGGGCGCGACAGGTTCGCTTTCACCGCGTCCTTCCGGTTTCAGGCGTGCTGACGGAACGCCATTGCCGACAAGAAACTCGACAACCGCTCCGGCACGCGCTTTGGAGAGCTTGAGGTTGTAGCTGTCGGAGCCCTTGGAATCCGTATGGCCGACAACCTGCACGGTGGAATCCGGTGTGCTGTCCAATATCTTGACGACATCACCCAGTGTGGATTTGGCCTTAGCCGTCAGCTTGGCACTGTCGAAGCCGAACAGGATATCGCTCGTGACAGACAGGACGATGCTGTTATCTGTCTCGCGCATGGTGATGTTGCCGCTCTTCTCGACAATCTGTTGCGCTGCGCCCGAAAGGCCGCGCGCGTTGCCATCCGTTCCGCCCGATGCTGAAACCAGATCGCGGATTTCCGGCACAAGATCACGAATATAGGCGCTCTTATCCGTATTCAGCCCTGTATCCTGCGCTGTTCCGACCGATGGCAGGCACAGCGCAGCAAGGCCGATGAGGCCGAAGCGGGTCAATCGATGGATCGTAGCCATTGGCTGTTCCCCCTATTCGGCGGGAACGGCGAATGGTCCGAGCGGCTCGACCCCCTTGATATAGAGCGTCACCTTCTGGTCTTTCGGCGGGGCCGGAAAGACGCCATGCCAGACGCCGACCACAGGCCCCTTGCCGAACAGCGAAACGGAAGTCGGCGTGAGCGGCTTGCCCTCGGAGTCCTTCAACAGCAGATACTTCTTGTCGCCGGCGAGAAGGTAATAATCGTTCTCGTACTCCTTGTCCGACATGGAGCTATAAAGCGTCGAGGAAACGTTGTCGCCTTCCGTGGCATTCTTGAAGCGAACCTTGACGGTCAGCTTGTCACCGTCGCGTATGGCGCCGCTGACCTCGGCGGTAACCTGACCGCTGCTGTGATAGCCGGTTGCGAGCGGCTTGCCCGCTGCTTCTTCAGCCAGTGCTGCAAAGGGCAGGGTGCTTGCAGACAGCAAGACGGTGGCGAGAAGTGTACGTGAGAGAAACGCCATGAGTATCGCTTTCATTTGTTGGACAGCCTGGAGCATCATGCAGTCGGACGAAATCACCCGGCGTTGCATTCATGCGGTGAGAACAAATAAGGGAGCAGTTCTGGCGGTATTATGAGAGCAGGTTTGATCGGATTATGCTCTAAAAGGTGAACCACTCCGGATGCGGGGCTGAAACCTAACAGTCTGAAAACAAAAATTCTATAAAGTTTCAAAAAACCTACAATCTTTTACTTCAAACTTCTTTTCCGTTCGTTACATGACGGATTGGGGCCGGTGTTTCAGGTATTTATTTTCACGCCGATCTCATCCATTGGCATCAAAACGCACATTAACGGGTTGAGCTTGGTCGTCGCGGCTGCTAATCCGCCCGCTCCCCGATTTTCTCCCAAAAGGTGCAGTGATGACGAAGGCTGTTGAGAGCCCATTTGATGGCGTGACATTAGGCATCGATTTCGGCACCACCAACACGGTTTTGTCGGTTGCCAGCCCCGATGGTTCGGCGGCGGTGCTGAGCGTCGTCAAGGATGGCGCCGATGTGACCGGCTATCGCTCGATCCTCTGTTTCTGGCAGGATCGCGAAACCGGCGAACGCACGGTGGAAAGCGGCCCATGGGCGATGGATGCTTTTGTCAACGCGCCCCATTCGACGCGCATGCTGCAATCCTTCAAGACCTTCGCGGCGTCGAAATCCTTCACCGATACGCCGGTCTTCGGCAAGCGGTTCAAGTTCGAGGATATTCTGACGACCTTTCTCGAAACGGTTGCGGTGCGTCTCGGCGACCGGCTGCCGCCCAAGGGCAATCGCGTGGTGATCGGGCGTCCGGTTATTTTCGCAGGCGCCTCGCCGGACGAGGAGCTGGCGATGCAGCGCTATGAAAAAGCATTTCGCGCTTTCGGCTTCACCGACATTCACTATGTCTATGAACCGGTGGCGGCAGCCTATTTCTACGCGCAGGAATTGAAGGCGGATTCAACCGTTCTGGTGGCCGACTTCGGCGGCGGCACGAGCGACTTTTCCATCGTGCGTTTTGAAGTGGGTAAGGGCGGTCTTTCCTTCACGCCGATGAGCCAGACAGGTCTTGGCATTGCAGGCGATACATTCGACTATCGCATCATCGACAATGCGGTTTCACCACTGCTCGGCAAGGGCACGGAATACAAATCCTTCGGCAAGCGCCTGACCATGCCGAACCATTATTACGCAAATTTCGCGCGCTGGAACACGCTGTTCCTGATGAACTCGCCCGCGACGATCCGCGACCTGACCGAACTTGCCAAGCAGGCGGTCGAGCCGGAAGCACTGGAGCATTTCATCAATCTCATCGAGAACGATTACGGTTACGAGATTTATCGCGCCGTTTCGAACCTCAAGGTCCGGCTGTCATCCGAACGCATGGCGGAACTGCATTTCAAGGCGGATGATTTTGAAATCCGCTCCGATATCACACGCAACGATTTCGAAAACTGGATTGCCGAGGATGTGCGCCAGATTGAGCAGTCGGTGGAAGAGGCCGTCGACAAGGCCGGAATTCAATCCGGCAATATCGACCGTGTATTCCTGACCGGTGGTACGTCCTTCGTGCCGGTCATCCGCACTGTGTTTGAAAGCCGCTTCCCCGATGCGGCAGTGACCAGCTCCAACCAGTTCGATTCCATTGCCACCGGTCTGGCGCTGATCGGTCAGGATGCGGATATCGACCGCTGGTCCGTCAAGTGATTGCTGAAGGCGCGTTGTCCTGACGGGTGTCGTCAGGACGCTGTCGCCGTATCGGCAAAGCAGCTGGCAACCTTGTCATTCGCACCAAGCTTCTTCGCCCATTTGACCAGCTCCGGCACCTCGCTTCTGTCAGCCATACCGCCCCAAACGTCTTTGAGTTTCGGCGTCTTGCCTGAGAGGTTGAAGAAGAAATAGCCGGGGTCCGCGACCGGAACATCGGCATAAACGACGGCCCTGTCGCCGTTCTTCATGAATGTCTCGATGGTGATGGCGGTTGGGTTCACTTTCTTGCGAAAGCTCTTGGCAATCAGGGCTGCGTAATCGGCCCGCTGTTGCTTGGTCAAACTGGCGGTAACCCCGTCGCAAGGCGACTTGGCTACGGCGCTTCCCGCTGATGCCAGAACCGCCATTGCAATGAAACCACCTATACAGGCCGACTTGAAAACCGCTGTCATCATTCCCCTCCAAACGCGTGTGATCCCGTTCGGTGAGCATAGCCGGATTATGCGGAAGCGATAGAGCTTTACGGCAGGATTTCGATCGGCGTGCCGTTTGGCACTTTTGCCCAGATGTCGCGCATTTCGGCGTCGGTGACGGCAATGCAGCCATCGGTCCAGTCCCACAAATGGTGCATGTATGCCAGCCAGCCCCAGCCGTTGGGCAGGCCATGGATCATGATATTGCCGCCCGGCGCATAACCGCCCGCCGCGGCCGCCCGCTGATCCTCTTCGTTCGGATAGGAAATATGCAGGCTCAGATGCGCCATCGAACGCGGATTGCGCCAGTCGATGACATATTGCCCTTCCGGTGTCTTCTCGTCTCCCTCGCGCTGCTTGTGGCCGCCATCGCCATTGCTGCCAAGCGATATGCGATAGGTGCCAATCGTCTGGCCCTGGCGCAGCAAGGTCATCTGGCGGCTGGCCTTTTCAACCCGGATTGCATCGGCTTGTTGTTCTGTCGGTGCGGCGACGGGAGGCTCGACCAGGCTGACCCGCGCCATGACCTTGGTATAGCCAAACAACGCGACAGCAATGAGCACGACGGCAGCGAGAGTTTTCTTGATCATGATGTCCGCTCTGACCCGAATATGCGCAAACGAAGAGATGAAGTGCTTTTCACAGATGATTGGGGCTTTCACAAGCTGGCGTAGCTGGTCGTCTCGGGCTGGTTTTTAGAAATCTGAACTCTGGCATAATGTTGTCTGCATCGCTACCGGCGCTAGAGGTCAAAAGGACCGCTCGAAAATCTCTATTTATATCATTGTGAACTCAGTGCACCTGTCATTACCAAACTTCACAGGGTTACAGAAAATAAAGCGATAGTTACAACGATTGTGTAATATGTATTTCTATGAGGTATATTTCAATGGATGAATTTTTATCAGAAGAATTTTGGTATGCAGAAAATGATAGTAGTCCTTTGATTGCAACACAAGAACTGGCGACGACGAGCAGAGGTGCCCATGGTTCGTCACTTGGCCGCGCAGCACGGCGCGGTAGGTCTGGCTTCAGTTATCGTCCATTCGAGCCTGGTAAACAAGCGGTCAAAGACGCGATGGAAATAAACTTGCATCCAAAAAATGCAGCTGCACCTACTATCGCACGTCGGTTCCCGGCGATGAGTAGTGATAGGCCGCGACCATGGGGAGATCGTTTACGAAGAATAGTGTCGTCGTTGATAGGGTATCCCCAGACTATATGGGACGATGCCGGCGGTTATTCGAATAATATTTCTGGATCAGGTATTGATGGCATCATCATTCACGGTTCAAAAATCGGGCTTGTCCGTTATGGAGACCAACGTATAAATTATCTAGATTTCTTTAGGCGTGAGTCTGAGCTTGGAAGAATTGAGAGTGGCACAAACAAGCCATTCGCAATAATAAGTTGCTACTTTGCCCACGTTGAGCCCGGTGGTATTCCGAGAGGACAGGAAGTTGCAGAATTGTTGGATAGGCCGGTAATTGTTTTTGGTTCTGGTGATATAGTATCCACGTGGAGCTTTCAGCGCAGCTTGTGGGGGCGAGGAGGTACGTTCTATGATGAAAATGGCGAGATAGCACGCGAAACTCTATATCTGCCCCCCATGGAACCCTTCCGGGAACGGCTTGCGAATTTCAGGGAATTCGATTTATAGAAATCTTTTTCAAAGAAGCTCAATTAGCCGCCGCAACCTTAAGGCACTCTTCGATTGTCGTCTTACAGACCGGCGCTTGCGCCTGTTGCTGCTTGTTGGCGAGCCAGTGTTTATAGACGATGCGAAACTCGACATCCTTATAAGTATAGGTTCTTCCCCGGGATTTGATGCGGCTTTTCTCAAGCGCGTCACCGGTTATCACCATATGCAGTGACAGTCGCTTGAAGACCCATGGCTTCGCGCCCTTCGGATGTTCGAAAACCTCGACATGATAAAAGCGGTCACCAACCGTTTCATCCGGGGTGACGTGTACTGCCGCCCAGCGCGTAACTTTCGGCGTATCCGCAAAAATGACCACGTCGTCGCGTTGAAGCTCTGCCTTGGCCGTGACCGGCAATAGCGTGAGCATGGAGAGGAGGGCGGCAAATATCTGTCCGGGTTTCCAGTTTCGCATCGCGGCTCCTTATCGGTAATCTGCGTGTAGATTTTTGACGAAATAACTTTCGTCCCGTCAGGTCATTTCTGTCCCTTGTCACCCGCTCGCGCCAAAAACGCAATGAAAACAAACGCCGGGCTGACGGCGTTAATTCTAAATTAACCAATCTTTTCAATTAGTAAACGGAAGCCCGTTAACGATACATCAAGGTTAATACTCCATTATCAGCGTTGTTAAGCATATCCCGAAATGCGTGAAAACGCGGCTCGGACACGATGTGCGCGAGAACAACAGAAGTCTGTGTGAGTGGAGTGTGCGGTGCGTCTTGTGTCGATACGAGCGCTGTTTGGTCGTCGGAAGACCGTCGCTGAGCCGGTATGGCATTATCCTGTCACGGGCTATTGCCCGGAAGAGGGCCGCTATTATGCCGTGCGCGCGAAGCCGCGCCACATCGCCCGCAAGCCGCAGCGCCTGATCCCGCTGGTGCTCACAGCTTTCGCCTATCTCTTTAATTCCAATGCGATTGCCTTTCAGGATATGGCGAGCCTCGTGCCTTCCGCCGATCTTGGCACACATCGCTGGACGGCTTTCGTCGCCAAGGCGCCCGTTGGCTCCGTGCATCAGGCGGAAATGCCTTTTGTTGATGCAACGACGGTGACCGGCAGCATTGCCACCAATGGTATTGAAGTACCGGGCATCGGTCGTGTGGCGCTTTCAGGCGGCAAGAAGACCGCAAAGCTCGGCCCGGATGATCCAAATCCGGATGAAAACCGCATCAACCGTACCGATAAGACGGGCCGCCTTGTCTCGGTCAAGCCAAAGGCGCCAGCCAAGGCGTTCACGGCGGGCAGCATGTTCGACAAGATCAGCATGATCACCCGTCCGCCGGAAAAGACCGACACGCAGATGGCTTTTTCCAGCAAGCTTGAGGGCAAGGAAATCGGCATCACCATGGCCTTCCATGCCGTGAAGCCGCCAAAGCCGAGAGCAGAAATGCCGGTGCAGCTGGCCAAGCTGATCACCAACGACCAGCCGGATGTGCTGGCGCTGGGTTATGCGCCATCCGCGCCTGATTATGGAAAAACCTCTCCCTTCGAGAGCATCCTGAAACCGGATCCGAGCGCGGGGCGGTTTGTCCCGCCGATCGGCGATGAAGATCATGGATGGGCGGCAACTCCGTTGCCGCCTTCGGCATTTAGTGCGAGCGAACAGAAGTGTCTTGCCGAAGCGGTCTATTTCGAAGCGCGCGGCGAGACGGTCAAGGGGCAGGTGGCTGTGGCGCAAGTGGTGCTCAATCGCGTGCGCAATCCGGCCTATCCGAACACGATCTGCGGTGCGGTCTATCAGAATCGCGACTGGCTCAATGCCTGCCAGTTCTCCTTTGCCTGCGATGGTCAGAAGCATCGTGTAACCGAGATGCCGCAATGGCGCATGGCGCAGCAAGTGGCAAAGACGGTGTCGTCCGGCCAGATCTGGCTGCCGGAAGTGGGCTCTGCCACACATTATCATGCGACCTATGTGAAGCCCTTCTGGGCGCCGACTATGAAGAAGCTGACCAAGATCGGCCTTCATGTGTTCTACCGCACCTATGGCGGCGGCTGGAGCTGATGTTCTGACGGGATGCAGCTCAACGTCTGCGATCTGCTGGGGATAGCGGCAACGAAAAAGTGAAGGATTCGCGCCACATTCTTCGTCTTTGGGCGGAAAATGAGTCGCACCATTCGCTATCCAATTGTTTTTTAAGGATAAAAAACCTTCTGGAGCAGTGCCTTCACCGCCTTGACTAGCGGGCGGCGTGTCAATATGTTGCGCGCAACTTGGAAATAGGGTTTTGAACCTGCCTTTCTTGAAAAAAGGAGCTGCCAATGGCACGGGGAATTGAGCCCGAAAAGCCATCCGGTGCTGTCAAGGATGGGCAAGGGAAACCTGCTTCCGGGGAGCTGGATCAGCGTTTGAACCGTCTTGAGGCCGAATTGGTCAAGAAGGGCATGTTCAAAAAGCCAGCTTCCGAGGAGGAGCGGTCGGAAACGGCAAGTTCGGTCGCGCAGGCCATGAAGCTTTCCAGCGAGTTTATCGCGGGAATCGTGGTGGGTGCGGTGCTTGGCTGGTTTATCGATCGTGTCGCCGGCACGTCGCCTTGGGGATTGATCGTATTTCTCCTACTGGGCTTCGCAGCGGGTGTCCTCAATGTGCTTCGTTCCGTAGGTTATGTCGCCGATCAAGGCGGCATTAAGACTAACGCGGAAAAGAGTGACAGGAAATAAGCCTTGGCGGACTTTACGGTAAAGTTCGTTCAAGTGTAAGTGATAGGCGGGCCGGATGCATGTCGGGCCCCGAGACTGAAACGCCTTCGGGTAGACCAAGTCGCCTTCGGGCAGACCAAATCGCCTTAGGGCAGGCCAAATCGCCTTCGGGCAGGGAAGACAGACGAGGTTAAGGTGGCGAACGATCCGATCCATCAGTTCCAGATTTCTCGGTGGATTCCCATCGATGTAGGCGGCGTTGACCTGTCGTTCACGAATGTTTCGGCTTTCATGGTCGCAACTGTCGTGGTCGCTTCGGGCTTCCTTTATCTGACGTCTTCGGGCCGCGGTCTTATCCCGACCCGTCTGCAGTCGGTTTCGGAAATGGCCTATGAATTCGTGGCGACAAGCCTCAGGGATTCGGCTGGGTCGAAGGGCATGAAGTTCTTCCCCTTCGTTTTCTCGCTGTTCATGTTCGTGCTGGTCGCGAACTTCATCGGTCTCTTCCCTTATTTCTACACTGTAACCAGCCAGATCATCGTGACGTTCGCTCTCGCGTGCCTGGTCATTGGTACGGTCATCATCTACGGTTTCTTCAAGCACGGTTTTGGCTTCCTCAAGCTGTTCGTGCCGAGCGGTGTTCCCGGCATTATCGTGCCGCTGGTTGTCGCCATTGAAATCATCTCGTTCCTGTCGCGTCCGATCAGCCTCTCGGTTCGTCTTTTTGCGAACATGCTTGCAGGCCACATCACGCTCAAGGTTTTCGCCGGCTTCGTTGTTTCGCTGGCGGCCCTCGGGCCCATCGGCGTCGGCGGCGCGGTTCTGCCGCTCATCATGACGGTTGCGATCACCGCACTCGAATTCCTCGTAGCCTTCCTCCAGGCCTACGTGTTTACCGTTCTCACCTGCATGTACATCAACGACGCAGTACATCCGGGACACTGAGTTCAAACCGGCGGGCGACCGCCAGAACTGAAATCCGCGCTTATATTTCAATCCAGAAGGAGCTTAACATGGAAGCGGAAGCAGCAAAGTACATCGGCGCCGGTCTCGCCTGTTTCGGTATGGCCGGTACGGCTCTCGGCCTCGGCAACATCTTCGGCCAATACCTCTCCGGCGCTCTGCGCAACCCGTCCGCTGCTGACAGCCAGTTCGGCCGTCTGGTGTTCGGTTTCGCCGTTACGGAAGCTCTGGGCATCTTCTCGCTGCTCATCGCGCTTCTGCTCCTCTTCGCCGTCTAATAAACGGTTTAAGAGTCTGGCCTGCCGCGATCTGTATCTTGAAATGCAGCGCGGCTGGCCTTTGCATATGACGTCTGAGTAGGCATGATCCCGGAAGACGGGAACCGGTTTTCGGATCAGGTCATGCTGGATTTAAGGGGAAATCTGGATGTTCGTGTCCACGGCGTTTGCCCAAACCGCCACCGAATCGCAACCGGCACCAGCTGCTGGCGAGCACGGCGCAGCCGATGCTGTGCACACCGAAACCGGGGTCGCGCACGATGCCGGACACGGCAGCGGCGTATTCCCTCCGTTCGATTCCACCCATTACGCCTCACAGGTTCTGTGGCTGGCGATCACGTTCGGTCTTTTCTATCTGTTCATGTCCCGCGTGGTTCTGCCGCGCATCGGCGGCGTGATCGAGACCCGTCGTGACCGCATTGCTCAGGATCTCGAGCAGGCTGCCCGTCTCAAGCAGGATGCCGATAACGCCATCGTTGCTTATGAGCAGGAATTGGCCCAGGCCCGCACCAAGGCTGCTTCGATTGCTGAAGCCGCTCGCGAAAAGGGCAAGGGCGAAGCAGACGCCGATCGCGCTACTGCTGAAGCCACTCTGGAAAGCAAGCTCAAGGAAGCCGAAGACCGCATCGCTGCGATCAAGGCCAAGGCAATGAGCGACGTCGGCACCATCGCCGAGGAAACCACGGCTGAAATCGTCGAACAGCTTCTGGGCACCAAGGCCGACAAGGCTTCGGTAACAGCCGCTGTCAAGGCCGCGAACGCCTAAGGAGAGGTCAATGGACGCTACATTTTGGGCACTTGTTGGCCTCATCATCTTCCTGGCGATCCTCGCCTATCTGAAAGTTCCGGCTATGGTCGGCCGTTCGCTCGATGAGCGCGCCGAACATATCAAGAAGGAACTGGAAGAAGCCCGTACGCTGCGCGAAGAAGCACAACAGCTTCTGGCTGAATATCATCGCAAGCGTAAGGAAGCCGAAAAGGAAGCCGGCGATATCGTCGCTGCTGCCGAACGCGAAGCCAAGGCTCTTCTCGAAGATGCCAAGCGTGCGACTGAAGAATATGTGGCCCGCCGTAACAAGCTGGCCGAACAGAAGATTGCAACCGCTGAAGTCGACGCTATCAATGCAGTCCGCGCTTCGGCAGTGGATCTCGCCGTTGCTGCCGCTGGCAAGCTTGTCGCTGACAAGGTTGACACGAAGGTCTCCGGCGGTTTGTTCAAGGACGCACTGGTTCAGGTCAAGTCGAACATGAACTAAGGTTCTCGCGATCTTTAGAGTTTTGAGATGCCGCCTGAAAGGGCGGCATTTTTGTTTTGAGAAGAGTTTTGGAGCACGTCTCGAAGCGTGCAAAGCGCCTCAGCAGGATTAGATAATCCGCACGTAAAAAAGTTGAGCGGTCACGCATCCAACCTTCACTAAAACCGCTCTAAGGCTGCGCGTGTGGACCACCGCGCGCCGAGTGGTGGGTCGGAGCAGGCAGGTTCGTGCGCAGATGCGATGGAGCACGTCCGAGAGTTCATTCTACCGAATGGAAACCGACCCTGTTTCAGCACAGATCAATGTCTAGTCAATGATGCGGGCATGCCGAACATTACCAAAGGATACGGTGCTTGGTGCAGTCGTCTTTAATACGGCTCAGCGGCGAGGTTCAAACCGTCCCTTGATTGGCGCGAAAGTGTACCGGTGCAGGCCAGGTACGGGACCATCACTTTCGATGGCAGCGCGGTGTCTGGCCGTTCCATAGCCCGCATGCACTTCCATGCCGTAAACGGAGTGGACGCTACCTGCGCGCTCCATCATGCGATCCCGTGTCACTTTCGCGACAATGGAGGCCGCCGCAATCGACACGGAGCGTTGATCGCCTTTTACAAGGGCAGAACCGGGGCAAGGAAGGCCGGGCGGTACATCGCGGCCATCAACGAGTGCATGACACGGCTGCAAGACGAGACCGTGCACAGCGCGACGCATGGCTTCCAGTGCGGCCTTGCGAATATCCGTCGCGTCTATACTGCGTGCGCTGAGGCTGGCGACAGAAATGCTGACGGCCTTGGCCAGAATGGTCTCATAGAGAGCATTGCGCTTGGCGGCATTAAGACGCTTGGAATCGTCCAGCCCCTCCGGCAGGTCGTTCGCATCCAGCAGGACCGCCGCTGCAACGACCGGCCCAGCCAAGGGCCCGCGTCCTGCTTCATCGATGCCGACTATATGGCGAAGCCCGCGCGCAAGAAGCTTCGCTTCTTCAGAGAAGTCAGGCGCCAGCGGAATATCGAAGAGAAGGGGAGAATCAGAAGCCGTGCGTTTCATAAGGTGGCGATGTTCGCATTGCCTCCGATTCTCCGCAAGGTCCTGCCAAGAGGAATGGTGGCGGGAAGCAGGACCTTATCCGCCTGAGGGGGACAGGCGGAAGCCGATTTGGATTTCGGTTGCGTCTCGATCCAACAGGGTCTGATCGGTGCTCTAAGTCCTTTTTATAGAAAGCATAATTTTAACGATCTCCGTGTTTTACTCTGGTTCAATTGCGCTTTAGCCCGCATGTTGCGTGGTTTCAAAACAGCGACAGCTGCTTGCCGCCTTTCTGGACGGGTTCGAACAGATCGGTGCGGAGGTGTTTGCGCTGTGTGTTGAAGCCGAGCTTGCGGGCGGCGATCTCGAACCGGCGGCCAATCTGCCAGGCGTAAGGGCCAGTGCCGCGCATCCGTTTGCTCCATTCGGCATCGTAATCCTTGCCGTCCCGCATGGAGCGCACCAGCGACATCACATGCCGGTAGCGGTCAGGATAATTGCGCAGCAGCCAGTCCTTGAAAAGGGGCGCTACTTCCAGCGGCAGGCGCAGCAGCACATAGCCAGCCTCGCGCGCACCTTGCGCATAAGCTGCATCGAGGATGCGTTCGATCTCGTGGTCGTTGATGCCTGGAATAACCGGGCCCATCATCACCGAAGCCGGAATGCCCGCATCGGTCAGCTTGCGGATTGCTTGCAGGCGCTGGCTAGGCGTGGAAGCTCGTGGCTCCATCGTGCGCGCAAGATGAGCATCCAGCGTCGTCACCGAAAGAGCGACCTTGGCGAGACCTTTTTCAGCCATGCGGCTCAATATATCGATATCGCGAACCACAAGGGCTGACTTGGTCACAATGCCGACCGGGTGGTTGGCCGCTTCCAGCACTTCGAGAATTTCGCGCATGATGCGCCATTTCTTTTCGATCGGCTGGTACGGATCGGTATTGGTGCCAATGGCGATGGTTTTCGGCTGATAGCCTGCCTTGGCCAGTTCGCGCTCAAGAAGGCGCGGAGCATCCGGCTTGGCGAACAAACGAGATTCAAAATCGAGACCGGCAGACAGGCCCATATAGCTGTGGGTCGGGCGGGCAAAACAATAGATGCAGCCATGCTCGCAACCGCGATAGGGATTGATCGAACGGTCGAAACTGATGTCAGGTGAATCGTTGCGGGTAATGATCGTGCGCGGCTTTTCCACCTGAACATCGGTGTTGAAAGCAGGCAGTTCCTCAAGCGTTGTCCAGCCATCGTCGAAATCCTGACGCGTGGTCGGCTCGAAACGTCCTGTCGGATTGATGCCCGCGCCACGCCCGCGCCGCCGGCTGTGATCGATGCGCATTCCCGCTTCGCCGACAAGCGCATTGGCGTGCTCCGCACGGCCATTGCCAAATGCGGCTATATCGGCCTGCTTGATGATATCTGCGTGCTGGATCGCTGCCATCTTCATCTCCCTGCGGAGCTTCAAAGCATATCCGCCCAAGCGTCTGACGGCTTGCATGCGGCAATGCTTCTGGTAATTGTCCGACTCTGTCTGATGAATCTATTCCTATCCGAAGAATAAGAACAAAGCAAGAACATACTGCGTTCCACTTTCCGTTCACGCCGTGTTGATATATGAAGCGCCCATGCTGTCTGTGATCATTGAAACACTGAATTCCGAAAAGCCTCTGGCGCATACACTGTCGGCGCTCGTGCCCGCAGTGGTGGAGGGGCTGGTGCGGCGTGTTCTGGTGATCGATGAAGGATCTTCGGACGAAACCGCATTGGTTGCGATTGGCGCGGGATGCTCGTTCAGCGATGGCACCGATATGGAAGCGACTCTCAGCGAAATCCGCACGCCATGGGTTCTGGTTCTCGCTCCGGGCGCCATCCCGCAGGAAGGCTGGGAAGAAGTCGTTCGTCGCCATATGGAAGGCGAAGGCGGTCCGGCACGGTTTACACCTGCCGGAGACGGCAGGTTGGGCGGTCTGAAGGCTGCATTGTTTGGCGGTGGAGCGACGCTTGATGCCGGGCTTCTGGTTCGGCTGGAGACGATCAAGCCGCTGCTTCTCGACGGCATGGCCTTCGCGCAGTTGCCGCGCCAGTTGAAGCCGGTGCGCCTCAAGCATGGCATCTATCCGCCGGAACGGGATTGAAGCTTGAAATAGAAAAAGGCGAAGCCGAAGCTTCGCCTTTTCGTGAGATAGCAGCTTTCGCCGATATCCTGATTAGTTCTGGTAGCTCGAAGGCGAAGCATCGCCAAAGCGATGAGCAGAACCGTCCTGATACGTCGAACCCGTGTTGATCGTGGCGGTTGCGGTGTGATCAACGGTCTGCGAAGCAACCGGCGTGCGGTCGTTTGCATAGAGATCAGCAGGCTCGCCTACATGCGGGTTTTCAGCAAAAGCAGCACCGGCGCTAAGAGCAACGGCAACGGCAGCAAGAGCAAACTTTTTCATTTTCAAATTCCTTTAAAGATCGCCCTTCGGATGGCGCCCGAACCAATCGGGAGCAAGTGAGGGCACCCGGGTGGCTAAGGCACCATCCTTCGGGGAGATAACTGTTGGGAGCCGGGTTTGTGATTGAGGCCCGGCGCGGGCGTCAGCAGCGTTTCTGCGCGACGCCCGTTATGCGGTCAGGCTGGATTAGTTCTGGTAGCTCGAAGGCGAAGCATCGCCGAAACGGTTTGCAGAACCATCCTGATAAGCGGAGCCCGTGTTGATCGTGGCGGTTGCGGTGCGATCAACGGTCTGCGAAGCAACCGGCGTGCGGTCGTTTGCATAAAGATCAGCAGGTTCGCCAACATGTGGGTTTTCAGCAAAAGCAGCGCCAGCGGAAAGAGCAAGGGCAGCGGCAGCAAGAATGAGCTTGTTCATTTTGGTATTCCTTTTGAATTGCCGCGCGAACGACACCCGGTCAATAGGGCCTGTTCGGGGCGTCCCTGGTGGCCTGTATGCCATCCATAGGGGAGGGGAAATTAACGGAGGGCCGGGATTGCTTGGGAGGGTTCCGGCCATGTGGGCGTCAGCGGCATTGCTGCGCGACGCCCATTATGTGGTCAGGCTAACTTAGTTCTCAAAGCTCGAAGGCGAAGCGTCGCCAAAGCGGTTTGCAGAACCATCCTGAGAAACCATGCCCTTGTGAGCAGTGCTGATCGCAGCGGTTGCGGTGCGGTCAACGGTCTGTGCAGCAACCGGGGTGCGGTCGTTTGCATAGAGGTTGTCAGGTTCGCCAACATATGGGTTTTCAGCGAAGGCAGCGCCGGCGCTTAGAGCGAGGGCAGCGGCAGCAAGAACAATCTTTTTCATTTCCTATCTCCTTGGAAACTGGAGCGGCGTTTCTTTTTCGTCGTTCCGATGCACCTGAAATGGGTGACAGTGGGGAAAAGTTCCAGTCACGAAAATGTTTTATTAATCACACATTCGTGCTCGTTAATATTTGGAAACAATTAGAAATAAGAAAAATAATCCATCAAATTCAATAGGTTGATTGATATACCAGCATTCACATGTCCGTTATATGGCATTTTTTGTTCATAAATCGCGAACAGAGTGTACGTGTTTATTGTCCAATCAATGTGAACAGTAGCTAGCTTCTGAATAGGATGTTATCGACTATCGAGGGGGAATGGATTTCTACAAGCGGTCCGCATGCATCGCGTTGCTGAGAATCAGAGTGAATCACGACAGGCGTGATAAGGTTGTCAGTTTCTACGAGGCGGTTGTGCCGGTCGCGATGACAAACCAGTCCGGCTTTTCGGCGCGCATGCGGGCAGCGGCTGTCTGCAAGGCGGCATCGTTGGCGAAGATCGCAAAGCAGGTCGCGCCGGAACCCGACATCTGGGCGTAAAGCGCATCGCTGGCGCGGAGCAAAGCAAGCTTGTCACCGATCTGCGGCGCAAGGCCAAGTGCTGGCGACAGAAGATCGTTGCGGGTGGTGCCAAGATAATGGCAGAGCGCGGCGAGTTCGCTTTGGTCGGGTGGCAACAAGGCAGGATTGTCCCGCTTGTCGAGAGCGCGGAACACGTCGGGCGTGGCAAGCGCTGTGCCGTCATTGACGAGCAGAAGCGGCAGGGCCGGAAGGCCGGTGACAGGGGCGAGGTCTTCACCGATGCCGCGCGCGGTCAGCGGTGTTCCATGCGCCGCACCATGCAGGCACATGGGCAAATCAGCGCCAAGCGCCAGACCGAGTGCTGCCAGCGTGTCGAAGTCGCAATTCAGCCCCCACAGCGTATCGAGGGCAAGCAAGGTTGCCGCCGCATCGCTGGAGCCGCCGCCAATGCCCGATGCAATGGGCAGGTTTTTCTCAAGGTGAATGGCAACGGGCGGCAGATTGCCTCCGGCATGCGCCCGCAACGCATCGCGCGCCTTGATCACCAGATTGCCGCCATCCAGCGGGACAGAAACGGCGAAAGGCCCGCTGACCGTAAACTGGTCTTCCGGAGCGTCAGCAACCGTAATCGTGTCGCCAAAGCGTGCAAAGGCCACCAGCATGTCGAGCAGGTGATAGCCGTCGTCGCGCCGCCCGGTGACGTGCAGTGCGAGGTTGATTTTCGCCGGGGCAAGACGGGTAACAGACCGGCTGGCGGCGGGCCGGGCGCGCAACAGAGTGTCGGTCATCGAGGTTAAGCGGATCAGTCTTTCTTGACGTAATATTCGCCGGTCTTCGGGTCCTGCACCAGCGTGCCATTTGCACGGTTCTTCGCTTCCTTCTCGGCCTGACGGACCCGCTGCGAAACACGAGTAGCCTCGCGCTTGAACGAGCGGTAGCCATACCACGCGGCGATGGCGATCAGCAGCAGAAAAATGAGCTGTGGCATGGCCAAGTCCCTTCGGCTCGCGCATTGGCCCGCAAGGTCTGCCCCGGCTTATGCGCATGATGTGTGTGTGCGGGCGCGCCCTGATTGCGCCCTGTCATTTCTGACATCTTATCATGGGGAAGCCCAATAATTCAAAGGCCATAGCGGCCCCAAAGCGCTTTTTCTTCGGCAACAGAAAGTAAGCCGTCTCCAAGATGGGCGGCAATTTCCGCCGGTTCGATGCCGGATAGTGCCGATGAAAGCGCCATGCCGACGCCGGGAACCTTGCGACCGAGCAGTCCGCGCTGCGGCTGGATCAGCTTCAGTTCGATCTTGTCGCCATAGGTCTTGCGCAGGAAACTGCGCATGTCGCCCAGACCGTCGATGAGGCCGAGCTGCAATGCCTTGGTGCCGGTCCAGAACAGGCCGGTGAAAAGATCGGATTCTTCGGCAAGCTTGCTGCCGCGCCGCTCCTTGACCATGTCGATGAAGGTTTCATGGATTTCGAGCTGTAGCGATTTCAGCCGCTCGATGTCGGCTTTCTTTTCCGGCTGGAACGGATCAAGCGTGACCTTGTTGCTGCCAGCCGTATAGACGCGCCGCTCGACGCCGATTTTCTTCAACAATTCCGGAAAGCCGAACGAAGCCGACACCACGCCAATGGAGCCGACAATCGACGATGGATCGGCGATGATCTCGTCGCCTGCAAGCGCAATCATATAGCCGCCGGATGCAGCCACATCCTCAACGAAGATGAAAACCTTCTTCTGGTGTTCGGATGCAAGATCACGGATGCGACGATAGATGAGGCGCGACTGCACCGGCGAACCGCCGGGTGAATTGAGCGAAATCGCCACCGCAGGCGCATGCTTGTTGCTGAAAGCCTTTTCCAGAACGGCGGCGGTCGATGCCAGCGACAGGGAAGGGCGCAGCGCGGACCCGCCGGTCATGATGGCGCCATGCAGGCGCACAACGGGAATTTCGATTGCGGCATTGCGAAAGCGGCGCGGAACAAGGCGCGTCAATAAACCGGGCAAGGTAAACTCCGAACTGGATCAACTATTGGAAACTAGAGCGCGTTTCGACCTCATTGGATCAGATCGTCGCTCTAATTCTTTGTTTTAACGCGCATCTTTCCGAAAACCGTTTCACACTTTTCGGGATGCGCCCTAATGTAGTAAGCAATCTTGGAAACACAAAGAAAACTGTCCGAAAATTTACATCTTCGGACAGTTTGAAATTGAGTTCGATCAGCTTTTCGCGGGTCTGGCCACAATCCGCAACAGCCCGTATCCGAATATGGCGGAAAGGGCGGAACCGGCCAGAACGCCGATTTTCGTTTCGGTCTGCATGAGATCGGACGGGAAGGACAAAAGCCCGATGAAGATGCTCATGGTGAAACCGATGCCGCACAGAATGGCAACGCCGTAAAGCTGTGCCCAGCTCGCGCCCATCGGCTTTTGCGCAAGGCCGCTCTTGATGGCGAGCCAAGCCGCGCCGAACACGCCAAGCTGCTTGCCGACGAAAAGACCGAGCAAAATGCCGAGCGTCAGCGTGTCGCCGAACACGGAACCATCAAGGCCGCTAAAGGAAATGCCTGCATTGGCAAAGCCGAAAATCGGCACGACGATGAAGGCGACCGGCTTTGCCAGCGCATGTTCGAGTATATGCAGGGGCGAACTCATGTCGTCCGGCTTGCCGGGCGCGGCCTTCAGCGGGATCATCAGCGCGGTCACGACACCGGCCACGGTGGCATGAACGCCGGAATTGAGCACAAAGAACCAGAGAATCGCGCCGCCGATCAGATACGGCAGAAGCTTCATCACGCCCATACGGTTCATCGCGAACAAGGCAATAGCGGTTACAAAAGCCCCGCCCAGATAGGGCATGGAGATTTCCGCCGTGTAGAAGATGGCGATGATGACGACGGCGGCGAGATCGTCGAGAATGGCGAGCGTCGCCAGAAAGACCTTGAGGCTGGACGGCACGCGCGAGCCAAGCAGCGACAGGACGCCAAGCGCGAAGGCGATATCGGTTGCGGAAGGCACTGCCCAGCCGCGCAGCTTTTCGGGGTCATTGAAATTCAGCGCCGCGAATATGAGCGCAGGCAGGATCACGCCGCCTGCCGCGGCAATGCCCGGCAGCATACGGTTTGGCCAGCTGGCAAGCTGGCCGTCGATGAATTCGCGTTTGATTTCCAGCCCGACGAGCAGGAAAAACACCGCCATCAGGCCGTCATTGATCCAGTGCGCAAGGCTCAGCGGGCCAATATAGACGTGAAGAGCGTCGAAATAGGTTTGTGAAAGAGGTGAATTGGCTACGATGAGCGCAAGCGCTGCCGCTGCCATCAGCACAAGGCCGCCGGCAACCTCGCTATCCAGAAAGCGTCGCATGATTGATACGGGGCGAGCGGAATTTGGACTGTGGTTCATCGGTCTCCTTAAAGAAACGTTCAGGTGATTTGTGGCGCATCCACTTCGTAGAGCACAAGGTTGCGGTCCGTGATGCCGAGTGTCGGCCATGTCGAACGCCAGTCGGCAATGTGCCCGGAGGCAAAATGTTTGTCCAGCGAAGCCCGATCCAACCATAGTTCTTTTACATGGATAAGGCCGGGGTCGAGAATATCGGCGGAATAGGCATATTCGATGCAACCGGCCTCGGCGCGGCTGGCCTCGATCATGCGTTGCATGGCAGGGCGCGCTTCATTCAAATTCGCAGCAGGCAGCCGAACGGTTCCGACGATAAGCAGCACGGGTTTATTCTCCGGGGATCAAAAAAGCGCGGTCTGGCCATTATTGATGGCATCTGCGCGGGGCGTAAAACCGTTTCCGCTGTCGCCATGCAGGATAAGCGGCGGCATAAACGACAGGCCGGCGCGACTGCCACGGGTTCCTGTGACGACGATACGGATTGCCGCCGCATCGCCACGCGGATGCACGGGCACGATATGCAAACCGCCGAAACGTCTGGCAAGCGATTCCAGAATGGGCGCGATGGAGCCCGGCCGTGCGATGATGGCAATGCCACCGCCCGGCCTGACGATGGCCGCTGCCGTGCGCACCCATTGCTCGAACATGCCGTCCGGCATCACATGCGCTTCCGCTTTGAGCGGGTCGGGCGTGCGCCGGTCCGCCGCTTCGTTGAAGGGCGGGTTCATGATAGCGAAATCGAAGCTGTTATCGGCAAGGCCTGCCGCAATGCGGGCTTTTCCGGCCAGCGCCACATCGGCTTCCACAATCGAGACGCGGTCGGTGAGCGCCTTGTTGAGCGGATGGGCGATGGTCTTTCTGGCAAAGCCGACCATCAGGCCGGATCGTTCTACAAGCGTGATCCGGCTTGCCGGACACCGGGCCGCAACCGCAAGACCGGCAGCCCCAGCGCCGCTGCCGAGATCGGCAAGCCGCCCGGCAAAACCGCCCGGCACCGCGCTTGCGAGGATCATCGCATCGACGCCGGAGCGATGACCTTTCATTGCCGGTTGTACGAGATGAAACGCGCCGCGATGAAAGACATCGAGCGTTTCTTCAATCTCGTTTTCGGCAGCCAGGCTCATTTATCGCGCAGTTCGTGTTCAATCTCGGCATCGATCAGGATTTGCCGTGCTTCGTCCAGCTGATCTTCGCTGACCAGAAGGCGGCGCGGCAGAACGCCCAGTGATCCCTCGATAATGCTCATATTGGTATCGGCGATGAAATAAGCTATTCCCGCCTCCTTCATCAAGGCTTCGGCGAAAGACAGCAGGACGGAATCGTTGGTACGGATGAGTTCGATCATTTGCACACTGTGTAGCCAATGCACCGCATTGACAACTGCTTCCGTCAATGTTGAACAGGCTGTGAAGGCACGGAATGCGTCTTGAGCATTCCGCCGCGCTTAAATATGGTGGCGGCCCCATCAAGGAGTAATGGCATTGGGTGTGGTTCTGAATCTCGACGACAAGAAAAAGCAGACAGGATCGGTGCAGCCGCTTGTCGACCTGACGAAGGCCGATATGGCGCGTGTGAACGAAATGATCCTGTCACGTGCCGGATCCGACGTCGAAATGATTCCCGAAGTCGCCAATCATCTGATCTCGTCGGGCGGCAAACGCCTGCGTCCGATGATGACGCTCGCCGCTGCTCGCATGTTCGGTTACGATGGCGATGGTCATGTGCGTCTCGCAACCGCTGTCGAATTCATGCACACGGCAACGCTGCTGCATGATGATGTGGTGGACGAAAGCGATCTGCGTCGCGGCAAAAGCACGGCCCGCATGATCTGGGGCAACCAGGCCAGCGTTCTCGTTGGCGACTTCCTGCTCGGTCAGGCTTTCAAGATGATGGTCGATGTCGGTTCGCTCGATGCGCTCGACGTGCTGGCGACGTCCGCTTCGGTGATTGCCGAAGGCGAGGTCATGCAGCTTGCCGCCGCCAAGAACATGGAAACCACCGAAAACGAATATCTGGCGGTCATCAAGGCCAAGACGGCGGCACTCTTCTCGGCTGCTGCGGAAGTCGGCCCGATCATCGCCGGTGTGCAGCGCTCGGATCGCGCAGCTTTGCGCGATTACGGCCTCAATCTCGGTCTTGCTTTCCAGCTGGTTGACGATGCGCTGGATTATGGTGGTTCGGCTGCCGATCTTGGCAAGAACACGGGCGACGATTTCCGCGAAGGCAAGATCACGCTTCCCGTCATTTTGAGCTACCGTCGTGGCACCGATGAGGAACGCGCTTTCTGGAAGCACGCCATCGAAGACGGCGCGAGCGACGACGCATCGCTGCAAAAGGCCATTGGCCTGATGACCAAGCATGGCGCGATTGCCGACACGGTGCAGCGCGCACGTCATTTCGGCGAGATTGCCCGCGACGCTCTGGCACCGCTCAAGGCAACGCCGGAAAAGGATGCGCTGATCGAAGTCATCGATTTCTGCATCAGCCGCGTGAACTGAGTTTCCGGACGTCTTTCGCGTTTTTTGGATATTTTCCAACAGGGATCGATCAAGAAAAGCTTGCCATCACAGATGCTTTTCTTGCCCCCTCATCCCAAAAAGGCCATGCTTGGCGTGCCTGTTCCGTTAAGGTCAGAGCGCGGTGCGTTGGAGGCAATCGGCGATTCGTTGCTGATTCCGCATATGGGAATTTGAGAAGAGGATAGGGCTTCATGCGGCATGGAATGAAACACGGCCCGCTTTATGGTTTGCTTCTTTCGCTTCTGGCGGGAATTGCAATGCCTGCCAGCGGAGCAATGGCCAAGACGGCTGCCGATCCCGCTCCCGTCGCTACGCCTGCTGTTCGGGCCGGTTCCTTTGCAGGCGCCTATCTGGCGGGCCGCACCGCCGAAGCCGACAATAATCTCTCCACAGCCGCCGATTTCTATCGTCAGGCCATGGCCTTCGATCCGGGTAACAGTCAGGTCAAGCAGGACCTGCTTCTGGTCCTGTTGACGGAAGGTCGTTTCAAGGACGCGCTGCCGCTGGCGTCCGAATTGCAGAATGTGCCGGATATCGAGCGCTTCTCCCGTGTCGCCCTTGCCATCGACGCCATTTCCAAAAAGCAGTATCGCAAGGTCGGTCCGCTTCTGATGTTGTCCATGCAGTCCGATATGGACCGGCTTGCGACCGGCTTCATGAATGCGTGGGTCAAGGTCGGGCAGGGCAATCCCAAGCAGGCGCTGGCCGATATCAAGAAGATGGAAGGCCCCGAATGGTATGGCCTGTTCCGCACCTATAATTCCGCTTTGATCGCCGATCAGGCCGGGATGAAGAAGGAAGCGGGCGATTTCTACCAGCAGGCGCTTGATGATCGTCCCGGCGGCAGCGCTGCGCCCGACACCTATGAACGCATCATCATGGCTTATGCCTCGTTCAAGCTGCGTCAGGGTGACAAAGATGGCGCAATCCAGCTTCTGAAGGATGGCGAGGAGCTTTTGAACGGTCGCATGACCCTGACCGAACTACGCGAGCAGATCGAGGCAGGGCGGAAAATCGACCGTCTGATCGAGACGCCGCAGCAGGGCGCGGGTGAAGTGCTCTATACGCTCGGCACCGCAATCAATCGTAGCGGCGCGGAGGCTTTTGCCAAGCTTTATCTGCAGCTCTCGCTGCCGCTGCGTCCGGGCAATGACGCCACCTTGTTCCAGCTGGGCGATATTTCGGCAAAGCTGCGCCGTCCGGAAGCGGCGGTTGAATATTATGCGGAAGTGCCGGAAACCTCGCCCTATCGCCGCGATGCCGAAATGCAGCGTGCGCTGAACCTTGCCGATAACGACAAGTCTGCCGAGGCCATCGAGCAGTTGAAGATATTGCTGGGCCGCGACAAGACCGACATCCGCACCTATCTGGCGTTGGGCGGTGTTTACGCGCAGGACAAGAATTTCGCGGAAGCCGCCAAGATTTATGATGGCGCCGTCGAACAGATCAAGACGCCGGAACGCAAGGACTGGCCGGTCTTCTACCAGCGCGGCATCGCCTATGAGCGCCTGAAGCAGTGGGACAAGGCGGAGCCGAGCTTCAACAAGGCGCTGGAGCTTTATCCTGATCAGCCGCAGGTGCTGAACTATCTCGGTTATTCCTGGGTCGACATGGGCATCCATCTCGATCGTGCGCTCGATATGATCAAGAAGGCTGTCGAGCTGCGTCCGCAGGATGGTTACATCGTCGATTCGCTGGGCTGGGCCTATTACAAGCTCGGCCGTTACGATGAAGCGGTGGTGGAACTGGAAAAGGCCGTGAAGCTGCGCCCGGAAGACCCGACCATCAACGATCACATGGGTGATGCCTATTGGCGCGTTGGCCGTCAGCTAGAGGCGACGTTCCAGTGGCACCATGCGATTGCGGGCAAGCCGGAGCCGGAAGATCTCGTCAAGATCGAGGAAAAGCTGAAGAAAGGCCTGCCTGACGTTCCGGGACAGTCTTCCGCCGATGCGACAAAGCCCGGTGAGAAGAAGCCGGATCAGCCGAAGCCGGAAGAACCGAAGCAGGACACGCCTGCCGTCGCGCCTGCGCCAGCTGCGCCCGCACCGGAAAAGCCGAAGACGGATTGAGCATTACCGGTTTTTCCTGCTCGCAGGTGCTCATACTTTACTGAACGTAGAATGGATACGCCCTGGAGTTTCGGGGCGATCTCTGATTGTTTCCGTAAACGTTACCATTCGAAAAAGTCGCGCATTTTGGTGGTTAGCGCTTTCGTTACGGGGCTCGCAAATCCGAGAACATTCGGTGCGCTGGGAGTATATTGTCTCCAAAGGCTCGGGTCTGCTTTCCATGGAGGCGTGGCGCGTTTCCCTTGATGCCAGAACTGAACCAAATTTCGTACATGTCGATCATGCCGGTTGCGATAGAGCCAGCGGAGCTCTGATGCGGTCGTGTCGAATTCATCAAGTTCGATGCCGTGAGCTGGCGGATATGCGACAGTCGCCTTTTTGACTACTTTTCTCATGTCGATTCCATCAAGGAGAAAATGAACTCGAGTATCGGTCTTTTTCGCCCAATACAGTCCAGCTTTCCCTTTGCGCTCCATGTGGGTCGCTACATCTTCATGAGTTTGGGAATTTTCGTGGTCGATGGGTGATGGATCGTCTAATATAGATTTGTATTTTTTGTGTGATTCCGTAAACGCAAAGAATTCACTCTGCCTTTCAGGTAGTCTTATGGGACTTCCTTTTAGTATCTCTAAATCAGATTTTGTGCTGGCGTAGTGACGCATCGTACTTGAAACACAAGGAAGCTCCGCTTCAGAAAAATGTTGATAGTTCACAGCGTAGTATGAGCATGTCTGGGGAGAGCCAAATATAAGATCACCTTCACCGAAGGCTCTGTATTGGGTTTTGGGAAAGGGCATAGAATGGCGTCTCGTCGATCAAAATTTACAATGAAAATTGCAATGTATTTTATAGCTGATTGAGATATTCGGTAGCTGATACTAATGCGAATTTTCAGGCGTTGAGGAACAAACCAGAACATCAATCTCACTGGTTGATCCGGTCGCCTGCCATTCAGCGATCAAATGTCATGCTTGACCCTGCGGTGCTGACAAATTAGACCGGGCCATCATTTCAATAACGAGGCCCAGCCCGGTGTCTAATTCGTCCAGCATGTTGCCAGCACATATGCATCCCACCCGTTCCTTTCAGGGCCTGATCCTGACGCTCCATCACTATTGGGCGGAACATGGTTGCGCTATTTTGCAGCCTTACGACATGGAAGTGGGTGCGGGTACGTTCCATCCGGCAACGACGCTGCGTTCGCTCGGGCCGAAGCCGTGGAAAGCTGCCTATGTGCAGCCGTCGCGCCGTCCCAAGGATGGTCGTTATGGCGAAAACCCTAACCGGCTACAGCATTATTACCAGTATCAGGTCATCATCAAGCCGTCGCCGCCGAACCTTCAGGATCTCTATCTCGGTTCGCTGAAGGCCATCGGTCTTGATCCGACGCTGCACGATGTGCGCTTCGTGGAAGACGACTGGGAAAGCCCGACGCTCGGCGCTTGGGGTCTTGGCTGGGAATGCTGGTGCGATGGCATGGAAGTGTCGCAGTTCACCTATTTCCAGCAGGTCTGCGGCATTGAATGCTCGCCGGTTGCCGGTGAGCTGACCTATGGTCTCGAGCGCCTCGCCATGTATGTGCAGGGCGTGGACAATGTCTATGACCTCAATTTCAACGGTCTCGAAGGCGACGAAAAGCTCACCTATGGCGAAGTGTTCCTGCAGGCTGAGCAGGAATATTCCCGCTACAATTTCGAGATGGCCGATACCGAAATCCTGCATCGCCACTTCATCGATGCAGAGCGCGAATGCGAAGCCATTTTGAAGGCTGGCAGCACGGGCGAGGGTTCGCTGCACAAATGCGTGCTCCCGGCCTATGACCAGTGCATCAAGGCATCCCACGTCTTCAACCTGATGGATGCGCGCGGCGTGATCTCGGTTACCGAGCGCCAGAGCTACATCCTGCGCGTCCGCAATCTCGCGCGTCAGTGCGGCGAGGCATTCCTTCTGACGGATGCCGGTGGTTTCAATTTCAAGCGTGAGGGCGAGTAATGCCTGACTTACTTCTCGAACTCTTCTCCGAGGAAATCCCGGCCCGCATGCAGCGCAAGGCTGCCGGCGATCTGAAAAAGATGATCACCGATGGTCTGGTCGAAGCCGGTCTCACCTATGAAGCCGCGACCGCTTACTGGACGCCGCGTCGTCTGACGCTCGACATTCGCGGCCTGACCGTGCGTTCCAAGGACGTGCATGAAGACATCAAGGGTCCGTCGGTTACTGCACCGGAACAGGCCATTCAGGGCTTTCTGCGCAAGGCCGGTCTCACCGATGTCGCGCAGGCGCATGTGCATTCTGATCCGAAGAAGGGCGATTTCTATGTTGCCCATCTGACCAAGCCGGGCCGCCCGGCGGAAGAGATCGTCGCCGAACTCGTGCCGCAGACGATCCGCAATTTCCCGTGGCCGAAATCCATGCGCTGGGGCGCAGCTTCGGCGAAGCCGGGTGCATTGCGCTGGGTGCGTCCGCTGCAATCGATCCTGTGCACCTTCGGCCCTGAAACCGAAGAAACCGTGGTTATCGATTTCGACGTTGACGGCATCAAGTCCGGCAATCTCACCTATGGTCATCGTTTCCTGAGCGATGGTCAGGCGATCAAGGTGCGCCGCTTCGACGATTATGTCGAAAAGCTGGAAAAGGCTTTTGTGGTGCTCGATGCTGAACGCCGCAAGGAAATGATCTCGCAGGACGCGCATAATCTTGCCTTCGCGTCGGGTCTCGAACTGGTCGAGGACGAGGGGCTTCTGGAAGAAGTGTCCGGTCTGGTCGAATGGCCGGTCGTGCTGATGGGCGAGTTCGAGGAAGAGTTTCTGGCGATCCCGCCGGAAGTCATCCGCCTCACCATCCGCGCCAACCAGAAGTGTTTTGTCACCCGCAAGCAGGGCGAAGCCGAAGCGCTGTCCAACCGATTCATTCTGGTGTCGAACATTGCTGCCCGCGATGGCGGCACGGAAATCGCTTACGGTAACGGCAAGGTCGTGCGTGCACGTCTGTCGGATGCGCTCTATTTCTGGCACACCGATCAGCATGATTTGCCCGATCTCGACAAGTTGGCCGCCTCGGCGGAAAGATTCGGCCTCGATCTGAAGAAGCCGCTCGACCAGCGCATGGCGCGGTTGGACGGCCTGAATGTGACCTTCCATGCGAAGCTGGGCACGCAAGGCGCGCGCGTTGAGCGTATCCGCGAACTGGCTGCACAGATCGCCCCGCTGGTCGGCGCTGATCCGAAGCTAGCCGCACGTGCTGCCGTTCTCGCCAAGGCCGATCTCCAGACCGAAGTTGTGGGTGAATTCCCTGAACTTCAGGGCGCGATGGGCCGCAAATATGCGGTGCTTCAGGGCGAAGACGATGCTGTCGCCGCAGCGCTTGAAGAACATTACAAGCCGCAAGGTCCGTCCGATGTCGTGCCGAAGGAGCCGGTATCGGTTGCCGTCGCGCTGGCCGACAAGCTGGATACGCTGGTCGGTTTCTGGGCTATCGATGAAAAGCCGACGGGTTCGAAGGACCCATACGCACTGCGTCGCGCAGCCCTTGGCGTGATCCGGTTGCTGCTGTCGCAGGACTGGAAATTCCCGCTGCTGCCGCTGTTCCGTTCGGCCTTTGCTGCGCTGAAAGAAGGCGTGGTCCAACGCAAGCTGCGTGAATTCGAAGCCAGGCTCGCTGGCGAAAAATCCGGCGATGTCGATGGCGAACAGGATATCGACAATGCGTTGCGCAACTATGAGGTGGAGGTTCGTGCCGAAGCCGACCGCAGTGCAGAGCCGGTGCTGGCCGATCTTTTGTCCTTCCTTCACGACCGTTTCAAGGTGCATCTGAAGGAAGAGGGCGCACGTTACGACGCCATTGACGCCGTGCTGACGCCGGAAGCCGACAATCTGCTTCTGGTCGCACGCCGTCTGGAAGCGCTGATCGTCTTCATCAATGAGGAAGACGGCAAGAACCTGCTGGCAGGCACCAAACGCGCCGCCAATATTCTGGCAGCCGAAGAGAAGAAGGGCACCAAGGTCGCCACCAGCGTCGATGCCGCACTTCTCAAGGTGGACGAGGAAAAGGCTTTGTTCGAAGCGGTTACGCTTGCATCAAGCGAGACCGAAGCGGCAATCGCCCGCGAAGATTTTTCGGGTGCTATGCTGGCGCTCGCCAAGCTGCGCGGCCCGGTCGATACGTTCTTCGAAAAAGTGCTGGTCAATGATGAGGACGAAAATGTCCGCGCCAATCGTCTGGCTCTGCTCGACCTGATCCGCACAGCCACCGGTAAGGTTGCGGATTTCTCCAAGATCGCAGGCTGATAGCAAGCGCATAGGAATAGAAATGGCGCCATTACGGCGCCATTTTCGTTTGTGGGTTACTGAAGGCTTGGCCGAAGTGCCAGCGAACTCAGGTCGACTTCCCCGGATGCGCCAGCCCATGGTTCGCCGACGACACGTACCGGCTTGGCGGGATCGAAGTCCGGCATCTTCTGTTCGGTCGGGCTTGCAGCGGGCGTTGCGGCAGGCTGTTCCTGCGCGTCTTCCGGCAGAGGCTTGCCCTGCATGCGCGCCATATAGGCACGGGCACGCTTGCGCCGCGCTTCGATTTCCTTCAGCGCTTCGGCTTCAGCCTCTTGCCGTTGGTTGCACGTGCCGCAGACAGGCAGCCCGTTGGCCCCCATCCGGTCATAGCCGATATAGTCGATGGAACCGACCTCATAGGTCGTTCGCGCAGGTTCCGCCCCGTTGGCAGAGGCCACAACAGGCAGTCCGGCGATAGTCAGCGAAATGGCGATAAATCGCGATAACATTATTCACCTCAAGCATGAATAATATCATCCTGCCCTAAAAAAGCTAACAAAACGCAATTTTCCGGGCCGCGTTGCCATAAATGTGCACGCGGCGGATCGCCTGTTTGCTTGCGCGCGGCTTCGCGCTTGTGTAGGCAGAAGGCGCTCATATCTATGCGTGCATCTTGTCCGAAAACCGCTTTGCACTTTTCGGGATGCACTCAACTTGGACGCCCGAGAGGCGGAAAACCAGTGTCAGATGTAATGAAATTCGATGATGAGGCAGTTCAGCGCGCGGTGGAAATCCTGCGGCGCGGCGGCCTTGTCGCCATTCCCACCGAAACCGTCTACGGCCTTGCTGCCGATGCCTCCCATGGTGAAGGCGTTGCGGGAATTTTCGCCGCCAAGGGTCGCCCGCAATTCAATCCGCTGATTGCCCATGTCAGCGGCATCGCCATGGCAGAGCGCTACGTCACCTTCGATCCGCTGTCGCGCAAGCTTGCGGAACTGTTCTGGCCCGGTCCGCTGACCATCGTGCTCCCGCTGAAAGACCATCAGGAGACAGATCGTCCGATCCATCCACTTGTGACGGCGGGACTGTCAACGCTTGCCATCCGCATGCCGCATGGCCGCGTGCAGGAGGTTATCACGGCACTGGACAGCCCGGTGGCGGCGCCGAGCGCCAACACGTCCGGACGTATCAGCCCCACCAGTGCTGAAGCGGTCGCGGGCGATCTTGGCGACAGAATAGACCTGATCCTCGATGCGGGTCCATGCGGGGTTGGTGTGGAATCGACCATCGTAAAGGTCGAGGCGGACACTGTGCGTCTGTTGCGCCCCGGCGGGCTTGCGGCGGAAGAGATCGAAGCCGCGATTGGCAAAACCCTGCTGCGCACCGAACAGACCGAGGCCATTCAGGCGCATATCATCGCGCCGGGTATGATGGCCTCGCATTATGCGCCGGATGCGTCGATGCGGCTTGCGGTCGGCAATGTGCAACCGGGCGAAGCGCTGCTGGCTTTCGGGCCGTCACGTGTAGCCGGAGCCGAGACGGCAAAGGCCGTGCTGAACCTCAGTGCGGATGGCAATCTGCGCGAGGCGGCCAGCAATCTTTTCGATTTCATGCGCAAGCTCGACGCCACCGGCGTCAGCACCATTGCCGTTGAACCCATTCCTTTTGACGGTCTCGGCGAGGCCATCAATGACCGTCTGAAACGCGCCGCCGCGCCGCGCTAGATTTCAAGGGACCAATATGGACACCGGATTGATCGAACGTTTTGCCGCTATTGTGGGTGAGAAGAACGCGCTCACCGCGCCGGAAGACATTGCGCCTTATCTGATCGAGCAACGCGATCTTTATAAAGGCAATTCACCGCTGGTGCTGCGTCCGGGTTCGACGCAGGAAGTCGCGGCGATCATGAAGCTTGCCAGCGAAACGAAAACGCCGGTCGTGCCGCAGGGCGGCAATACGGGCCTCGTCGGCGCGCAGACGCCGGATGAGAGCGGCACGACGGTTGTGCTGGCCCTTGGCCGCATGAACAAGATCCGCGCGCTCGATACGGTCGGCAATCTGGTGACCGTCGAGGCAGGCGTTGTCCTGAAAAATCTTCAGGACGCGACCGAGAAGGCGGGGCGTCTTTTCCCGCTGTCGCTGGGCGCGGAAGGTTCTTGCCAGATCGGCGGCAATCTTGGTTCCAATGCAGGCGGCACCGCAGTGCTCGCCTATGGCAATATGCGCGAGCTATGCCTCGGCCTCGAAGTGGTTTTGCCAACCGGCGAAATTCTGGACGACCTTCGCTATGTGAAGAAAGACAATACCGGCTACGACCTGAAAGACCTGTTCGTGGGTTCCGAAGGCACGCTCGGCGTCATCACGGCGGCTGTGCTGAAAATCTTCCCGCAGCCAAAGGGCAAGGGCGTGGCCTATGCCGGAATGCGCAGCCCGGAAGATGCGTTGCGCCTGTTCCAGCTTGCGACCGAACATACAGGTCCGTCACTGACCGGGTTTGAGCTGATGCCGCGTGTCGGGGTCGAGTTCACCGTGCGCCATGTCGATGGCGCGCGCGATCCGCTGGAAAGCCCGCATGACTGGTATGTGCTGATCGATATTTCCTCCACGCGCTCGGAAGAAGATGCGCGCACCACGCTGGAAACCATTCTGCACGAAGCCTTCGAAGCGGATATTCTTCAGGATGCGGCGATTGCAGAAAGTGTCGCGCAGGCGCAGTCCTTCTGGAAAATGCGCGAGGAAATGTCCTGGGCGCAAAAGCCGGAGGGCGGCTCGATCAAGCACGATATTTCAGTGCCGGTTTCATCCATCCCGGCCTTTATCCGCGAAGCCAATGCCGCGACGCTGGAAATGATCCCCGGCGCACGCATTGTCTGCTTCGGCCATATTGGCGATGGCAACCTGCATTATAACGTGTCGCAGCCGGTTGGCGCCGACAAGCAGGAATTCCTCTCCCATTGGGGCGCGCTCAATCATCGTATCCACACAATTGTTGCAAGTTACAGGGGATCGATTTCCGCCGAGCATGGCATCGGTCGTCTGAAGCGCGATGAGCTTGCGCATTTCAAGCAGCCTTTCGCGCTCGATCTGATGCGCCGTATCAAGGCGGCCTTCGATCCGGCGGGGATTATGAACCCCGGCAAGACGCTGTAAAACAAACAGAATTGCAATTTGCATGACGGGCGGTTTCTCCGCCCGTTTTGCTATCGGTAAACGCATATTAGGAAGAATTTCTGAATTCTTACACCTGGTTGCATTCTGATAACCAAAGGAAAAAGCAGGGAAAAGTTAACCCAACTCCTTAAGGCCGTCGGTAACAAACGCGGTCTATTCTCCATCTCAACGAGGGCAGAAAGCCCAATCAAAGAGAAGCTGGAATAACCGGCTCTCGAAAGAGACAGAGAGACAGAGGCGTTGACAATGATGAGCAAGGGACTGAAGCCAGACTGGGCAGGCCGTGAACTGCGGCTCGATCCGTTTCACTTTCCGCAGGTGGTGAGCTACGCATCGCATGACGGCAATACCGACGTCACCTTCACCATCAACGAGCGTGGCGCGGTCATCCGGCAGGTTCTGCCGTCGAGCGGCCTGCCCATGTCGATTGCACTGCCGATCCATGCGTTTGTCGGTGTTGTGGCTCGTGCTGTCGAAGACGAGTATGGCGAAATCACCGTCACGCTGGAACTGATGCATCAGGACCCGCAGCTTTCCGTGCCGCTTCTGGTGGCGCATGATCTGACCGATGTTGCCGCCGACTGGCGCGCCTGGGCGGCTGCGTTCAACCTGCCGATGATGCTGGTGGAAGAAGACGGCGTTGCCCGTCCGCTTTACGAAAGCACCGGCCCGGTTCGCACCGGCCAGCCGCAGGCTCGCCGTCAGGGACATGAAACACGCCGTCGCCGCCCGCGCTTCCTCGCACGCCGCAAGGCTGGCACGCTGGGCGTCCGTCTGGTGATCGAAGGCAAGGAAATCATCGCTCGCAATTGAGCTGACTAGAGGCGGTGCATTACCCGGACGGTTCACATTCTCGTGTGATCACGATCTTGACCCATTCTGCCGCTAGCTTTGAGAAACTGCTTCTTTGGAAGCTAAATTAATTGGCTGACCTCCAGACAAAGCCACCCGGATGGGTTTCCCCATCCGGGTTCTTTTTTATCGATCAGAGCCGGGATTTATTTCTTGCGGCTGAGAAAGGCCATGATGGCCTCACGCGCTTCGCTGGAGGTCAGGCGTTCGCCAAAAAGCTTCGCTTCCCGCGCAATGCGATCTGCAATGTTTTCAGCCGGCAAGCGCATCAGTGAGCGGGCGATCTGCATGGCTTCCGGTGGCTTGGCGGCGATTTCTTCCGCAGCCTTCAGCACTTCCGTTTCCAGCTCGCCGCTTTCCACGATTTTATAGACGATACCCGCTTCAAGGGCGGCTTCCGCACTGAAACCATGGCCGAGCGCCAGAAGGGCAAAGGCCTTCTGATGCCCCATCAGCGGTGGCGCGAGCAGACTGGAACCGGCTTCCGGTACCAGACCGAGATCGACGAATGGCGTGCGGAACAATGCATGCGACGTTGCAAATGTCAGGTCGCAATGAAAATGGATCGTTGTGCCGACGCCAATTGCGAGGCCGTCAACGCCTGACACGACCGGCTTTTTGGCGCTCGACAGGGCGTAGAGAAAATCCAGAATGTCCTTGCCCATATCGCCGCCGCCTGCGGCCGCAGCCATGAAGTCCTGCATGTCGTTGCCGGATGAAAACGCGCCCGGCACGCCAAGGAAAACATGGACGCGCACTGCATCATCGGCATCGCCATCCTTCAGCGCTTTGGCCATGGTGGCATACATGGCGCGGGTAATGGCGTTTTTCTTGTCGGCCCGGTTCAGCCGGATAATCTGCACCGCATCGCGACGTTCAACGAGAATATGTTCGCTCACGCTCAAGCCTCCAGCGCGGATTTGGCGGCAGCAAGGCTGGCTGCGCCGGTGATGACGGTGTCTTTCAGCGACGATACTTCGGCCAGCATGTTCTCGGCGAAGAAACGGCAGAGAACAGCGCGCCCATTATCGTCGCCCGCAAGCGCCGCGCGGGCCAGATAAGCGCCGCCGGAAACGAGCGACAGCAGACGTTGGTAAGGCGTTGCACCGGCAAGCGCTGCCTCTGCGCCACCTTCGGCGACGGTCTTTTGCAGCCAGTCGGTTGCTTCGCGTGCTTCGGTCAATGCCTTTGCAAGACGTGCGCCGGTTTCGCCCAGTTCCGGGCGATTGGATGCGGTGGCCTTATCGGCGTCCTGCTGCAATTCATCGAGGAAGCCCTTGATATGCTCGCCATTGCCGAGCGGCAGCTTGCGCATCACCAGATCGATGGCCTGAATGCCGTTGGTGCCTTCGTAAATCGGCGTGATGCGGGCATCGCGCAACAACTGCGCTGCGCCGGTTTCCTCGATGAAGCCCATGCCGCCATGGATCTGCACGCCAAGCGACGCGACATCGACACCGACATCCGTCGAGAAACTTTTGGCCAGCGGCGTGAGCAGACCGGCGCGGTCGCCCCAATGTTGCTTGTCTGCGCCCTCGGTCACATGGCTCATGTCGATCGCATGGGCGCAAGCATAGGTGATGGAGCGGGCGGCCTGCGTCAGCGCTTTCATGGTCAAAAGCATGCGCTGCACATCGGGATGCTCGATGATCGGGCTCATGCCGTTCTTCGGGTCAGCACCGATGGCGCGGCCCTGTTTGCGCTCTTTCGCGTAATTAAGCGCCTGCTGATAGGCCGCTTCAGCCACGCCGACGCCCTGAATGCCGACCAGCAGGCGGGCATTGTTCATCATGGTGAACATGCAGGCGAGGCCGCGATTTTCTTCGCCAATCAGATAGCCGACCGCGCCCTGTTCCTCGCCCTTCACGAAGCCGTCGCCATAGATCATGGTGCAGGTCGGTGAGGCGTGAATGCCCAGCTTGTGCTCAAGACCGGAACAGAACAAATCATTGCGGCGACCGAGTGAACCATCCTCATTGACGAGGAATTTCGGCACGAGAAACAGCGAAATGCCCTTGGTGCCCACAGGCGCATCGGGCAGGCGGGCCAGCACCAGATGCACGATATTGTCGGTCAGGTCATGCTCGCCATAGGTGATGAAGATTTTCTGGCCGAAAATGCGATAGGTGCCGTCATTGCTGCGTTCGGCGCGGCTACGCAACGCGCCAAGGTCGGAGCCGGCCTGCGGCTCGGTCAGGTTCATCGTGCCCATCCACTCGCCGGAAATGAGCTTTTCGAGATAGATATCCTTCAATTCCTTGGAGGCGTGCTTTTCCAGCGCTTCGACAGCACCCATGGTCAGCGTCGGCGCAATGGCGAATGCAAGCGTGCCGGAATTCCACATTTCGCTGACGGCGACCGACATCATGGTCGGCAGGCCCTGACCGCCATAATCCGGCGTGCCGGTCAGCGAGTTCCAGCCGCCTGCGATCCAGTCGCGGTAAAGGTCTTTCCAGCCGGGGGCGGTGGTGACGACACCGTCCTTGACGGTAGCGCCGTGACGGTCGCCGGAAATGCGCAGAGGCTCGACGCGCTCGGCTGCAAATCTTCCGGCTTCTTCGAGAATGGCTTCGGCCAGATCGGCGGAAAATTCGGGAAAGCGGTTGTCTTCCAGCGCTTTCTCAAGCCCCGCAACCTTCATCAGCGTATGGGAAATTTCAGAAACCGGCGCGCGATACATCTTTCCTCCACATCGTGCTCATCGAGGCTCCTCCTCGGAAACCCCGGCCTCCGATCTGCCAGCAGGCAGAGGGAGTATCAGTCTTCTTCATGACAAGAGCTACCGGCTTATTACGTAAACGTCAATATTTTCCAGTGCTTTTATATTGCTTTGGCGCGGGCAAGAAGCAGGGCGCGTTCGCGCGCATTGCTCGTCAGTTCGGCTGCCCGGCGAAATTCTGCACTGGCTTCCGCACTTCGCCCAAGCTTTTCCAGAAGATCGCCGCGCACGGTCGGCAGCAGATGCGAGTCTTTCAGGCGCGGCTCATCGGCAAGCGCATCGACAATGGCCAATCCCTGCATGGGGCCAAAAGCCATGCCGACAGCCACAGCGCGGTTCACTTCGACAATGGGTGAGGGCGCGACGAGAGCCAGCGCCTGATAATAGGCGGCAATGGCGATCCAGTCGGTCTCGGCGGCAGTCGCGGCGCGGGCATGGCAGGATGCGATCATCGCCTGAAGCTGATAGGCGCCGGGCGTCGGGGTGAGGGCCATGGCGCAGTTCAGTCCGTCGAGGCCGCGCCTAATCTGCGACCAGTCCCAGCGGCTGCGATCCTCATCCAGCAGCAGGATCGGGTTTCCGGCCTTGTCGGTGCGGGCGGCAAAGCGCGATGCCTGCAATTCCATAAGGGCGGCAAGGCCGTGGACTTCGGGCTCGTTTGGCATCAATGCTGCAAGCGAGCGCCCGAGGCGCAGGGCTTCATGGCAAAGATCGGCACGCAGCCAGTGCGCGCCTTCGCTTGCCACATAACCCTCGTTGAAAATGAGATAGACCACCTCCAGCACGGCGGCGAGACGCTGCTGCCGCTCGTCGCCCTGCGGCGGTTCGAAAGCGGCTGCCGTTTCGCGCAAGGTCCGTTTGGCGCGCACGATGCGTTGCGCCACGGTGGCTTCTGGCACGAGAAAGGCACGTGCCACTTCCGGCGTCGACAGGCCACCCAAGAGCCGCAAGGCCAGCGCCACACGCTGTTCGGCGGGCAGCGCGGGATGGCAGGCTGTAAAGATCAGCCGCAATAGGTCGTCGTCAATGTCTTCATCAAGCTTGGCTTCGATATTGGGATCGGCCTGTTCCAGTTCCGTGAGGTCGATTGCCAGTTCGCGATGCTTGCTGTCGATCAGCGTGGTGCGACGCAGCCGGTCGAGCGCACGGTTCTTCGCCACCTGCATCAGCCAGGCGGCGGGGTTGCGCGGTATGCCGTCCTGTCGCCAGCGTTCCAGAGCCAGCACAAAGGCATCCTGCGCGATCTCTTCGGCAAGGCCGATATCGCGCAGCATACGCGCCAGTCTGGCGGTGAGCCTTGTCTGCTCGATCCGCCAGACCGCTTCTATGGTGGCGTCTGTCGTCACCCCTTGAGATCGCCGAATCCTTCGGCGGCCTTTTGCACATCTTCGGGAAAGTCGCTCATTTCCTGAACGCGACGGACTTCAATAATGTCGTTTTCCGAGGCCGGGCAGCGGCGCGCCCATTCGATGGCTTCATCGCGGGAACGCACGTCGATCATCCAGTAGCCGCCGAGCACTTCCTTGACTTCGGCAAAGGGGCCGTCAACGACGCTGGGCTTGCCGCCCTTAAAGCTGACACGCGCGCCGGTCGCGGGCGGGTGCAGACCATCCAGCGTCAGCAGAACGCCAGCCTTTTTCAGCTCTTCATTATACTTCATCATGGCTTCCACCGCTTCCGCGCTGGGCATGGCGTCGGGTGCTGCCGTCGCATAGCCGCCGGGTATCATCAACATCATGAAACGCATTGGTCTTCCTCCTGAAGCGCAGCCCGTAAAATGTGAAACGGTTTTCGGACAGGATGCGCGTAAAACAAAGTTCTGAAGCGGTTCCGGCGATGTCGTCAAAACGCGAGCCGCTTCGACCGTTTCGGCTATACGACGAATGGTGAATGGCTAAATCGACAGGCTTGTAGAAAAAATTTCAAGTTATTTTGCGACATGAAGAGGTGTCCGTATCAAAAGGCCGTGCGGGCCGCACCAATAGGCGCAGAACAAGGCCTGCCGATTGCCGCGCTTAACTGAATCTTTGCTGCATTGTATTAGAATTTCCAAATGTTTGAGGGTGTTTTGCATATGACGCTTGTTCCGTTTTTTCTGACAGCCAATCTGACGGCGGCTTGCGTCTTCGTTCTGATATTCGCCTTTGTTTCCATCCAGGAAAAGAACTACGCCGCGCCGCGCTGGTTCACCATCGCGTCCATTTGTGCTGCACTTGGCGCGATTGTCAGCTACTGGATTCCAATTGCTGCCAATCCACGCCTGCCGAGCTTCATTTCCTTCGCATTGGTGATGTCGGTGTTTTTCGCGACCATTGTCGGCTTGCAGAATACCTATCGGCAGAAGACAGACTGGCGGCTGCTCGGCATATTTTTTCTCGCGGCCATTGTCTGCAATCTGCTGATCTTTGACCTGCCGAAGACGTCGCTCCCCTATCGCATGCTCTATCAGCTGCCGCTTTGCCTCGCGCAATTGATGATGATCCGTGTCATTCACCAATCCGGCATGCCGCGTGTGGTGGACAAGCTGCTGATGGCGCTGGCAGTTTTGAGCTGCATTCATTATTTCGCCCGCGTCTTCCTTGTCGGCTGGCCCGGCACTGACACGCGGACGCAGGACCAGTCGGACAGTTTGCATGTGATCGTGTCGCTGTCGGTGGGTGTTTTCGTGCAGGTGGCGCGGGGCCTGCTGCTGCTCTTGAGCACGGTTTCGCACATGGTGGGCGAGGCGAGCGAGCAGTCGGAAGTCGATCCGTTGTCAGAGATTTATAACCGGCGCGGCTTTGACCGCCATGTCTCACGTGTGCTGGCGCGCAAGGGCGACCGCATTCGTTACTCGGTGATCATGAGCGATCTGGATTTCTTCAAGCGCGTCAATGACACTTATGGTCATGACGGCGGTGACCGTGTGATTGCTGCCTTTGGCAAGCTTCTGAAAAACCATCTGCCCAAGACGGCGGTCGCGGCACGCATGGGCGGCGAGGAGTTTGTCGTCTTCATCCCCGATGCGGAACTGGCGTCGGCGCAGGCACTGGCGCAAAATCTGCGTGAAACGCTGAGTGGTCTGCGCTTTGAGGGCAAGGCAGAGGACTGGGGGCCAACGGCCAGTTTCGGCGTGGCGGAACAGATAGAACAAGAGAGCCTCTACGAGACCATGCGCCGTGCTGACGGCGCGCTCTATCAGGCGAAGAAAGCCGGACGCAACCGCGTCCATACCGCATAAAAATCCGCAACCGCGTCCATACGGCATAGGAATCCGCAACCGTGTCCATACGGCGTAGACGTTCGCAATCGGGCTGATAACGATCAGCTCCGTTGAACGGGGCGGCTGCCCATATCCTCGTAGAAGCGCAGCAGATAGCCATCGGGATCGGCCACGACGAATTGTCGGTTCCCGGCCTCCATGTCGCCGTTACGATACCACTTTTCTTCGAGAGGCAGGAAAAGCGGAATATTGGCAGCCTTCAGGGAAGCAAGGATAGGGTCGATTGCCGAGACGCGGATCTGGACATTCAGCCCGCGTCCGAACGGATACTCAGTTGGCAGATACTGCCCACCGAATGTACGTCCCTGATCGATCTGATCAATCATCAGCTCTGCACCGTCCCGCTCGAGATAGGCAAAACCTTCCTCAGACCTCTGATAGCGGCAGCTAAAGCCCAGTATGTCGCAGTAGAAGCTCAAGCTGGTTTGCCAATCGGTGACCGCAAATTCCGGGACAAGTGCGTTGGACATATCTGTCGCAGCCTCTGCTCAGGCTTGTTTCTCGCGCTCCACGGCGCGCCAGCCGATGTCTGTGCGATAGAAACCTTCCGGCCAGTCGATCTTCTTGATGGCGTCATAAGCTTTGGCCTGCGCTTCGGCGACGGTTTTGCCCACGGCAGTCACGTTCAGCACGCGACCGCCATTGGCAACCAGCTGCCCGTCTTTCTCTGCCGTGCCTGCATGGAAAACCTTGACGCCGTCGATGCCGTCGAGCGCGTCGAGGCCGCGAATGACGCTGCCCTTCTTCACATTGGTCGGATAGCCTTCCGCAGCCATGACGATGGTCAGCGCCGGATCATCTTTCCAGTCCAGCGAAACCTGATCCAGCTTGCCGTCGACAGCGGCATTGAGCAGCGTCAGCAGGTCACTGTTGAGGCGCATCATCAGCACCTGGCATTCCGGGTCGCCGAAACGGGTGTTGTATTCGATCAGTTTCGGGCCGTCCTTGCCGATCATCAGGCCGAGGAACAAAACACCGGAGAAGGGCGCGCCAATTTCCGCCATGCCGCGCATGGTCGGTTCGATCAGCTCGCGCATGGTGCGCTCGACGATTTCCGGCGTCATGACCGGCGCCGGGGCATAGGCGCCCATGCCGCCCGTATTGGGGCCGGTGTCGCCGTCGCCGACGCGCTTGTGGTCCTGCGCCGAGCCGAGCTGCACGGCGGTCTTGCCGTCGCAGATGCAGAAGAAGCTTGCTTCTTCGCCGTCCAGAAATTCTTCCACCACGACTTCGGCACCGGCAGAACCGAATGCGCCTTCGAAGCAGGCATCGACGGCATCCAGCGCTTCATCAAGCGTCATGGCGACGACCACGCCTTTGCCTGCCGCAAGGCCATCGGCCTTGACCACGATGGGAGCGCCCTGCTGGCGGATATAGGCCTTGGCCTTTGGCGCATTGTTGAAGCGGCCATAGGCTCCGGTCGGAATATCGAAGCGGGCGCAGAGATCCTTGGTGAAACCTTTGGAGCCTTCAAGCTGGGCTGCAGCCTTGGATGGGCCGAAAACGCGAATGTTCTCGGCGCGCAGATCGTCGGCAAGGCCTGCAACCAGCGGGCCTTCGGGGCCGACGACCACGAGATCGATGGCGTTTTCCTTGGCGAAAGCAATCACGGCCTTGTGGTCGCTGACATCCATATCGACCAGTTCGGCAGCTTCCGCGATGCCGGGATTTCCCGGCGCGCAATAGAGTTTTGTCAGTGACGGAGAAGCGACCAGTTTCCAGGCCAGAGCATGTTCACGACCGCCAGAACCGATTAAAAGAACTCTCATTGCTTGCTCCGTCTTCGTCGGGGTTATAGTGATGGCTGCATATATCAAGGATTTCGCCATGTCACAGCCCGAACTACACGGATCGATTCAGTCACGCAATGCGCAAGGACGTGTAAAGGACGCTCCGTCGGGTCATTGGGTCTATAAGTTGTTGCCGCAGGGATTGTGGCCCTATGCGCAGCTTGCGCGCTGGGACCGCCCGATTGGCTGGCAGCTTCTGTTGTGGCCGTGCTGGTGGTCGGCGGCACTGGTGGCGGGCGCTGGTGCACATCCGGGTGATGGCGCGTGGTCAGTCATGCCGTCGATCTGGCACCTGTTTCTGTTTCTGGTCGGCGCTATCGCCATGCGGGGTGCGGGCTGCACCTATAACGACCTTGTCGATCAGGATATTGACGATCAGGTGGATCGCACCCGGTCGCGTCCGCTGCCTGCCGGGCAAGTGACCCGCGGTCAGGCCAAGGCTTTTCTCGTCCTGCAAGCGCTGGTCGGGCTTGTGGTGGTGCTGCAATTCAACTGGTTTTCGATTGCGCTCGGCATTTTCTCGCTTTTGATCGTCGCGGCCTATCCGTTCATGAAGCGCATTACCGACTGGCCACAATTCGTGCTGGGTCTCGCCTTTTCATGGGGTGCGTTGATGGGCTGGGCTGCGGTGGAAGGATCACTCTCCTTGCCGCCGGTGCTGCTCTATATCGGCGCGATCCTGTGGACCATCGGCTATGACACGATCTACGCGCATCAGGACAAGGAAGACGATGCGCTGGTCGGCGTTCGCTCGACGGCGCGCCTGTTCGGCAAACACACCAAGACTGCGCTGATGATCCTTTATGGCGGCGCTATCGGCTTCTTTGCTGCCGCCTTTGCCGTGGCGCAGGTACCGATGCCCGCACTGGCCGGATTGCTGGCCGCTGGCGTGCATCTTTATCGCCAGATCATCGTGCTCGATATCGACAATCCCGACCAGTGCCTGAAACTGTTCAAGTCGAACAATATTGTCGGCTGGCTGATCTTCCTCGGCCTCGTTTTCGGCAGTCTCTGGGTGGCGATCAAGCCGATTGTGTAATTGAAGGGCGGGTGTAGACGCGCGACCCTCATCCTGAGCTTGTCGAAGGACCGATCCTTCGAGGCTTCGCTGCGCTCCGCACCTCAGGATGAGGGCGGAGGCGTGTAGCGGTTTTCTTTTCCCTTACGGATAAAGCCGGTCCTTGTTCCAGTCACCTTCCGGCTTGGGCCGGGTGAACAAGACGCGGTCGTGCAGGCGGAACGCACGGTCGTGCCAGAACTCGATCGAGACCGGACGAATGCGGAAACCCGACCAGTAGGGCGGGCGTGGAATGTCGCCGATTGCATATTTCGCGGTATATTCCGCGACGGATTTTTCCAGCGCAAAACGGCTTTCCAGCGGGCGCGACTGTTTTGAGGCCCAGGCACCGATGCGACTGCCGCGCGGGCGGGATGCGTAATAGGCGTCGGCTTCGGCGTCGCTGACCTTTTCGACGGGGCCGCGCACGCGCACCTGACGGCGCAGCGTTTTCCAGTGAAAGCACATTGCAGCCTTTTCAGCCGAGAGGATTTCCTGCCCCTTCTTGCTCTCATAATTGGTGTAGAAGACAAAGCCCTGCTCGTCGAAATCCTTCAGCAGCACCATGCGCACATTGGGCAGTCCGTCGGGATCGACGGTCGCAAGCGCCACGGCGTTGGGATCGTTCGGTTCGGTCTTGCCTGCATCGGCCAGCCACTCCGCAAAGAGCTTGAAAGGCTGGGAGGACAGGGTGAAGTCGTCGCTTGAGCTGGTCATTTCCACTATTCTCGAATGATTGTGGTGATAGGCATGGTCGGAACGGGAATCCCGACCTGAAAGCTGGCGCGAGCTTCGTCCATAAAACGCGTCTTGTCCACCTCCAGCGAGGATGGAGGTCGCGATGATTGCTTATGCCGCACCGCAAAAATGAAGGCGCACATTTCTGCCAGCCGGCTGCCGAAACCCACAGAGTTGCTGTTGTGCATTGGTATGGATTTGTTTACCTTGCCACCTCATCGCTTGTTAACCCACTGCCGCCATAATCGCTGCATCCATAGCGTGTAAAATTGAGGAAGTAGCGTTTGGCCGCTGGAACTGCCTGCCATCAGAAACATATTGGCTTTGCCGTTGATTATGCTGCGGCCTTGCGCAATGTCGTGCTCGGCATGACCATGTTTTCGCTCGCCGGTTGTGCGATGGGCGGCGTCAGCATCGACAAGGCCGTTCCTGATTCGACGACCATTACCGGTTCGGTCAAGCAGCCGACCGAGACGGATTCCGGCAAGCTCTCCGATCAGTCTGCGGTTCAGAACGTGGTTTCGGCGCTGAATTTCACGCAATGGGGCAAGAAGCCGGTTCCATGGGCCAATCCGAATACCGGCAGCCAGGGCACGATCACGACGATTGCCGAAAGCAACAAGAACGACCAGCTCTGCCGCGAATTCGAAACCTCGCGTGAGGCTTTTGACGGTGTTTCCATCTATCGAGGCGAAACCTGCATGCAGCGCGGCGGCCAGTGGACAGTGACGTCCTTCGCGCCAATCTGACAATAAGCGCGGCCTATAGTCTGTACAGACTGGAACTTTTCTTCCCTCATGCGCATATTAGGCTCAATGAGTCTTACCACTGACTTCACAGTCATTTTCCTGAATGAGGAACTATATGCGCGATCCCTATAGCGTGCTGGGCGTCGCCAAAACGGCGAAGCCCGAAGAAATAAAATCGGCCTTTCGCAAGCTGGCCAAAAAGCACCATCCGGATCAGAACCAGGATGATCCGAAGGCGCAGGAGCGCTTTGCGGAAATTAATCAGGCCTATGAAATTGTCGGCGACAAGGACAAACGGGGCCAGTTCGACCGCGGCGAGATCGACGCGGAAGGCAAGCCGCTGTTTCAGGGTTTCCAGGGCGGGCAGGGCTTCGGCGGCGCGCATGGCGACCCGTTTGCCGGTTTTCGTCAGGGCGGCGGCAACAGCCATTTCGAATTTCGTTCCGGCCCCGGCGGCCATCAGGGCGCAGGCTTTGGCGGCGCGGAAGATATTCTGAATGACCTGTTCGGCAGCGCCTTCGGCGGTGGCGGGCGTCCGCGTGGCCGCGCCGCTGGCAATGCCAAGGGTGAAGACCTGACCGCATCTATCGACGTGACCTTGTCGCAGGCGGCAGGTGCCGAGAAGGTCGAGGCAATTTTCCCGAATGGCAAGCACCTCAACATCAAGCTGCCGAAATATGTCGAGGATGGCCAGACCATCCGCCTGAAAGGGCAGGGCGAACCGCTGATGGGTGGAACGGCCGGCGATGCGCTGGTGACGATCCGCTTCAAGCCGCATCCGCGTTTCCGCCTCGAAGGGCGTGATGTGCATGTGGATCTGCCGGTCAATCTCAGCGATGCCGCACTGGGCGGCAAGGAAGAGGTCGAGACGCTGGACGGGCGTATCGCGGTGAAAATTCCGGCCTGGTCGAGTTCGGACCGGGTGTTGCGCCTGAAGGAAAAGGGCCTGCCGCTGAAAGCTGGCGGGCGCGGCGACCTTTATGTGCATATCCGCATCATGCTGCCGGATGGCGGCGACGCTGAACTGGAAGAGTTCCTGAAGAAGCACCGGGAAGGCTGATTCATGCCTTCCCGGAGCAGGTAGCTGCTGGGAGCGAATAGACCTGAACAACCAGGGTTGTTGCGATTCTGATCGATTGAATTGCTTTTTAATCGATCAGAACTGTTTTTCTGTGGTCACGCAGGCCAAAATGCGGGCCGGGTGTTGTAGCTTTGCGGCAGTAAGGTGACAATGCCCGGCTTTTTCGCTGCAATTGCTTGAAGGTGATGCAAGCCTGTGCGATAGGGCAACAAGTTTATTATTTTTCAATGAGGACCCTTAATGACCGCACAGTCAGGTTTGTTGCAGGGCAAGCGTGGATTGATTCTGGGCGTGGCCAACAACCGCTCCATCGCCTGGGGCATTGCCAAGGCCGCCCGCGATGCCGGCGCAGAGCTCGCATTCACCTATCAGGGCGATGCATTGAAGAAGCGCGTCGAGCCGCTGGCTGAAGAGCTTGGCGCTTTCGTTGCCGGTCATTGCGACGTGGCAGATGCCGCGAGCATCGACGCTGTTTTTGATGCGCTTGAGAAGAAGTGGGGCAAGATCGACTTTCTGGTGCACGCCATCGGTTTCTCCGACAAGGACGAACTGACTGGCCGTTACCTCGATACGTCGGAAGCCAACTTCACCAACACGATGCTGATTTCGGTTTATTCGCTGACGGCGGTTGCCCGCCGCGCGGAAAAGCTGATGGCCGATGGCGGCTCGATCCTGACGCTGACCTATTACGGCGCCGAGAAGGTCATGCCGAATTACAACGTCATGGGCGTTGCCAAGGCTGCACTCGAAGCAAGCGTGAAATATCTCGCCGTCGATCTCGGTCCGCAGAACATCCGCGTCAACGCGATTTCGGCTGGCCCGATCAAGACGCTGGCCGCTTCGGGCATTGGCGACTTCCGCTATATTCTCAAGTGGAACGAATATAATGCGCCGCTGCGCCGCACCGTGACGATCGAAGAAGTGGGCGATGTCGGCCTTTACTTCCTCTCCGACCTGTCGCGTTCGGTGACGGGTGAAGTGCACCATGCCGATAGCGGCTACCACGTCATCGGCATGAAAGCCGTCGACGCGCCGGACATTTCAGTCGTCAAGGACTGATACGACCCTTCTGAAATCCCGAAAAGTTGACACGCTTTTCGGGATTTTTCTTTGTCTTTCCCACGCCGGGAAAGTTATCCCTGTTTTAGAGAAGAACAGTCGGCACGGTTTCGACAATCGTTTTCGACTGGCAACGCTTTAGAGGTAAGGCTTTGGCCCGGGAGATCATCTACTTTTCGCGTCATGGCGAAACGGACTGGAATGTTTCGCAGCGCATTCAGGGGCAGCTCGATATCGACATCAATGCCCATGGACGCACGCAGGCTGACCGCAACGGCGATATGCTGAAAGCGCTGATCGGCGACGGTGCGGGCTTCGATTTCGTGGCAAGTCCGCTGCGCCGCACGCGCGAGACGATGGAACGCATCCGCTTGCGCATGGGCCTTGATCCTTATGATTTCCGCACCGACCCGCAGCTGATGGAAGTGAATTTCGGCGACTGGCAGGGCTTCATGATGGAAGACATCGCCAAGGACCGGAACGATCTCATCGAAGCGCGCGCCCGCGACAAATGGAATTTCGTGCCGCCGGGTACCACTGCCGAAAGCTATATGGGCCTTTCGCAGCGCATTGGCCGCTGGGTGGAAGCCGTGGAATGGCCGACCGTCTGCGTGACCCATGGCGGCTGCATCCGCACGCTATTCTATCTCTACGGCGATGTGGACGGCCATGAAGCGGCCAATCTCTCGATCCCGCAGGACAAGATTCTGAAGTTCGAAAACGGCAAGCTCGAATGGGTGTAACAAGCCGCTGATGGCGGCTATGATCGGCGGCAGAATTGCGCTCATATAGCGAAGGGTTGCTTTATGCCGTTCAAACACTTTGCCGTCATTGCAGATATTCATGGCAACAGCGATGCGCTGGCGGCGGTGCTTGCCGATATTGACGCACAGGGCATCGAAACCATCATCAATCTCGGCGATCATCTGAGCGGACCGCTCGCCGCACGCGAAACAGCCGACATGCTGATCGCCCGTGATATGATTTCCATTCGCGGTAATCATGATCGCTGGCTGGTCGAACAACCCATCGACGAGATGAGCCGTTCAGACCGTGCGGCGCGGGAGCAGATCGACGAGACGCATCTGGAATGGCTGCGCGCCTTGCCCGCAACGCGCACGCTGGCCGATGGTCGCATTTTCGCCTGCCACGCCACGCCGACGAGCGACACATGCTATTGGGTCGAGACTGTAACGGAAAACGGCGATGTCGTTTTGCAATCACGGGCGGCGATTGAAGCAGAAGCAGAGGACATTTCCGCGTCGCTGCTGCTGTGCGGGCACACGCATATGCCGCGCATTTTGCGCCTGAGCGATGGCAGCCTGCTGGTCAATCCCGGCAGTGTCGGTTGCCCAGGTTATGACGATGATCAGCCGCGCCCGCATGTCGTGCAAACCGGCAATCCGAATGCGTCCTATGCCGTGATAGAGGAAGGCCCGTCCGGCTGGCTGGTGACGATGCGCAGCATTCCTTACGACACATCGCGCATGATGGCACTTGCCGAGAAGGCGGGGCGTCCGGATTGGGCGCGTGTGGTGCGCAGCGGCTGGTTTAACCCATGAAAAGAGCGGCTTTTCAGCCGCTCTTCAAACCTGCCAATTGCCTATAGCAAGCGCTTACGGCGCTTCCTGAATGTCGGTGATGAAGCGGGTATTGTCCACCATATCGTAAATGATGAGGACCTTCATGCCCTTGTTTATGGCGCTGTAATCGAACTCGCCGGGCAATTTGTAGGTCTTGCCATCATCGAGCGAAAGCGTTTCGCTGTCCTTGTTGATGGACGTGATCTTGCCTTCGGCATCGTCCGCCATCGCGACTGTTGAAAACAGGGAGGCGAGAATGAGGATCAATCCGACCAGATACTGCATGGTTTTCCGCTCCTTTTGCCCGCTTTTTCGCCCATTTGCATTGCCGTGTACCGGTGAAGGCATCGCCTGAGCGAATCGACACGACGTCGTCATTTGTTCATTAGCGGCTTGCGCTTTGTTGCCCTCAATGTAGCGTACCGAATGTGTCAAAAAAAATACCGGATCGGGATGAACCGAAGGAAATTTCAGGTCGATGATGGCCATGATTTGACCGATCCGGAAAAGCTCAATAAAACGCCCGGTAAAGTAGCTGGTATCCTGCCCGTCAGGGTTTGCCTCCGGGGCAACCCAGGGTCATTTTAGTCAGGCGTCGCGCATGTCTCATAATAGTTTCGGTCATCTGTTCCGCGTAACCACCTGGGGCGAAAGCCACGGTCTCGCGCTGGGTTGCGTCGTGGATGGTTGCCCGCCCGGCATCACCTTTACCGAAGCCGAAATTCAATCCTATCTCGACAAGCGCAAGCCGGGTCAGTCCAAATATACCACCCAGCGCCGCGAGCCGGATCAGGTGCGCGTGCTGTCGGGCGTTCTTCTGGGCGAAGACGGCGTGACCATGACTTCCACCGGCACGCCGATTTCGATGATGATCGAAAACACGGATCAGCGTTCCAAGGATTATGGCGAGATTGCCCGCCAGTATCGTCCGGGCCATGCCGATTACACCTATGACGTCAAATACGGCATTCGCGATTATCGCGGCGGCGGCCGTTCGTCGGCGCGCGAAACAGCGGCCCGCGTGGCGGCTGGCGCCATTGCGCGGAAGATCGTGCCGGGGCTGGAAGTCAAAGGTGCGCTGGTGGCCATGGGTATTCATGGCATCGACCGTCGCCGCTGGAACTGGTCGGAAGTCGACAACAATCCTTTCTTCTCGCCGGATGCGGGTTCGGTCGAACTGTTTGCGGATTATCTCGATGGCATTCGCAAGAGCGGGTCGTCGGTCGGCGCGGTCATCGAGATCGTGGCCGAGGGCGTGCCCGCCGGTATCGGCGCGCCGATCTATGGCAAGCTCGATCAGGATATCGCCAGCCTGCTGATGTCGATCAACGCCGTGAAGGGCGTGGAAATCGGCAATGGCTTTGAAGCTGCGCGCCTGACCGGTGAGGAAAATGCCGACGAAATGCGGATGGGCAATGATGGCACGCCGCTGTTCCTGTCCAATCATGCTGGCGGTATTCTGGGCGGCATCGCCACCGGTGCGCCGGTAGTGGCGCGTTTTGCGGTCAAGCCGACCTCTTCGATTTTGACGCCGCGCCGCTCCATCGACAAGGATGGCAAGGAAGTGGACGTGATGACCAAGGGACGTCACGACCCATGCGTCGGCATCCGCGCCGTGCCGATTGGCGAAGCCATGGTCGCTTGCGCCATCGCGGATCATTATCTGCGTCACCGCGGCCAAACGGGCCGCGTCTGAAAAAGTGGCCAAACGGGACGGATTTAACAGGGGTGTATGTCGATGAGCTATAATCAGAAGCAGGTTGTGGATGCATTGCGCGCATTTGAGCGCGGCGAGATTGTCGTCGTCATGGACGATGACGGCCGCGAGAACGAAGGCGATCTGATCGTTGCTGCCGTGCATTGCACGCCGGAAAAGATGGCCTTCATCGTGCGCCACACATCGGGCATCGTCTGCACGCCCATGCCCCGCGACGAAGCCAGGCGTCTCAATCTCGCGCCGATGGTCGCCGAGAACGAATCTGCCCACACCACCGCTTTCACAGTCACGGTCGATTATCGCCATGGCACGACCACCGGCATTTCCGCAGAAGACCGCACGCTGACGGCGCGCAATCTGGCCAATCCGAATGCTGGTCCGGACGATTTCGTGCGCCCCGGCCATATTTTCCCGCTCATCGCGCGCGAAGGCGGCGTGCTGATGCGTTCGGGCCATACGGAAGCCGCCGTTGATCTCTGCAAGCTTGCCAACCTGCCGCCGATTGGCGTGATCTGCGAACTGGTCAATGATGACGGCTCGGTCATGCGCGGCCCCGATGTGAATGCCTTTGCCGAAAAGCACACGCTGCACCGCGTGACGGTGGCCGATCTCATCGCCTATCGCCAGCGCAAGGAAACGCTGGTCAAGCGCGTCGGCGATGCGCCGGTAAAGACCTGCGCAGGCAATGCCCATGCCTATACTTACGAACTGCCGTGGGAACCGATGCAGCATGTGGCCGTGGTGTTCGGTGACATTCGCGACGGCGAGGAAGTGCCCGTGCGCCTGCATCGTGAAGACGTGCTGAACGATGTTTTCGGCAAGGGCGGCAGCAATCTGGATGCGATCATGGAGCGCATGGGCAAGGAAGGCCGCGGCGTTCTGGTCTATCTGCGTGAAGGCTCAGTCGGTGTTCGTGCTGATCATCACGATGCACGCGCCCGCGATAATTTGCAGGCCGAGCATGAAAGCCATGCGGAAGCCCGCGCCCGCGAAGAGGAATGGCGTCAGATCGGCCTTGGCGCGCAGATCCTCAAGGATCTGGGCATCACCTCCATCGTGCTGCTGGCATCGCGCGAGCGTCACTATGTCGGCCTGGAAGGTTTCGGCATCGGTATTGCCCGGACTGAGATTATCTGAACCGAAATCATCTGAAGACCGCAGGCGGGATATGCACAGGACCGTCATGGTCATGTGCCCCGCTGCTGCTATAATGCGCGCATGACAACACGGCTTTACTGGCACCCGATTTATCTGGAACATTTGACGCCATCCGGGCACCCCGAGCGCCCGGATCGCATTCGCGCGCTGATGAGCGAGCTGGAAGGGCCGGACTTTTACCGGCTTGACCGTGTCGAGGCATCGAAGGCCAGCGAAGATACGATCCTCCTCGCCCATCCCGAAGAACATCTCGATGCCGTGCGCGCCAAGATCCCGGAGCCGGTCGAGGATGAGGAAGCGCCGCAGCCCGTCGTGAAACTCGACGGCGACACCTATGTCAGCCCGAAAAGCATGGAAGCAGCGCTCACCGCCATCGGCGCGACGATGGGTGCGGTGGACGACGTGTTTTCGGGCGCTGCCAGCAATGGTTTCGTCGCCGCGCGCCCGCCGGGCCATCATGCCGAGCGTGAGCGTGCCATGGGCTTCTGCCTGTTTAATTCCATTGCCATTGCGGCGCGTCATGCCCAGCGCCATCACGGTGCGGAACGCGTGGCCATCATCGACTGGGATGTGCATCACGGCAACGGAACACAGGATATTTTTCAGGATGATCCGAGCGTTCTGTTCTGCTCCACGCATCAGTTTCCGCTCTATCCGGGCACGGGCGCGAAGGATGAAATCGGCGTTGGCAATATCGTCAACGCGCCGCTTTCGCCCAATACGGGCAGCCGCGAATTTCGCGAAGCATTTAATAGTCGTGTATTGCCTGCTTTGGACAACTTCCGGCCAGATTTGATCCTTATTTCGGCTGGCTTCGATGCCCATTTTCGCGATCCGCTGGCCGAGATCAATCTCGACGAAACGGATTTCGACTGGGCAACCGGCAAACTCATGGAACGGGCGGAACGCTATTGCGATCACCGGCTCGTGAGTGTGCTGGAAGGTGGATATGATCTAGAGGGCTTGTCGCAGTCCGCATCTACGCATATTACGCGGCTGTTGAAAGGATGAATCATGGTAACCGAACCGTCCAACGCCGATATTGCGGTCATGAGCTTCGAGGATGCGCTCAAGCAGCTTGAAAAGATCGTCGACGATCTGGAGCGGGGCGACGTGCCGCTGGAAGAATCCATTCGCATCTATGAGCGCGGCGAAGCGCTGAAGAAGCATTGCGACACGCTGCTGAAGTCGGCTGAAGACAAGGTCGAGAAAATCCGCATCGGTCGCGACGGCCAGCCTGTCGGCACCGAGCCGCTCGACGCGGAATAATCAGAACCAAGCGCGCAGCTGGGCGACATAGGGCGCAAGCACGCCGCTCAGCAAATAGGGGCCAAGGCCCCAGCAGAGCGTCCATCCGGCAGCGCCAATCATATTTGCAGCCAGAAAATGCAGCGGGTTCATCTTCATGGAACCCGCAATAATGCCGTTGAGCTGCCGCAGCAGCACGACGAAACGCGCCGTTGCGACCACATAAAACCCCTTGCTGTCGAACATTTTCTCGAACTGGTCGAGCCTTTCCGGCGTCAGCTTCACCAGATGGCCATAGCGCAAGATCACCTTGCGTCCGCCGAAGCGCCCGATCAGATAGCCGGTACAATCGCCCAGCACTGCGCCGATAAACACCGCGAGCAGCACGGCTTCGATGTTCAGTGTGCCATGCAGTGCCAGAAGCGAGCTTGCAATCAGCGCACTCTCGCCGGGCAGAGGCGCGCCGAACGACTCGAAATAGACGATGACAAAGAGCGCCAATGCGCCATATGCCGTGATGTAGGGTTCGAGAAAGCTCATAAGCTCAACAACATATGTATCGGGTCGCCCGCTCTAATCTTTTACTCTAGAGCCCATCCCGAAAACCGTTTCACACTTTTCGGGATGCGCTCTAAAACAAAAATGGCTCCGGCGTAAACCGGAGCCGGCAATTTACTAAACAATATATATTAGCCGATGCTTCGTTTGCCGGTGATGGCGTGATAGGCCCAAAGCACGATGACTGCGCCGACAATGGCGATGATGAGGCTGATCGGATCGAACGCGCCGGTGACGCCTCGCCCAAAAAGTGAAGACGAAAGCACGCCGCCGACGATTGCGCCGACAATGCCCAATGCGATGTCAAAAAAGACGCCCTGACCGCTTTTATTGACGATTTTGCTGCCGATAAAGCCAGCAATCAGGCCGAGAATGATCCAGCTTATTATAGACATCTTATATCTCCTGAAGCGCGGATAAACATTTGTTTCGCGCTCACGGAAAATTTTCATATTTAGTGCGCAGAGGCAAGTTAATATGCTTGTCAAAACGAGAAATCGTTTTAACTTTAACTTACCGCGTGCACGTCAGCTGCATGGGATAACAGGGAGTATTGCGCCATGGGTAGTTACGACGATAACTCAAACGGTTCGCCGATCCCCGGCGGCAGTCTTGCCAAGCCAATCATGATTGCACTTGGCGCGTTGCTGGTCGGCAAGATGCTTGGCGGCAGCAAGGAAGAACCCGCACCGACGCAGGCGCAGCCGGTGCCTGACCAGTCGCAGGCTGGTGGCGGTTTGGGCGGACTTCTCGGCGGCCTGCTTGGCGGCGGTGCTGCTGGCAATGCTTCGCCTTCAGCGGCCAATGAGGCCGGCGGTGGATTGCTTGGCGGCATTCTCGGTGGTCTTGGTGGCCTGCTTGGTGGCGCCGCTGCGGGCAACGCTTCGGCTGCACCTTCCGCACCGGGCCCGCTCAGTGGCGGCCTCGGCGGCCTTCTGGAGCAGCTCAATCAGGCAGGTCTGGGTGACAAGGTGGAATCCTGGGTTGGCCAGGGCCAGAACCATTCCATCGAGCCGGGCCAGCTTGGCGACGCCATCGGTCAGAAGACGCTCAGCGAAATCGCACAGCATGCAGGCATCGACCAGCAGGAACTGCTGAACCAGCTTTCGCAAGTCTTGCCGGGTCTGGTGGACAAGCTGACCGCGAACGGTCAGGTGCCGGACACGAACGCGCTTTCCAAGCTGTTGCAGGGTCGCTAAAGCATTTCCAGCAAAAGTGCGTAGCGGTTTTGCGTGGGATAATGCGGCTCTGAGAAAGCGGTTCGCTTTTCGCTAGAAAAGCGTGGAGCTAGCGCCATATTGATGAGTGCGGACCGCACCGGCCTGCCGGTGCGGTTTTGTTTTGTGCTATCCGGCACCTCCCGAAGCACTGCGACGGTTTAATAAAGGAGTATGTCTCATGAGCTTTTTCCCCTGTCCCGATCCGGTACTTGGCGACAAGACGACAGTGGATGCGATTGAGACGCTGGTGATCCCGCGCACGAGCGATATTGGTGGTCTGGAAGTGCGGCGCGCGCTGCCGACTGTGCGCCGCAGACTGGTTGGACCGTTCATTTTCTTTGACCGGATGGGTCCGGCAGTCTTGCGCGACGGCGATGCGCTGGATGTGCGCCCGCATCCGCATATAGGTCTTTCGACGGTGACCTATCTGTTTGACGGTCACATCCGTCACCGCGACAGCCTCGGCACGGAGATGGTGGTGCGGCCCGGCGATGTGAACCTCATGACGGCGGGACGCGGCATCGTGCATTCGGAGCGTTCGCCGGAAGAGGAGCGCAACGGGCCGTTGTCGATTTCCGGTGTGCAGACCTGGCTGGCTCTGCCTGATGCGCTGGAAGAAATTGATCCGCATTTCTATCACACCAACGCGCCCGATCTGCCGTTGATGAGTGATCCCGAATTCGACGGCCGCCTGATTATCGGGGCGATGCATGGGTTGAAATCGCCGGTCATCCAGCACGCGGACACGCTATATGCCGATATCCGCATCAAGCCGCATGGCCGTTTTCCCATTCCGCCGACAGCGGAAGAACGCGCGATCTATACGCTGAGCGGCAATGTCGGCATTGGCGGCGAAGTGTTTCCGCCGGACAGGCTTTTGGCCTTCCGTCCCGGTGACGATATTGTCGTGCAGGCGGGGCCTGAAGGCGCGCATATCATGCTTTTCGGCGGCGCGGCGCTCGGGTCGAAACGTTATATCTGGTGGAACTTCGTCTCATCGTCAAAGGAACGCATCGAGCAGGCCAAGGAAGAATGGCGCACGGGCCGGTTCGATATCGTGCCGGGCGATGAACAGGATTTCATTCCCTTGCCTGAATAACGACGCGCTTTCGCTTTGCACAATTTGGCTTCATATCGTGTTAGATTGGCGCAGTTCAGCCGGCTCTGCTTGATCTGGCCACGATGCTGCTATACCGACGACCAATCCAGATAATCCCAAAGACAGGTTGTTTCGATGTCCCGACCCACGACCCCATTGCTCGATAAGGTGCCGACCCCGGATCGCCTGCGCGCTTTGCCGGAGCAGGACCTGCCGCAACTGGCGGAAGAACTGCGCGCCGAGCTGATCGACGCCGTGTCCACCACGGGCGGGCATCTGGGCGCGGGGCTGGGCGTGGTCGAGCTGACAGTTGCGCTGCATCATGTCTTCGACACGCCGCATGACCGTATCATCTGGGATGTCGGCCATCAGGCCTATCCGCACAAGATTCTGACCGGTCGACGCGACCGCATTCGCACGCTGCGGCAGGAAGGCGGCTTGTCCGGTTTCACCAAGCGTTCCGAAAGCGAATATGATCCGTTTGGCGCGGCGCATTCATCGACGTCGATTTCCGCCGGTCTCGGCATGGCCGTTGCAAGCGATCTTTCGGGCGAAAAGCGCAATGTCATTGCCGTCATCGGCGATGGTTCCATGTCGGCTGGCATGGCCTATGAAGCGATGAACAATGCCGGTGCGCTGGATGCGCGGCTGATCGTGATCCTCAACGATAACGACATGTCGATTGCGCCGCCGACCGGGGCGATGAGCGCCTATCTGGCGCGCCTCGTTTCGGGCCGCACCTATCGCAGCGTTCGCGAAGCCGCCAAGCAGGTGGCGCAGAAGCTGCCGAAATTCCTCCAGGACAAGGCGCGCAAGTCGGAAGAATATGCGCGTGCCTTCTTCACCGGCGGTACGCTGTTCGAGGAGCTGGGTTTCTATTATGTCGGCCCCATTGACGGGCATAATCTCGACCATCTTCTGCCTGTGCTGAAAAATGTGCGCGATACGCAAAAAGGCCCGGTGCTGATCCATGTGGTGACGCAGAAGGGCAAGGGCTATGCGCCTGCGGAAGCTGCCACCGATAAATATCATGGCGTCAACAAGTTCGATGTCATCACCGGCAAGCAGGCGAAGCCGCCTGCCAATGCGCCGAGCTATACCAAGATTTTCGGCACCAGCCTGATCGAGGAGGCGCGTCACGACGACAAGATCGTGGCGATCACCGCCGCCATGCCGACCGGCACCGGGCTTGACCTCTTCGGCGAAGTGTTCCCGCAGCGCACCTTCGATGTGGGCATTGCCGAACAGCACGCGGTCACCTTTGCGGCGGGTCTCGCCAGTGAGGGTTTCAAGCCGTTCTGCGCCATTTATTCGACCTTCCTGCAACGCGGCTACGATCAGGTCGTGCATGATGTGTCGATCCAGAACCTGCCAGTGCGTTTCCCCATCGACCGCGCCGGTCTGGTGGGTGCCGACGGCGCCACTCATGCAGGCTCCTTCGATACGGGCTTCCTTGCCGCGCTGCCGGGCTTTGTCGTCATGGCCGCGTCCGACGAGGCTGAATTGCGTCATATGGTGCGCACTGCCGCCGCATATGATGAAAGCCCGATTTCCTTCCGCTATCCGCGTGGCGATGGCGTCGGCGTCGAATTGCCGGAACGCGGCTCGGTGCTTGAAATCGGCAAGGGCCGCATCGTGCGCGAGGGTACCAAGGTGGCGCTACTGTCCTTCGGTACACGCTTGCAGGAATGCCTTGCCGCTGCCGATGAGCTGGGCGCTGCCGGTCTTTCGACGACGGTTGCCGATGCGCGCTTTGCCAAGCCGCTCGATCACGATCTGATCCGCCGTCTTGCCCGTGAACACGAAGTGCTGGTGACGGTCGAGGAGGGCGCGGTGGGCGGCTTTGCCTCGCATGTGCTGCAATTCCTCGCCACCGACGGTCTGTTGGATCGCGGCCTGAAGGTTCGTGCGCTGACGCTGCCTGATCTCTATCAGGATCACGGCAAGCCGGATGCGATGTATGCCAGCGCCGGTCTCGACCGCGCCGGTATCGTGCACACGGTTTTTTCCGCGCTCGGTCGGGAAGCCATCGCGACACCGTTCCGTGCCTGATTTCAGGGCGTGATCTCATGAGCGTACCATCTGCCGATAGTCGCCCGCGCCTTGACCAACTGCTGGTCGAACGCGGATTGTTCGCCACGCGCTCGCGTGCTCGCGATGCGATCCAGCGCGGCACCGTCAAGGTGGATGGTAAAGCCGTCACCAAGCCGGGTCAGACGGTGGCGCAGAATGCTGCAATCGCGGTGGACGATCCCGCCAGTGCCTATGTTTCGCGCGCGGCGCTGAAGCTGATCGCGGCGCTCGATCATTTCGACCTCGATGTCAAAGGGCGCACGGCGCTCGATATCGGCGCATCCACCGGCGGCTTTACGCAGGTGTTGCTGGAACGCGGCGCAAGCCATGTCATCGCCATCGATGTCGGGCACGACCAGTTGCATGAGAGCCTGCGCGCTGACGCCCGCGTCACCAACAAGGAGGGCGTCAACGCCCGCGCGCTGCAATTGGCCCATCTCGACGGGCGCGACATTGATTGCGTCGTCTCGGATGTCAGTTTCATCTCGCTGAAGCTCGCTTTGCCCCCGGCATTGGCCTTTGCGCAAAAAGATGCTATCTGCGCGCTTCTCGTGAAGCCGCAATTCGAGGCAGGACGTGAAGCCATCGGCAAGGGCGGCATTTTGCGTGATCCTACGGACGGCGAACGCATAGCAGAAGAACTCAAACTCTGGCTTGAGACGCAGCCTGGCTGGCGCGCGCTCGGCCTTTGCCCGTCGCCCATCGAAGGTGGTGATGGCAATCGTGAATATCTCTTGGCAGGAAAGAAGGACCAATGACGACGCAAATTAATATCCGCTCGATAGGTGCGGGCGGCGATGGCGTCGCCAATCTTCCCGACGGTCAGATCTATGTGCCTTTCACGCTGCCGGGCGAAGTGGCCAATGTGGCGCGCGACAAGAACCGCGCGACGCTGATCGCATTGCTGGAAACCTCGCCGGAACGGCAGGATCCGGCCTGCGAGCATTTCGAGGCCTGCGGCGGTTGTGCGCTGCAACACTGGCAGGATGAACCCTACCGTCTGTGGAAGCGCGAACTGGTTGTCTCAGCCCTGAAGGGTAGGGGCATCGATGTTGAGGTTGAACCGCTGGTGGCCTGCGCGCCGCATACGCGCCGCCGCGCCGTCTTTGCCGCGCGCAAGACGGAGAAGGGCGTTCTGCTCGGCTTCAATCGCCATCTCAGCCATGAAATCATCGACATTGTCGAATGCCCGGTCACCGTGCCGGAAATCATCTCGCGCCTCGACGATCTGCGCGATGTTGGTGCATTGCTGGCGCCGGGTTCCAAGCCGTTCAAACTGGCGGCGACACTGACGGAATCCGGCCTTGATCTCGCGGCAAGCGGTTGCGGTGTGCTGGATGACGACCAGCGCCGTGCCTTGACCGCGCTTGTCATCAAGAAGGGTTTTGCACGCCTTTCGCATGAGGGCGAAATCATCGTCGAGCCGAAAAAGCCGCTGATCCATTTCGGCAAGGTTCCGGTTCCGGTGCCGCCCGGCTGCTTCCTGCAAGCAACCGCCGAGGCTGAAGAGGCGATGACGGCGCTGGTGCTGAACCATGTCGGCAAGGCAAAGCGCGTCGCCGATCTTTTCTGCGGTGTCGGCACTTTCGCGCTCCGAATGGCGGAGAAAAGTGCGGTCCATGCGGTGGAAAATGATGCGGCTGCTCTGGCGGCCCTCGACCGCGGTGTACGCCATGTGCAGGGCCTGAAGCCGGTGAGCGTCGAACGGCGCGACCTGTTCCGCCGCCCGCTGATGCCGAAGGAATTGCTGCCATACAACGCCGTTGTTTTCGATCCGCCGCGTGCGGGCGCCGAAGAACAGGCGCAGGAACTGGCGAAGTCCAAAGTGGAAAAGGTAGTTGCCGTGTCGTGCAACCCCGTCACGCTTGCGCGCGATCTCGCCATTCTGGTGAAGGGCGGCTATCGCATCCAACGCGTCACGCCTATCGACCAGTTTTTGTGGTCTCCGCATGTGGAAGCGGTTGTGACGCTGGTGAAGAAATAGGTGGCAATCCTATCTGCTGGTATTTGACCAGTAACGGATTGACCGCCGATCGATTCCCTCAAGAATGTAATCAGTAATTTTTAGGGGGCTTCTTTATGCGACCTCTATTCTGCGACTTTCAAAATACACCGAATTTGCGTTAATTCTACGGTCTTCCCGTGGAATGCAAATCTATGCGTATTCCTTTCCCGCGAATTTTTGAGAACTGAATATTGCGATGATGAGTGTTTCCTTTTTTCTCTTCTTTGTGGGTCTGGTTGCGACCTGGTTTAGAAGGCGGACCATCGCACTCGTATTCTGGGGCAGTGGTATCGTCTGTATTTTGGCTTTGTTCAGCCTGCATGCCACGGATTCAATCAATATTGCATTGTGATACGGAAAAAATGACCAGTAAATACTTGATCTGGCTCAATACTATCGGGCTGTCAGCCGTCTGTTTCACACTCTTGTTCGCGTTTGATAATCAGATCGTCCGAGGGAATATTCCATGCCCGCTTTGCATCTTGCAGCGCGCGGGTATCATCGCGGCCGGGTTCGGTCTCGTGCTGAATCTTAAGACTGGCATGCGCCCCAGCCATTATGGCTTGATTGTCCTGGGCGCTGTAATCAGTGGATCTGTCGCAGCCCGGCATGTTCTCTTGCATATTGTTCCCGGAACGGGCGCTTATGGTAACGCCTTCCTCGATCTGCATTTTTATACTTGGGTCTTCATCATATCTGCGCTCATGATCACCGGCGCGGCGATCATGCTGCTGTTTGATCGTCAATTCGGTGAGGTGCAGCCAGCTCTCACAATGAAAACTGCAGTTTATCTGCCAATCGCATTGTTCATGGTTCTAACGGTCGCGAATGGCGTTTCCACCTTGCTGCAATGTGGCGGTGGTATCTGCCCAGCAGATCCGACAGGGTATCTGCTATTGTCGTGATGTTATCCGCACGAACAAAATGCCGGGCAGAGCGCCCGGCATTTTCATTTCTATCGGCAGGGTCAGTTGGCCAGTCCGTCGAAATTCGTCAGAATGACGCTCCAGCCTTTGATGTGGCCGTCGCGTGCTTCGGGGCTGCGGAATTTGACCTGCTTCAGCGTGATGTCCGTGGTGTTTGGGTCCACTTCCTTCAGGTCGATCGTTACCACGCTGTCATCCAGCGAATGGGGCGAATTCCAGGTGAATGCCAGACGCGAATGCGGATCGATTTCCAGATAGGTGCCCGAATGCGGCACGTCGCGATCGACCATATGCATCAAAATGGAAAAGCGGCCGCCTTTCACCGCATCCGTGCTGACATCGGACGGACCGGTGCTATCGCTTGATGCGCGCATGAATTTCGCCAGCGTCACTGGCGAGAGCCATGCGTTGAAAACCTTCTCCCGTGGAGCGGCAATCCTGCGATTAACTGTCAGTTCAAGCTCACTCATTTTCCTGTTCCTTTGAAACGAGTACATCCTCCAGCGCCGTCAGGCGCAGTTCCCAGACAGACTTCAGTTCCGCGAACCAGTTTTCCACTTCCCGTACCGGTTCCAGTTCGGCGGCAATGAAATGCTCGCGGCCCAAAGTCTTGCGGGTGACCAACCCCGCCTCCTCAAGCACCTTGATGTGCTTGGAGACAGAGTTGAGCGACATGTCGAAATGAGCGGCGAGTGCAGTCACTCTTGAAGCGCCCTCCTGTACGAGCAGCGTCAAGATATGCCGTCGCGTAGCGTCTCCGACGGCTTTGAGAATATGTGACAGAGCATCATCGTTCATTATTCACCCGTAAGGTTGAATATACGTCATTCATGGGAATAGTCAACCATATGGTTGAACGTTTTTCAATGTGGCATGGCCAGCCGCTTATCGCAAGGGCAGCGGTGGAGAGACAGCGGCGTGCAAACAACAAAAAACCACCTGTACGGCGGTACAGATGGTTCAGTGCGTAACGAATAAGAAAGCTGCTCTCGCGAGGGCAGGGCTTACATCTTCTCGATGATTTCCGGGTTGCCTTCGCGCGGCTTGCCATTGGCGGCGAGGATGGCGGGCACGATATCTTCCGCTTTGTCGATCACCAGCGGCTGCACCTGATGAGCGGTATGAAGAAAGCCTTCCGCGCGCATATGGTCGAGCAGCGACAGCATGGGCTGCCAGAACTGATTGATATTGGCGAAGACCATCGGCTTGCGATGCTTGCCGAGCTGCGCCCAGGTCATCATCTCCACGATTTCCTCGACCGTGCCGATGCCGCCGGGCAGGGTGACGAACGCATCCGATTTCTGGAACATCAGATGCTTGCGCTCGTGCATATCGCCAACGACGACCAGCTCCGTCAACTGTTCCGCCTTTTCGAGGCTGGCTTCCTTGTCGAGCAGGAAGGTCGGGATGATGCCGGTGACTTCGCCGCCAGCTTCCATCACGCCTTGCGACACCGCGCCCATGATGCCTCTCGTGCCGCCGCCATAGACAAGGCGCAGGCCATGCTCGGCGATGGAGCGGCCAAGGGCAAGGCCAGCTTCGCGATAGATGGGGTTCTGGCCCATGGAAGAGCCGCAATAAACGCAAATGGATCGAATCTCAGACATAGTGCTTTTTTGGGCTTTTGATGCGTGAGCGTCAAGTCGGGCGTCACGCCGCAGGGCCGTAAAATCCGTTCATGTCCTGTACATTCAGGGCCAGTATTCTAGGTCTTATTTTGCAAATCAAATTGGAGTGAATTTGAAAATGTTGTCTTCAGTAAAACTGTCCGTTGCGCTTTTTGCGCTGTCCCTGACCGCTTCGGCGGCGTCGGCTGCTGAAATCACCATCAAGCTACCGGAGGATACGGCGGTAACGACCAATTCCGTCCTCTATAAATGCGGCGAAAAGGACGTGTCCGTAACCTATTACAATGCCGGTGACATTTCGCTTGCAGAGCTTGAACTGGACGATGAAACTGTCATCGCTTCCAATGTGTTGTCCGGTTCCGGCGCAAAATATGCGGGCGGCGTTTATGTCTGGTGGACAAAGGGCCAGGAGGCCAGTCTTTACAACCTCATGGACGACCCGGAACAGGAAAAGCCCACAAGCTGTGCAGAACAATAAGCAAGCTAAGAAAAAACCTCGTACCTTTTGCTAATTCAGTGCAGATTTGTTGTGGGGGGAAGCCAAAAGCTATAAACCCATTCTAATGAGCATTTCCAGCAAAAGTGCGAAGCGGTTTTGCGTTGGGTAATGCGACAGAGGAAGAGTTTGCATTTCCAGCAAAAGTGCGAAGCCGTTTTGCGTTCGGAAATGCGCAGAAAAAATAGATAGCGCGGTTTCAACGTCTTCGTTTTAACTGGAAACGCGCTAATCTCTGGCGTGGGTCTCGGAACGAAATGCAGAAGAATAGCTTTGGATTGCTCGGCGCTGGCCTGCTGGCCGTGATTGTCGGGCTTGGCCTTTACTGGAATGCAAAGAAGGCAGAGCCGGAAACACCAAAGGCTGGTGTTTCCGCGCCCGCTGCTTCCGGCGGCGAACAGCAGGCTGCACAGCCGCAAGCACCTCAGACAGAGGCACCAAAGCCCGCGCAATCTGCCGAGGCTGCGCCGAAGGCCGACAAGCCGACGGCCCCTGCCGATCAGGCCGCCGCTGAGCCGGAACAGCAGCACCAGACGCCGATCTTCGACGTGCTGCGCGTAGAGCCGGATGGTTCCGTGGTGATTGCCGGCAAGGCCATGCCGAATGCGGATGTGGAAGTCGTGGCTGGTGCGAGTGTCGTGGGCAAAGCCAAGGCAGGCGCCAATGGCGATTTCGTCGTGGTGCTGGACCAGCCGTTGAAGCCGGGCGATCATCAGCTTGTGCTGCGCGCCTCGGGGCAGGACAAGGTTGCCACATCGGCCCAGACGGCCATCGTCTCCGTGCCGGATTCAAAAGGCGGGCAGGTTCTGGCGCTGGTTGAAGAACCGGGCGAAGCAAGCCGTCTGATCACCAGGCCGGAAACTGCACCGGCGCAGCCGACGGACAGTGCGACGGGTGCTGCAACAGCGCCGACTGAAGGTGAGGCCTCGCAGGCCAAGCCTGCCGAAGAACTGCCGATTGCCATCGAAGCGGTCGAAATCGAAGGTGACGCCATCTTCGTGGCCGGCAATGCCAAGGGTGGAAACCGCGTGATCGTCCATGCCAATGATATTCTGATCGGCTCCAGCACTGTTACGCCGGAAGGCCGTTTCCTCGTGCAGAGCAAACAGCCGCTTGCTGTGGCCGATTACATCATTCGCGCCGATCTTCTCGACAATGCAAACCGTGTCATCGCCACGGCGCGCGTGCCGTTCCGTCGCGAGGCTGGCGCCAATATTTCGGCAGTCGCTCCCACAAGCAGCGGTACGGCAGAGGCAGGCGCCGAGGACAAGGCCGCGCTGCAAAAGGTTGACGGTTCGGTGATCATCCGCCGGGGCGACAATCTGTGGACGATCTCCAAGCGCGCCTATGGCAAGGGCACCCGCTACACGACCATCTATCTTGCCAATCGTGAGCAGATTAAAAACCCTGACCTTATCTGGCCGGGACAGGTGTTCCACATGCCGAAGGAGCCGCTGGGCGACGAGGAAGTGCAGCGCCAGACGCAGTAACCGCAGAACTGATCAGGTTCCGCTCTACCACTACAGTTGCATTCTTCGTGATGCCGGTCTGCAACGCGCAATTTCCTGTGCTCCGGTGCTCGAAAATCACTCGTTTCGCCACGGCCTGACGAATTTGCAATTGTGGTGCTACTCAATAATCACGATAGCTTGTTTTTACTTTCGCGGCGTTTTTTGGAAAAGACGCCGCGAAATCTTGTGCTTTAAGGTATAATCGTATATCGTCGATATACGATGAAGATTTCCATGAATGATCAGGCCGCAGCCGATCTTGGCTCGATGGCGAAAGGCGACGAGGATGCCGCGCGGATTTATGCTGCGCTGGGCCATCCCGTGCGTATCGCCATTTTACGGCAGCTGATCCTTGAGGACGCCTGCTGCTGCAAGGATATTGTCGGCAGGCTTGATCTCGCCCAATCCACCGTTTCCCAGCATTTGAAGGTTCTCGTGACCGCAAGGCTGATCGACTATCGACCCGAACGCCAGTCTTCGCGCTACAGCGTCAACTGGCAGCAAATCAATGCCATTCGCACCCACCTTGCCGCATTCGCCGGTGGTTGTTGCACGTTATGATCTGACCCGAAAGAACGCCTGATGAGTTCCTCCAAAACGGTTTCTGCCGAATCCGGCGAAACATTCAAGACACTGCGCAATCTCTGGCCCTATATGTGGCCGGAGGACAGGCCGGACCTGCGCATGCGCGTGGTGTGGGCGACGTTCTATCTGGTTATTTCGAAGATCGTTCTCATTCTCGTTCCCTATTTCTTCAAATGGGCGACGAATGCGCTGAACGGACAGTTGCATGCGCCGGGCTATGTGCCGCTTTTCCTGACCGGTGCGGTCATGCTCGTGGTGGCCTATAACGGATCGAGGATCGTGCAGGCCGGTCTCAACCAGCTGCGCGACGCCTTGTTCGCCAGTGTCGGCCAATATGCGGTGCGTCAGCTCGCCTATCGCACATTCGTGCATATGCACCAGCTTTCGCTGCGCTTTCATCTTGAGCGGCGCACGGGCGGTCTTTCACGCGTGATCGAGCGCGGCACGAAGGGCATCGAAACCATCGTCCGCTTCACTATTCTCAACACGCTGCCGACCATTCTGGAATTTGCGATGACGGCGGTGATCTTCGCGGTCTCCTACGGCATTTCCTATCTGGTGGTCGTGGCGGCGACGGTCTGGTTCTATACGTGGTTCACCATCAAGGCGAGCGACTGGCGCATCAACATCCGTCGCGAGATGAACGATTCCGATACGGATGCCAATACCAAGGCCATCGACTCCCTGCTGAACTTCGAAACGGTGAAGTATTTCGGCAATGAGACGATGGAAGCCAAGCGCTTCGATGCTTCCATGGCGCGTTATGAAAAAGCTGCGACCCAGACCTGGACCTCGCTCGGCTGGCTGAACTTCGGTCAGGCAGTGATCTTCGGCGTGGGCATGGCGATTGTCATGGTGATGTCGGCACTGGAAGTGCGCGCCGGAACGCAATCCATCGGCGACTTCGTGTTCATCAATGCGCTGTTGATGCAGCTTTCCATTCCGCTCAACTTCATTGGTTTCATCTATCGCGAAATCCGTCAGGGTCTGACCGATATCGAACAGATGTTCGACCTGCTCGATGTGAAGCAGGAAGTGAGCGACAAGCCGGGCGCCAAGCCGCTGCAGGTTGACAAGGGCGCGATCCGCTTTGATGACGTGCACTTTGCCTATGATTCCAACCGTCCGATCCTCAAGGGCATCAGCTTCGAGGTTCCGGCAGGCAAGACGGTGGCGATTGTCGGGCCTTCGGGCGCAGGCAAGTCCACGATCTCGCGGCTGCTGTTCCGCTTTTACGATATCCAGTCGGGTTCGGTGACCATCGACGGGCAGGATGTGCGCGACGTGACGCAGGAAAGCCTGCGCAAGGTCATCGGCATGGTCCCGCAGGATACGGTGCTGTTCAACGACACCATCGCCTATAATATCCGCTATGGCCGCACGGATGCGACCGAGGAAGAGGTGGAGAAGGCGGCTGAAATGGCGCAGATCTCCCGTTTCATCCAGCATCTGCCGGATGGCTACAAGGCCATGGTCGGCGAGCGCGGGCTGAAACTTTCGGGCGGTGAAAAGCAGCGCGTTGCGATCGCACGCACGATCCTGAAAGCGCCGCCGATCCTGATCCTTGACGAAGCGACCTCGGCGCTGGATACGGCGACGGAGCAGGAAATCCAGTCAGCGCTGGATATTGTCAGCCGTGGCCGCACGACACTGGTTATCGCGCACCGTCTTTCGACGGTCATTGGTGCGGATGAAATCATCGTGCTCAAGGACGGTTTGATCGCCGAGCGCGGCACGCATCGCCAGCTTCTGAAGCACAAGGGCCTGTATGCCTCGATGTGGGATCGTCAGCGCGAGGCCGACGAGGCCGAAGAGCGCCTGCGTCAGGTTCGCGAGAGCGACGATATGGGCGTGGTCGTGCGCGGTACGCCTGCGGCGGAGTGATCACGCCACCTGACAGTCGTGCATAAATTGCGAAATGCATTTTGAGATTCCGGGAGTCATGCGCTACATACGGCTAAAGCATCTTGCGGCCAAATGGGAACATTTGGCGTCGCATAAATGCGGCCCGAGCAACGATTTAGAGCGCCGGTCTGGTGAAGCCAGATCGGATGCGCTCTAAATACGAGGAACAAGCGATGAGCCTGACTGACACTATCCGCAACACTTTTGTGCCGATTCACCGGGAAGGCTATCCGTTCATAGCGGGCTTCTTCGTGGTTTCGCTGATCCTTGGCTGGTTGTGGAACCCGCTGTTCTGGATCGGTATGGTGCTCACAGTCTGGTGCATCTATTTCTACCGCGATCCCGAACGCGTGACGCCGATGGACGACGAGCTCGTCATCAGCCCGGCTGACGGCAAGGTCTCTTTCGTCGGTCCGGCTATTCCGCCTGCGGAGCTTGATCTGGGCCTCGAGCCGCTGATGCGCGTTTCCGTGTTCATGAATGTCTTTTCCGTGCACATCAACCGTTCGCCGGTTCGTGGTCAGATCGTCAAGGTCGAGCATCGCCCGGGCAAGTTCCTCAATGCGGAACTGGACAAAGCCAGCACCGAAAATGAACGCAACAGTGTTCTGATCGAGAGCCCGCATGGCAAGGTCGGCGTGGTGCAGATCGCCGGTCTGGTGGCGCGCCGCATCGTGTGCTGGTCGAGCCAGGATGACGATCTGTCGGTTGGCGAGCGTTTCGGCCTTATTCGCTTCGGTTCCCGCGTTGACGTTTATCTGCCTGCCGATGCGACGGTTCGCGTTGCCGTGGGCCAGACGGCTGTTGCCGGTGAAACGGTGCTTGCCGATTACGGCAGCAACCGCAGCGAACCCGTTGTCCGGATTGCATAGACCATGGGAACACCCTTTCCGCCTTTTGAGCCCAATGGCCGCGTGGATTCATCCCGCGGCCCAAAGCTGTCGCAGATACCACTGCGTATCGTTATTCCGAACCTCATCACGGTTCTGGCCATCTGTGCCGGTCTGACCGGCATTCGTCTTGCCTTTGAAAACCGCTTTGAACTGGCCGTCGCCATGGTGCTGGTCGCCGCATTTCTAGACGGCATCGACGGACGTGTCGCGCGCATGATGAAAGGCTCGTCGAAATTCGGCGAGCAGATGGATTCACTCGCCGATATCGTCAATTTCGGCGTTGCGCCCGCGCTGGTGCTCTACGCATTCATGCTGGATCAGGCGCGTTCCTTCGGCTGGATTGCCGGTCTTCTCTATGCGATTGCCTGCTGCCTTCGTCTGGCGCGCTTCAATGTGATGCTGGAAGACCCGAACCGGCCTGCCTGGCAGAGCAATTATTTCATCGGCGTGCCTGCGCCCGCTGGCGCCATGCTGGTGCTGCTGCCGGTTTATCTCGGTTTCCTCGGCCTGACGCCTTCGCGCGGGCTGGCCTTCGGCGTTGCCATTTATACAGTGGCTATCGCGTTCCTGCTGGTCAGCCGCCTGCCGGTCTATAATGGCAAATCGGCGGGCAGCCTCGTGCGCCGCGATATCGTCATGCCGCTGATCCTCTGCGTGGTCGTCTACGTGGCGTTCCTGATGAGCTTCACATGGCAGACGCTCAGCCTGACGGCTCTGGTCTATCTGGCTTTCCTGCCGTTCAGCCTTGCTGCTTGGAACCGCCGCGAGGCTGCGGATCGTAAAGCGGCAGAAGAACCGGCGGCCGATAGCGAAGAAGAAAAGCCGTCTGCGTCAGAAGACAACTGACGGCATTTTTGTCAGAATGAACTCAACGCGCTCCTCGACCGAAGCTTTCGGCAGGAGCGCGATTTCATATCCGAACCGGCGATAGGTTGTTTCCATCGCTGTGAATGTTCGCACAGCCTCATCGAAATCCTGTTTGCGCTCGGCATCCTGCCCGAAAATCTCCGGCCATGGCGGGGCGAGAAACACTGTTTTGTTATAACGAATCTGCTGCGCAGCCGCTTCCATATGCGAAGGCACGGGCAAGCTGCAGAGCGAAAGATAACCGATCACATCCGGCACGCCGCGATCGAAGAAGACCGGCCCAGAGTGGCGCTGTGCCAAGCGATGTGACCGCATTTCCCACGACAACATGAGCTCGGCAAAGAGCGCGCGGTCGTCCCAGGGCAGAGCCGTGCCACCGATGGCAACCTGATCCTGAATGATGGCGCGCCCGGCTTCCACGGTACGCGCAAAACCTCGCTGTTCGAGCGCATCGATCAGCGTGCTCTTGCCCGATCCGGGGCCGCCGCTGATGACGAGGTAACGTGCTTGGTTGTCAGCCATTCTGTTCTCCAGACAATGAATTGCGTTGCGGCGTGCGAAAGCGCATGCCGGTGACGATGGATTTCTTTGGGAGGGGAGAGGGGAAAAGCCCGCTAAAAAAGCCGAAGACAAGGCGGCGAGGGGGCAAGTATTTATAAAATAACGCTGGCCTTGCGATTGACAAGGCCAGCCTAAGAGCCTGTTCCAAAAGTCGCCCTGTGTGGCTGCAAATGGCAATTTTCTACATTCCGGTGCTCACGTACTAATAGTACGCTCCGCTCCGGTACTCGAAAATCACCATTTTCGCACACACATGCCGCTTTTTGATTCAGGCTCTAAGAGCATTACGACGGCATAGGATAATCGAGGAAGCGGTCCTGACGGACGTCGAACAGCTTGCCTGTGACGTCGAGCGCCGGATCGGCAAGCTTGACGATCTTTTCGGCCACTTCCTGCGGTGTCGGCAGAGTGTCCGGGTCTTCGCCGGGCATGGCCTGCGCGCGCATGGCGGTGCGGGTTGCGCCGGGATTGACCGAATTGATGTTGAGGGCCATCTGCTTGGTCTCTTCAGCCCAGCTGCGGGCCATGACCTCGACAGCCGCCTTGGAGGCAGCATAGGGACCCCAGAAGGCGCGGCAGCTATGCGCAACGCCGGATGAAAGCAGAATGGCGCGTCCGGCATCGGAAAGACGCAGCAGCGGGTCTGTCGAGCGGATCAGACGCCAGACGCTCGTCACGTTGACATTCATGACTTTTTCGAAGGTCTTTGCTTCAACATGGCCGATCGGCGAGATGGTGCCCAGCACGCCCGCATTGGCGACCATGATATCCAGCTTGCCCCAGCGCTCGTGGATCGAGCCGCCAAGGCGGTCGATGGCTTCCATATCGGTGATGTCGAGCGGCACCAAAGTCGCGCTGCCGCCGAGCTTGCGAATATCGTCGTCCAGCTCTTCAAGACCGCCGACAGTACGCGCAACGGCGATCACATGCGCGCCGCGTTTTGCCAGTTCCAGTGAAAGAAAATACCCAATGCCGCGCGATGCGCCCGTTACCAAGGCCAGCCGGCCCGTAAGGTCGATTGTCATTCCGTCCCCAATGACTTTTTATGTGAAGGATTGGAGCGGCCCGCAGGCCGCCCAGTTCGCGAATTTGCGTTAGCCGTTGCTGGCCAGCAGCGACAGCGTGTGGATGTTGCTTTCGCCTTCCTGATCGAGAAGGCGGGTCGGGTAATCGCCCGTGAAATAGTGATCCGTGAAGGCAGGCGCGTTCGGGTCACGCGGCTTGCCGCCGACTGCCTTGTAGAGACCGTCGATAGACAGGAAGGCCAGCGAATCCGCGCCGATGTAACGGCACATGGATTCCAGATCTTCATGCTGGTTGGCGAGAAGCTTGTCGGCATGCGGCGTGTCGATACCGTAGAAATCCGGATGATAGATCATCGGGCTTGCCACGCGCATATGCACTTCCTTTGCGCCGGCATCGCGCATCATCTGCACGATCTTGACCGAAGTGGTACCGCGCACGATGGAATCATCCACCAGCACAACACGCTTGCCTTCAATCATGGCGCGATTGGCCGAATGCTTCAGCTTCACACCCAAGGCGCGAATCTGCTGGGTCGGCTCGATGAAGGTGCGCCCGACATAATGGTTGCGGATGATGCCATATTCGAATGGAATGCCGCTTGCCTGCGCAAAGCCAAGCGCCGCAGGCGTGCCGCCATCGGGCACCGGCACGATGACATCGGCTTCGACACCGGCTTCACCAGCCAGTTCGATGCCCATATTCTTGCGTGCGACATAGACGCTGCGTCCGCCGACAACCGAATCCGGACGGGCGAAATAGACATATTCGAACAGGCACAGACGTTCCGGCTGCGGGTTTTCCGCCTTGATGGACTGGGTCGTGATCGAGCCGTCCTGCTGGATTTCGCAGACGATTACTTCGCCATTTTCGACATCGCGAATGTATTTCGCGCCGATGATTTCGAGGGCACAGGTTTCCGAGCAGAAAATCGGCTTGCCATCCAGTTCGCCCATGACGAGCGGACGAATGCCGATCCGATCGCGTGCGGCGATCAGCTTGGTGCGGGTCAGGGCCAGCATGGCGTAGCCGCCTTCGACCTGACGGATCGCATCCACAAAACGGTCGGAAGACGAGGCGAAACGCGAACGGGCGATCAAATGCAAAACGACTTCCGTATCGGAAGTCGCCTGAAAGATCGCGCCAGAGGCGATGAGCTGTTTGCGCAGCGAAATGCCGTTGGTGAAATTGCCGTTATGGGCAATGGCAATGCCGCCGACTTCCAGTTCAGCGAAAAGCGGCTGCACATTGCGCAGGATCGTTTCGCCGGTCGTGGAGTAGCGCACATGGCCCATGGCGCGGTCGCCGGGCAGGCGGTTCAGCGTGGCGGCGTCGGTGAAATGATCCCCGACGAGGCCCATATGGCGTTCGGAGTGGAAGCGGCGATTGTGATAGGACACAATACCGGCGGCTTCCTGCCCGCGATGCTGGAGGGCGTGCAGACCGAGCGCTGTCAGCGCTGCGGCGTCCTCATGACCCAAAATGCCGAATACACCACACTCTTCATGCAGGGTGTCGTCATCCAGCATAAAGGAAGTCTCATCATGCGATTGTTGGAACATTGTCCGCAAGGCCTTTCGATTGCGGGTTGTTAAAAACAACATTTACATGAAAGGACGCCGTTTTGAAAGCGATCCCTTGAACCCGCGTCAGTTAAGCTGATCATATAGGCCTTCATTGGGGCCAAAAACAGATGAAACCGGCACAAGCCGGTTTCAATTTTTTAAATCAGGTGCTGATTATTGCTGTGCTGGCGCGTCATCCGGAACAGGCGCTTCTTCCTGTTCGCCAGTGGCTGGTGCGTTGCGCTGCGGCTTGAACTTGTCGACCATCGATTCCGGGTCGGCAGGCAGAAGATTGCGCAGCTGTTCGCCGAAGGAATCGAGCATCGGCTTCGATTTCGCATTGGTGATCCAGGCAGGCTGGTTATCCGGCACCGCCCAGTTGAAGAACAGCATGGCGACGACCATCAGCAGAACACCGCGTGCCGCGCCGAACAGGAAGCCCAGCGTGCGGTCGAGCGCGCCGATGCGGCTGTCGATGATGAAGTCCGCGATCTTCATGGTGATCAGCGAAACGACGATCAGCACCACGAGGAAAACCGCAGCCATGGCGGCGATCATCGCAAGGGTTTCGTTGTTGATATAGGGCTTTATATAGGGCAGCACCGGCTTATAGAATAGGAAAGCGGCAGCTGCGGCCGCAGCCCAGGATACGAGCGACAGTACTTCGCGGGAAAAACCGCGCACCATCGCCAGAACCGCTGATACCAGCGTTATCCCGAGTAGAATTCCATCAAGCATGGTTATGGGCATTCTGGCCTGTCCTTAGTTTTTCGCGCAAGCGTTCCGGTGCGCAGGGCAGTCAAAGACGCGGAAGCTTACCACTGGAAGGTTGACAGAATCTTCCAGCTTCACATTCCCGATTTCTACTTCTTTCCGGCACCCGCCGCGGCAATGCGTGCAACGAGGTCGGGCAGGGCGGCTGTTTCCATAAGACGGAAGCTGCGATCTTTCCAGAGTTCGCCGCTGCCGCTTGGTACTTCCGCCTGCCGGAAGCCGAGTTTCTCTGCTTCCTTCAATCTCTGTACTGCATGCGTCACCGCACGAACAGCACCGGAAAGGCTGATTTCGCCGAAATAAACACAATCTGGCGGAAGGGCAATACCGGCCATCGAGGAAACAAGCGCCGAGGCAACCGCAATATCGGCCGCCGGTTCGCTGATCCGATAGCCGCCCGCAACATTCAGATAGACGTCATGCTGGCCAAAACGCACCCCGCAATGCGATTCCAGCACGGCGAGGATCATTGCGAGACGCCCGCCATCCCAGCCCACGACAGCACGGCGCGGCGTGCCGAGAGAGGAGGGGGCGACAAGGGCCTGAATTTCCACCAAAACCGGGCGCGTGCCTTCCATGCCAGCGAAAACCGCAGCTCCCGGTGCTTTTTCGTTGCGTTCGCCGAGAAAAAGCTCGGACGGATTGGACACTTCGCGCAAGCCGCCATCGGACATTTCAAAAACGCCGATTTCATCGGTGGGGCCGAAGCGGTTCTTCACCGTGCGCAGGATGCGGTAATGATGCCCGCCTTCGCCTTCGAAATAGAGAACGCCATCGACCATGTGCTCGACCACGCGCGGACCGGCAATCTGGCCGTCCTTGGTGACATGGCCGACCAGCACCACCGCAGCGCCTGTCTGCTTGGCGTAACGGATCATCGCCTGCGCGGAGGAACGCACCTGCGTGACCGTGCCGGGCGCCGAATCCGCCATATCGGTCCACAAGGTCTGGATCGAATCGATAATCACCAGATCGGGGCGTTTGCCGTCGGAAATGGTGGCGATGATGTCTTCGACATTGGTTTCGGCGGCAAGCTCCACCGCCGATGTGGCGACGCCGAGACGCTGCGCGCGCAGGCGGATCTGCGCGACGGCTTCTTCGCCCGAAACATAGACGATGCGGTGGCCGCGATTGGCAAGGGCTGCCGCCGCCTGCGTCAGAAGCGTGGATTTGCCGATGCCGGGATCGCCACCGATCAGCAGTGCCGAACCACGCACGAAACCGCCGCCGGTCACCCGATCGAGTTCGCTGATGCCGGAAATAATGCGCGGGGCATCTTCAATGTCGCCAGAAAGCGAGGTCAGCGCGACGGCGCGACCCTTGCGCTTCGACAACATGGCGCCCGGACCGGAACCGATGCCGCTATTGGTGCCTTCCTCGACGAGCGTGTTCCACTCGCCACAGGAATCGCACTTGCCCGCCCAGCGCGTATGCACTGTGCCGCAATTCTGGCAGATGAACTGAATGCGCGCCTTGGCCATCAGAGACGCGCCTTTTTCGAAGAAAGACTATTCATACTGCTCCGGGAGATAGGAACCCTCGGCCAGATCTGCAAATCGCGTGAATTCGGACTGGAAGGCGAGCTTGACCGTTCCGGTCGGTCCGTGACGCTGCTTGGCGATGATGACATCGGCAGTGCCGCGCACTTTTTCGAAATGCTGCTTCCATTCTTCGTATTTCGGGTCGAATTCGTCGCGCGGTTCAAGGTTCTTGACGTAATATTCCTCACGGAACACGAACAGCACCACGTCGGCGTCCTGCTCGATCGAGCCCGATTCACGAAGATCGGAGAGCTGCGGGCGCTTGTCGTCGCGGCTTTCCACCTGACGCGAGAGCTGTGAAAGCGCAATGATCGGAACGTTCAGTTCCTTGCCGAGCGCCTTCAGGCCGGTGGTGATCTCGGTGATTTCCTGCACGCGGTTCTGTGCCGAGGCCTTCGACGAGCCGGTCATCAGCTGAACGTAGTCGATCACCAGAACATCAAGGCCGCGCTGACGCTTGAGACGACGGGCGCGGGCGGCCAGCTGCGCGATGGAAATACCACCGGTCTGGTCAATATAGAGCGGGATTTTCTGCATCACCTGCGAGCAGGCGACCAGCTTTTCGAAGTCGGTTTCGGTGATATCACCACGGCGGATTTTCGAGGACGACACTTCCGTCTGCTCGGAAATGATACGGGTTGCGAGCTGTTCCGCCGACATTTCGAGCGAGAAGAAGCCGACGACGCCGCCATTCTTGGCTTTTACCGTTCCATCGGCCTGCTGGTCCGGCTCATAGGAATTGGCGATGTTGAAGGCAATATTGGTGGCGAGCGAGGTTTTACCCATGCCTGGACGTCCGGCGAGGATGATCAAGTCGGAAGGCTGCAAGCCACCCATCTTGCCGTCCAGCGTATGAATGCCGGTCGAAACGCCCGACAGGTGGCCATCGCGCATGAAAGCAGCATTGGCCATGTCCACAGCGGTGGTCACGGCATCCTTGAACGGCAGGAAGCCGCCATCGTAACGGCCGGTTTCGGCCAGTTCGAACAGGCGGCGTTCGGCGTCCTCGATCTGCTCCTGCGGTGCGTTGTCGACCGCTGCGTCATAGGCGACATTGACCATGTCCTCGCCGATCCCGATCAGCGCGCGGCGGGTCGCCAGATCGTAGATCGCGCGGCCATAATCCGCAGCATTGATGACGGTCACGGCCTCGACGGCCAGACGCTGCACATATTGGAATATGGTCATATCGCCGACCTTGCCCTCGGGCAGAAAGGTCTTCATCGTAATCGGATTGGCCACTTTGCCGACGCGGATGAGATCGGTGCTGATCTCGTAGATACGGCGGTGCAGCGGCTCGAAGAAATGGGTCGGCTTCAGAAAGTCCGATATGCGGTAAAAGGCATCGTTGTTGATCAGGATTGCGCCCAGCAATGCCTGTTCCGCTTCGATATTGTGTGGTGCTTCCCGATAGAGTGCGTCCTTCTGATCGCGCACATCCTCGAGTTTGCGTACCGCCGCTTCCGCCATGATTCTTGATCCTGTCCCTGATGCTGCCAGCTAACCGTCATGTGATGCCAAACGCAACGCGGCTTCGGATGATTCCTGCTGGAAGGGATAAGCTATACCATGATTCACACTGATTCACAGTTTGCGCCTGCGCATGGACGCTATGTTCTTGACGGGCGTTGCCGTGATTAACGGTGGATATTACTCTGCCTCGATCTCTGAAATTCATCTGCCCCGGATCATGCGTGATTCCGGCGGCAGGCCCTTCATGCAAAGGTTGATTCATGCGGCATCGTCTGATCGCAGCCGGGCTTTTTTCCTGCCTGGCTTATCTCGCATCGTTTACGGCACAGGCTTCCGCTGCCGAACCGATCAAGGTCAAGGTCTTCATCGCGGCCATGTTCGAGATCGGGCAGAACAGCGGCGATCGCGCTGGCGAGTTTCAATGGTGGTATGAGCGCTATTGGAAAGACGCCAAGCCCATCGAAGTGAAAGGCGCGCTGAAGCCGGTTTATTGCAATGATGACGGTGTCTGCGGCTCGGTGCTGGGCATGGGCAAGGTCAATTCATCGGCCAGCATGCAGGCCATTCTGCTCGATCCGGCCTTCGATTTCTCGAAGAGCTATTACATTCTATCGGGCGTTGCCGGTACGCCGCCATCACGCGGCACCATCGGTGATGTGAGCTGGGCGACCTGGCTGGTCGATTACGATCTCGGCCATCGCTGGGCCCCGGAAGAAGGCAAAGCCGGTGAGCCGGTTTTCATGCCGCGCAAGGGCTATGAGGATTATCGCGTCTTCAAGCTCAATCCCGATCTGGTTGCCGCTGCCATGCACCTTGGCTCGAAGGTGGAGCTGCGCGATTCGCAGGAAGCCCAGAACTACCGCATGCGGTATCCGGACAAGGCCGCGCAGGCCAAGCCATCCCTGAAGACCGGCACGCATATGACCGGCGATACGTTCTTTCATGGCCCGGGCCTGTCGAAAGAAGCGCAGTACATCGCGCATCTCTACGGTGCCGATGATTATCTCGTGACCGAAATGGAAGCGGCTGCGAGCACGCTGGTCATCAAGCGCCAGTTCGGCACGGATCGTATTGCCAGCCTGCGTGGCGCGGTGAATTTCGATCAGGGTAACCCGAATGAAACCACCTTGCAGCATCTCGACCCGGCTCCGGGTCAGACGGCAGGCGGTTTCGCCGAGACGGTGCAGAATATCTATCTCGTCGGTTCGCCGCTGGTCGATGACATTGTCGCCCATTGGGACAAATGGGAGGCCGGAGTGCCGAAGGCCGACTGAAAATAGACACGTGCCGAATAAAGAATGCAAAAGGGCTGCCGTCGCCGGCAGCCCTTTTTAATGGCGTGAACCGGGACTGCCGGATCAGGCATTCATGCTTTTCTTGACGGCGCGGGCCTCGCTATTGGCCCCCTTTGGTGCGCTGTCGAGCCGCTTTAGGCGTTTTTCTTCCGCTTCGATATAGTTGCGCGTCAGCGGAACCGATTCCTGCCGGTGCGCAATCTGGATGTGGAACACCATCATGTTCTGCCAGCGGAAAGCGCTTTCCGATGCGGCAAGATAAAACTCCCACATGCGGCAGAAGCGTTCGTCATAAAGCGCCTTGGCCTGCGCGCGATTGGCCATGAAGGCCTCACGCCAGGCCTTGAGCGTTTCCGCATAATGCAGCCGCAGGATTTCGATGTCGGTGACATAGAGCCCGGCCTTTTCGATATGCGGCAGCACTTCAGACAAAGCGGGTATATAGCCGCCCGGGAAGATATATTTGCGGATGAACGGATTGGTCGCGCCCGGCCCGTCGGCACGCCCGATGGCATGCAGCAGGAACACGCCGTCCGGCTTCATCAGTCGCGCCACATGCTGGAAATATTCCGCAAAATGGCCGACACCGACATGCTCGAACATGCCGACCGAAACCAGCCGGTCGAACTTGTCGTCAATGTTGCGATAGTCGGTCAGCTCGAACTTGGCGCGATCCGAAAGTCCTTCATCCACGGCGCGCTGATTGGCGATGCCGTGCTGTTCTTCCGACAAGGTCACGCCGGTCACATTGGCCTTGAGGTGGCGGGCGAGATACAGGCCCATGCCGCCCCAGCCGCAGCCGATATCCAGCACCTTTTGGCCTTCCTTCACCAGCAGCTTCGCCGCGATATGGCGCTTCTTGGCGAGCTGCGCCTCGGCGAGCGTTGCATTTGGTGTTTCGAAATAGGCGCAGGAATACTGCTTGTCCGGATCGAGAAACAGGTCGTAAAGCTCGCCGGACAGGTCATAATGGCTTTTGATATTGTCGGACGAACGCGCAATCGTGTTCATCTGCTGGAAGCGGCGGAACAGAATGCGCAGCTTTGCCAGCGCCTTCATCCAAGGCTCAGTCGCGGCGGTCGGCCCGGTATTTTCGAATACGATCTGGAGCAGCGTGTAAATATCACCGTCCAGAAAGTCGATCTCGCCGTCCATGAAGCATTCGGCGAGTTTCAGTTCGGGGTCGAGCGCTACGGCGCGCTCGGCGTGCTTCGTCTTGAAGTGTATATGAACCGGCACACCGGTCTTGTCGCCATACTGTGAACGCGCACCACTAGAATCGGTGACCGTCAGGTCTCCGGTTTTAATCATATGCGAAAGAACAGTACGCATCATTCCATACATCGGCCCCATCTCCTTTTATGGATGAGGCAGGCGTAGCATCCATGCGGTTGCATGGCAGGCGGCTTGTGTATCCTCTTGTCGAGCCACACTGTCATTAGATTTTCAGGCAGTGGTCCATCAGGTCTACCGGCCTTGGGAACGCTGTCTTAAGCAACGCGGACGTTTCCGTCTGCACCCTCTCCAATTCATTACCAAGGAGAAGAATAGGCAGTTTTCCCGTTCTGGAAAGAGAAAATGCCCGGCGGAGGCCGCCGGGCATGATCATTTAAAGTTTACCACCATTGGAACGCCTATTACGAAAACAGGCTTTCTGGAGATAATAGGTGGCTAATTAAGCCTGGTCTTCAGCTTCTTCGTCTTCGTCGAAGACTTCTTCCGAAAGCGGGGCTTCTTCGATGCCGTAGATGGCTTCGATCGAGGTGAGGTCTTCACCCTTTGCCTGACGTTCAGCTTCTTCGTTCGAACGAGCGATGTTGACGGTCACTTCAACCTGAACTTCCGGATGCAGCGAAATCGAAACTTCGTGCAGGCCGATCGTCTTGATCGGATGGTTCAGTTCAACCTGGTTGCGGTGCAGGGTGAAGCCGTTTGCGGTGATGATGTCGGCGATGTCGCGGGTCGAAACCGAACCGTAGAGCTGGCCGGTTTCACCAGCCGAACGCACAACGATGAAGCTCTGGCCGCTGAGCTTTTCAGCAACGGCGCTTGCTTCGTTCTTGCGCTCCAGGTTCTGGGCTTCGAGCTGAGCGCGCTGGCCTTCGAACTTCTTCTTGTTGGCTTCGTTGGCACGAAGAGCCTTGCCCTGCGGGAGCAGGAAGTTACGGGCATAGCCGTCCTTGACCTTGACGGTTTCGCCCATCTGGCCGAGGCGGCCAATGCGTTCCAGAAGAATGACTTCCATTGGAGTTTCCTTTCGAGTGTTTGATTCGGGTTACTGTTGTTTATCGGTGCTCTTGTCGCTGCCCGGAATTTTCGAGATCGGCGCGCCACGCGACGTATCGAAAAGGCCGACAACCATGAAGACGAAGAGCAGGAATGCGAAGAGAATGATCGCAAGATAGGCAAACCACAGCGCCACCGGGCGCCATACCTTGCCGCGTGTGCGCATATGCATGATGGCAAGACCTGCCATCATGAAGCCTGCGCCGAGTGCGCCCACCACGACGGTTGCCACCAGACCGGCGGCGCCCGAGAAGAAGGCGACAGCAAGCGCGATTGCGAAAACGATCAGCGCCGGGCGCGGCATGCGCAGCGTTGCGGGCCAATCGTCACGCGGACGGCGCAGACGGCCCGACATGGCGGTCAGGCGCAGCGCCAGATAGAGATTACCGACCAGAATGGCGAGGCAGGTGGCGGGCTGGATCGCCGGAAGGGCGAACATCAACAGCGCCGACATCGTGTCGCGCATTTCATCGCTGGCGGTGAATTGTGGGTCAGCTTCCGCAACGCGGTCGATAACCGTATTGGCCAGTTCCCGCGCCATATCCGGGCCGAAGCCGAGAATTGCACCGATGACGACGAAGGAGACCGCAACCATCAAGGCGAGGCGGAAAACGATATCCGACAGCGGATACCAGACCATCACGTCCTTCGGTCCGCCCAGTTCTTCGGCGGGACGCGCAAGACCGGACAGATAGGCGCCGACGGCGGCAGGGACATAACTCGTCAGCGCCATCAGCAGGGCAGCCATCGGAACGGCAAAAACGCCGACAGCGACGGTTGCGACGGCTGCTGCAACGATACCGGCGGTGGAACCCCAGCCGAGTGCCGCAACGAAAATGGGAAGCGGTGTCAGGAAATACAGAACCATCGCCATGCCCGACTGGACAATGACGCCGGACGACATCAATGCCGAGGCAAGCCCCGCCAATATGCCGACACCAACTATGGTTCCGTTGAATTTCATCAGTCTCGCTGTCCTGCTCCGGCTATTCCGGTTTTGCAGTTAGAGACGGCACGAGGGCTGCGTCTCAACTTGGGTTTTTAGTACACTCCGTCGCGCCCATCGCAATGGAGGAAAGGGGGTCCGGGAGGCAAACTCTGAAGAGAATGCCTCCCGAAGAAGTCTTACTTCACCCGATCTTACTTCACAACGTAAGGCAGCAGGCCGAGGAAACGAGCGCGCTTGATCGCCTTGGCGAGTTCACGCTGCTTCTTCTGGCTGACAGCCGTAATACGGGAAGGAACGATCTTGCCGCGTTCGGAAATGTAACGCTGCAGAAGCTTGATGTCCTTGTAGTCGATCTTCGGTGCGTTTGCGCCGGAGAACGGGCACGTCTTGCGACGGCGATGGAAAGGACGGCGGGTCGGGATCTGATTGATATCAACCATGATTATGCTCCTTCACCAGCTTCGTTGTCGCGTGGGCGACGTGGGCCGCGATCACCGCGATCACCGCGATCGCCACGATCACCGCGGTCGAAACCACCTTCACGGCGGCGCGGACGGTCATCACCATCACGCTCGCGACGGTCGTCACGGCGGGTCAGCATAGCCGACTGGCCTTCTTCGTGTTCTTCAACGCGAATGGTCATGAAGCGCAGGACGTCTTCATTGATACGCATCTGACGTTCCATTTCAGCAACGGCAGCAGCCGGAGCGTCGATGTTCAGAAGCGTATAATACGCCTTACGGTTCTTGTTGATACGGTAGGTGAGGGGACGCAGACCCCATGCTTCGACCTTACCGACCTTGCCGCCATTAGCTTCGAGGACACCCTTGTACTGTTCGACGAGAGCGTCGACCTGCTGCTGGGAAATGTCCTGGCGGGCAAGAAGCACATGTTCATAAAGAGCCATTGGCTTTGCCTTTCTTCGTTATATCACGCCGACACCAGCGGCTAAGCCCCTGCGACTTCTCTTTTGCCGGAAAACCGGTGAAGAAAGGACGCGTACTTGAGACGGTCGAGAGCGGAGACACGGGAGGCAGAAGCGCTTATGACTTCCAACGTATTTCTAACTAAATCATTAGTTAGGGACACGGCCCTCCGTTCAGCCCCCAGCTGGTGCCGAGCAATGAACGGGCGGCTATTACGTGTTTTTCCCCTTGTTTGCAAGCGCGATATCCCCGAAAAACCGACAAATGCTTGACTTTTCGCCCAAGGCTAAGGCACATCGCGCCAAATTGTGCATTAATTGCAGGGCATGTCGGCGAAAACGGATACCGGTTTCGACATTATCATATGCTTAAAACCAGAATGAGGCATCAATGGCGGTAGCATTTACCTTTCCCGGACAGGGCAGCCAGGCGGTAGGCATGGGCAAGACCCTGGCCGAACAGTTCGCGGAAGCGCGCGCCGTCTTTGACGAAGTGGACGCAGCGCTCGGCGAAAAGCTGTCCGCCACCATGTTCGAAGGCCCGGAAGATGTTCTGACGCTCACCGCCAATGCACAGCCTGCGCTGATGGCCGTGTCGATGGCCGTCCTGCGCGTCATGGAAGCACGTGGCTTCTCGCTGAAGGAAAAGGTTTCCTACGTGGCCGGTCACTCGCTGGGCGAATATTCGGCGCTTTGCGCTGCCGGCACATTCTCGCTTGCCGACACGGCGCGTCTCCTGCGCATTCGCGGCAATGCGATGCAGAAGGCTGTTCCGGTTGGTGAAGGCGCGATGGCTGCCATCATTGGTCTGGAACATGGCGACGTTGAAGCGATCTGCACGGAAGCCAAGGCTTCCGGTTCTGTTCAGATTGCCAATGACAATGGCGGCGGCCAGCTGGTGATTTCCGGTTCCAAGGCTGCGGTCGAGCTGGCGGCTTCGCTTGCGTCCGAGAAGGGCGCGAAGCGCGCCATCATGCTGCCGGTGTCCGCACCCTTCCATTCGACCCTGATGGCGCCTGCCGCCGAAGCGATGCGCGAAGCGCTGGCCAGTGTCGAAAAGCACAATCCGGTTGTGCCCCTTATCGCCAATGTGCGCGCAGCGCCGGTGACCGACGCCAACGAAATTGCCGATCTGCTGGTTGAGCAGGTGACGGGTCAGGTGCGCTGGCGCGAAACCGTGGAATGGTTTGCCGCCAATGGCGTGACTTCGCTTTATGAAGTAGGTTCGGGCAAGGTTCTGACCGGTCTGGCGCGTCGCATCTCCAAGGATGTGTCTGGCGCTGCCGTTGGTTCGGCTGAAGAAATCGAAGCAGCGCTTGCTGCTCTCAACGCTTAAAAGGGATTTCGCATGTTTGATCTGACTGGCCGCAAGGCTCTCGTAACCGGTGCGACCGGCGGTCTGGGTGAAGCGATTGCTCGCGCGCTCCATGCACAGGGCGCTATTGTCGGCCTGCATGGCACGCGCGAAGAAAAGCTGAAGGAACTGGCCGCCGAACTTGGCGATCGTACTTTCATCTTCCCGGCCAATCTGTCGGACCGCGAAGCCGTCAAGGCGCTCGGCCAGAAGGCGGAAGAAGAGCTGGGCGGCGTTGATATTCTGGTCAACAATGCCGGTATCACCCGCGACGGCCTGTTCGTGCGCATGAGCGATGAAGACTGGGATGCCGTTCTCAACGTCAATCTCACCTCGGTTTTCAACCTGACGCGTGAGCTGACCCATCCGATGATGCGCCGCCGCAATGGCCGCATTATCAACATCACCTCCATCGTCGGCGTGACCGGAAATCCGGGTCAGGCAAATTATTGCGCATCGAAGGCGGGTCTTATCGGCTTCTCCAAGTCGCTGGCGCAGGAAATCGCGAGCCGCAATGTGACGGTGAACTGCATTGCGCCGGGCTTCATCGAATCGGCCATGACCGACAAGCTGAACGACAAGCAGAAAGAAGCGATCATGGCCAATATTCCCATGAAGCGCATGGGCGTGGGCGCTGATATCGCTGCTGCTGTGGTCTATCTGGCCAGCGATCAGGCCGGTTACGTGACGGGCCAGACGCTGCACATCAATGGCGGCATGGCCATGATCTGATCCCCTTCACCCCCCTGAATTATGGTATAAAATACCTTAATAGCGGGGGCGTGACAGGAAAAGGCGCTTTGCCTCGCCCAAGAAGCGTGGTAATGCGCCCATCGAGAGTTGCGGTGTTTCTAATGGAAATGCCGCGATCCTGTTCCGAAAGGAATATCCACAGGATGGCTGTCCGGGCGACATCGCTTGAAGCTGACAGGCATCTTATAACTTGATTACAATCCTGCATGCCGCTAACCAAGGCAGAGCAACAAACACACAGGTCGAGGTTCCGACATGAGCGATACCGCAGAGCGCGTCAAGAAAATCGTTGTTGAACATCTGGGCGTAGATGCCGACAAGGTCACGGAAGGCGCAAGCTTCATTGATGATCTCGGCGCAGACAGCCTCGACACCGTCGAGCTGGTCATGGCTTTCGAAGAAGAATTCGGCGTTGAAATTCCTGACGACGCTGCAGAAACGATCCTCACGGTCGGCGACGCCGTGAAGTTCATCGACAAGGCTTCTGCCTAATCAGAACCAGAGTTGAGGGCTGGGCTCTTCGGATCCCGGCCCTGCCTGTATTCTGAGCTATAGTCTGACATTGCCGGATGCGGCGCCTTTGCAAAGAAGCCGCTCGCGTTCGGGAATGCCAGCAGCTACAACGTACAGAACAGTCTTGTGGATGTCTGTGCGTGCCGTTTTCGGCATTCAAGTGAATTTGCCGGGATGCCAAGTGTCGTCCAAGTTTCGACTGGCTCCTGCGGCAGACTCCGATTTAACGATTGGAGCATCATCCCTTATAACAGGCCCGGACGTTGCATCTGCCGGTGAAAGCCTGCGGGTCGATGCTCGTGACATAACAGTTTTAAGGGGTGGATATGAGGCGTGTCGTCATCACCGGTCTCGGTCTGGTGTCACCGCTTGCAAGCGGTGTGGAAGAGTCCTGGAAGCGGCTTCTGGCTGGCGAAAGCGGGGCTCGCCGCATCACGGAATTCGAGGTTGACGATCTGGCCTGCCAGATTGCCTGCCGCATTCCGGTAGGCGATGGTACCAACGGCACGTTCAATGCCGACCTCCATATGGAGCCCAAGGAACAGCGCAAGGTCGATCCGTTCATCGTCTATGCCGTCGGCGCTGCCGATCAGGCACTGGATGACGCGAACTGGCATCCCGAGAGCGACGAAGATCAGGTGCGCACCGGCGTTCTGATCGGTTCCGGCATTGGCGGCATCGAAGGCATCGTCGAAGCGGGCTACACGCTGCGCGACAAGGGCCCACGCCGTATTTCCCCGTTCTTCATTCCTGGCCGCCTGATCAACCTGGCTTCCGGCCATGTGTCGATCAAGCACAATCTGCGCGGCCCGAACCATTCGGTCGTTACCGCCTGCGCAACGGGCACGCACGCCATTGGCGATGCCGCACGTCTGATCGCTTTTGGCGATGCCGACGTGATGGTTGCCGGTGGTACGGAATCGCCGGTGAGCCGCATTTCGCTGGCGGGCTTTGCAGCCTGCAAGGCGCTTTCCACCAAGCGCAACGAGGATCCGACCGCCGCGTCGCGTCCTTATGACGACGACCGTGACGGCTTCGTCATGGGCGAAGGTGCTGGCGTTGTGGTTCTGGAAGAACTCGAACACGCGCTGGCGCGTGGCGCGAAGATCTATGCCGAAGTGATCGGGTACGGCCTGTCGGGCGATGCCTATCACATCACGGCTCCGACCGAGAGCGGCGAAGGCGCCGAGCGCTGCATGGTTGCAGCTCTCAAGCGCGCTGAAATCACGCCGGACCAGATCGACTACATCAATGCCCATGGCACATCGACCATGGCTGATACAATCGAGCTCGGCGCTGTTGAGCGTGTGGTCGGCGATGCGGCTTCGAAGATTTCCATGTCCTCGACCAAGTCGTCCATAGGCCATCTTCTGGGTGCTGCCGGTGCTGCCGAAGCGATTTTTTCGACGCTGGCCATTCGCGACAATGTTGCGCCTGCGACGCTCAATCTCGAAAACCCGGCAGTTCAGACCAAGATCGATCTGGTGCCGCACAAGGCGCGTGAACGCAAGATCGACGTGGCCCTGTCGAACTCCTTCGGATTCGGCGGAACCAACGCTTCGCTGGTATTGCGCCGCTATTCCTGACCGGCTTTTCCGGTTGGAAAGTCAAAATCTAATAGGAATAAATAAAAACGCGGGGATTTCTCCGCGTTTTTGCCAAAATATAACCGGAAGCGATATTTAAAATCTGCAACAGCGGTTAGGGTAAGCCTGCTTCGGCTGCTTTAGAGCGTCGAAGGCATGAATTGCGGAGAGCCGCTCGGGACGGACAGGTCACGCATTGTTGCGGCGCCGTCTGTCAAGGCCACAGGACCGAGGTGATGGAGTGAATTCAGAGGTAAAGCCCGGGGAACAACCCGGAAACAACTCTGCCGAAGAGCAAGCGAAGGCTGCAAAGCCCGAAACGCCGTCGGAAACGACAGCGGCGGCAAAGCCGTTTGTTCCCAAATCCGCGTCCGAAGCCCTGCGCCCTGAACCTGGCACGCCGCCGCCGCGCAAGCGTTCGCGCCATGCGCGCAGCCAGATCGTCGTGTTCATGAATTTCATGCTGTCGCTGGTCGTGCTGGCTTTGCTCGGCGCATCGGCGCTGTTCTATTTCGGCAAGATGCAGTTCGACGGTCCGGGACCGCTGACTGACGCCACCACTTTCCTGGTCAAGCGCGGCGCTGGCATTTCCGAAGTGACGAACAGCCTCGAAGCCCGCGACATCATCAGCGATGGACGTATTTTCCGGTTCGGCATGCGCGCCTATGGTCACGAAAACGACCTCAAGGCCGGTGAATATGCCATTCCGGCTGGCGCAACCATGCGTGACGTGATGAATATTCTCATCAGCGGCAAGTCGATCATGTATCCGCTGACGGTTCCTGAAGGGCTGACCGTCAAGCAGATTTTCGACCGTATTTCCGCCGATCCGATCCTTGTGGGCGATATGCCGAAGGATTTCCCGCCGGAAGGGTCGCTGTTCACTGACACGCTGCACTTCACGCGCGGCACCTCGCGTACCGAAATCATTGACCGCATGGTCGCTTCGCAAAAGAAGCTGGTTGACGATATTTGGGCGAAGCGCGGCCCGGACCTGCCGGTCAAGGATCGCAATCAATTCGTAACGCTGGCTTCCATCGTCGAGAAGGAAACGGGCATCGCTTCCGAGCGTCCGCATGTGGCCTCGGTGTTCGTCAATCGTCTGAACAAGAATATGCGCCTGCAATCGGACCCGACGATCATCTACGGCCTGTTCGGCGGCGCGGGCAAACCGTCCGACCGTCCGATTTTCAAGTCGGATATCGAAAAACCAACACCTTACAACACCTATGTCATCAATGGCTTGCCGCCGACGCCGATTGCCAATCCGGGCAAGGCGGCACTTGAGGCGGTCGCCAATCCGCTCGACACGCAAGACCTGTATTTCGTAGCGGATGGTACTGGTGGGCATGTCTTCTCGAAGACCTTGCAGGAACACAACGCCAATGTTCGCAAGTGGCGCAATGTGGAACAGCAGAACAGCACTGGTAGTGCCGCTGGTGGTCAGAATACAAATCAGAGCAACGGCCAGAGCGCAGGGCAGTAAAAGCTGCTGAAACGTATCTGTGCGAATTTTTCAGAGCCGGTTGCTGAATAGCGCCGGCTCTGTATGTTTGATTGAATACAGTGTTTTCGCGTGTTGAGGCGAGGCGCTTTGAGTGAGTTTCGATGCACAGGCCGGCCAGTCGCCTCTGTGCACAGTTGAGGGGAACGGACGCATGGCGCTCCAGAGCATGACCGGATTTGCGCGCTATGCAGCGCAGCACGACGGCGCCAATGGCGAGGCGCGCATCGTTTGGGAAGTGCGCTCGGTCAATGGCAAGGGGCTTGATCTGCGCCTGCGTCTGCCACAGGGGCTTGAAGCCGCCGAGCACCCGGTGCGGTCCATGCTGGCGCGCCATTTCTCCCGCGGTAATTTTCAGGCGAGCCTCAGTGTCGAGCGTGCCGACGAGCAGGCCAATTTCGTCATCAACCATGCCATGCTGGCCGAGGTGCTAAAACTTGGCGCGGAATTGCAGGAAAAGCACGGTCTGGCGCCTGCGAGTGTCGATGGTGTTCTGTCGCTGCGTGGGATGATCGATCAGGCGCAGGTTGCGGAAGATGACGATGCCCGCACCGGGCTGGAGGCGGCCATCGTGGCAGCCTTCGAAGGCGCGTTGAAAGCCATTGCCGAGGCGCGGGCGCAGGAAGGCAAGGCGCTTTTCACGATCCTGTCCGGCCATGTCGATACGATCGGCCGTCTGACGGAAGCGGCGCGTCAGGACCCGTCACGGAGCACGGACGCCATCAAGGCGCGGCTGGCCGCGCAGGTTGCGCTGTTGCTCGACGGCCCGCGCGATCTGGATGAAGCCCGGCTCTATCAGGAAGCGGCCTTCCTTGCGACCAAGGCGGACATTCAGGAAGAGCTGGATCGGCTCGACACCCATGTCGCCTCCGCACACAAATTGCTCGCCGATGGCGGGCCGGTCGGGCGCAAGCTCGATTTTCTTTCACAGGAATTTAATCGTGAAGCGAATACACTGTGTTCCAAATCGAACGCGGCGTCGATCACGGCCATCGGGCTGGAACTGAAAGCGGTCGTTGATCAGTTTCGCGAACAAGTACAGAATCTGGAGTAACAGTACATGGCCATCTCTTCAGTTGAAAATGGCGTCGCGCGCAGAGGCTTGATGGTGGTGATCTCGTCGCCGTCGGGCGCTGGAAAATCCACCATTGCCCGGCTGTTGCTGGAAGACAAGAAGATGGACCTTTCGCTGTCGATCAGCGTGACGACGCGCCAGCGCCGTCCAAGCGAGATCGAAGGGGTGCATTATCACTTCAAGACAATTCGCGAGTTCGAGCGCTTGCGCGACAATGACGAACTGATCGAATGGGCAGAAGTGCACGGCAATTTCTACGGCACTTTGCGCGAAACCGCCGAGATTGCGCTGGCCGACGGTCAGGACATGCTGTTCGACATCGACTGGCAGGGCGCTGATCAGCTTCAGGCCAAGATGCCCGCCGATGTGGTGTCGATCTTCATCCTGCCGCCGACGATGCGCGAATTGCAGCAGCGTCTCAACCGCCGTGCGGAAGACACGCCGGAAGTGATCGAGACGCGCTTGCAGAACGCCCGTTTTGAAATCCAGAAATGGGTGAAATACGATTATATCGTCATCAATGAAGACCTCGACCGCTCCTTTGCGGCGATCAAGTCGATCATCGAGGCCGAGCGCCTGCGTCGTGACCGCCGCCCCGGCCTGTTCGATTTCGTGACCGGCCTGCTCGAAGAAGAGCCGGGTATCTGAGCCAGAGCATTAGAGCATTTCCAGCAAAAGTGCGTAGCGCCTACGCAGGGAAATCAGTCCACTGGACTGATTTCTGATCCTGCTTCGATGCGTAGGATAATGCGTAAAAACAAATAGATAGAGCGGTTCCACGATTCCGTTTTAACCGGAACCGCTCTGGCAATAAAACCGCCCTTGAGGCGGTTTTATTTTATGCGATTGCAGACTGCATCAGGCGAGAGCGGCTATGGCGTCCAGACGGGCCTTGTGTTCGGCGCTGATCGTCAAGGCAGCCGCGGCGATATTCTGGCGCAGATGGGTTCTGCGCGATGTGCCGGGGATCAGCAGAATATTCGGGCTGCGTTGCAGCAGCCAGGCAAGAGCCACACTTTGCGGGCTTTCACCCATCTCTTCCGCGACCCGGTTCAGTTCGTCCGTCTGCAACGGGTTGAAGCCGCCCAGCGGGAAGAAGGGAACGTAAGGGATGCCGTCTTCAGCCAGATGGTCGATCATGGCCTCATCGGTTCGGTTCACCAGATTATAGAGGTTCTGCACACAGACGATCGGGGCGATATCGCGCGCTGTCTGGAGTTGCTTTGCGTCGATATTGCTGATGCCGATATGGCCAAGCAGGCCTTCATCCTGCATCTGCCGCATGGCCCGCATGGGCGCGGCAACGTCATCGGCAGGTTCGCCCATCCGCAGATTGACGATGGCGATCTGGTCAAGATCGAGGCGTTCGAGATTGTCATCGACAGAGCGGCGCAGGAAATCCGCATCGCGCTGCAAGATCCAGTTGCCTTTGTCGTCGCGCCGCGCACCAATCTTGGTCACCAGCGTCAGCTCGGCGGGGTAGGGGTAAAGTGCCTCGCGAATGAGGCGGTTGGTCACATAGGGGCCATAGAAGTCGCTGGTGTCGATATGGTCGATACCGAGCGTCAAGGCTTCGCGCAGCACGGCGCGGGCTTCATCAGGGTCGCGCGGTTCACCAAACACATGCGGCCCAGCAAGTTGCATGGCGCCATAGCCCATCCTGTTGACGGAAATCGAGGTGCCGGGAAAGGTGAAGCGACCGGCCGCGGCTGCCGGGCTGCTTTGAATATCCGTTACAGGGGCGGGGGAAGAATGATTGCTCATCTGAAGTCTCCTTTTCCCGAACTATGACTGATCGCATAAGCATTGATAACCGGGCTTGAAGCGGATAGCTTGTTCGCTATGGCGAACAATAGACAGCTTCTTCCCCTCGATGACGTATCGGTCTTTCTGGCGGTGGCCCGTTCCGGCGGCTTTCGCAATGCAGCGCGATGGCTCGGCGTTTCGGCCTCCATGGTCAGCGAGACGGTCTCGCGACTGGAGGCGCGGCTGGGCGTACCGCTGTTGATCCGCACCACGCGCAGCGTTCACCTGACGGAGGCGGGCAGCGCCCTTGTGGAACGGCTTGGCCCGGTGATGGCCGAAGCGCGCGCCGCCCTTGATGAAGCTGCCAGTTCGCAGAACGAGGTGCGGGGCAGGCTGAAACTGAATGTGCCCGGCGCCGTGATGTATGACATTCTGCCGCCGCTGATCGACGGCTTTCTTGCCAAACATCCGGACGTGCAGATCGAGGTCATGGTGGATGATCGGTTCGTCGATTTCAATGCCATTGGCTGCGATGCTGGTATCCGTTATGGCGAGCATCTGGCGCAGGATATGATCGCAGTGCCCATCGGGCCGCGTCAGCAATGGGGTGCGTTGATGGCCGCGCCAAGCTACATAGAAAAACGAGGGATGCCGCAGCATCCAGCCGATGTGCTGGAGCATGATTGTATCCGCATGCGTTTTATCAGCGGCGCGCTGACCGATTGGGAATTCGAGAAGGACGGCGAGATTGTCACGGTCGATCCGCCGGGGCGGCTGATCATCGGCACGACTGGCGTTTGGGGCGCTTTCAATCTGGCGGTGGCGGGACATGGCCTGATCTACAGTTTCCGCAACTGGCTGGAACCCTATCAGCAGCGCGGCGAACTTGTGCCGGTGCTGCCCGACTGGTGGCCAGCTTTTGACGGGCCGCATCTCTATTTTTCGAGCCGTGTCATGCCGAAGCCATTGCGCGCTTTCATCGATTATGTGCGGGCCTTGCCGGAAGACTAACCCCTTATCGCGCCCGCATTTCTCGGGGCGGGGTGCCGTAGGCGCGGCGATAATCGCGGCTGAACTGCGTCGGGCTTTCATAGCCGACAGCAAAAGCAACCGATGAAACCGGCACGGCGGTCTCGCTCAACTGGCGGCGCGCTTCCAGAAGCCGCAGCGCCTTTTGATATTGCAGCGGCGTGGTGGCCATGACGGATTTGAAATGTTCGTGGAAGCTGGAAGGGCTCATTCCGGCAATATCCGCCAGTTCTTCTGTGCGGATCGGGTCGTTCCAGTGCTGCTTGATATGGGTGATCGCTTTTGCGATGCGGCTTGCCGGACTGCCCGGCTGGGCCAGCTGGCGCAACATCGCACCGTTGCGGGTCAGAAGCACACGGAAATGCAGTTCCTTGCGGATCATCGGTTCGAGAACGCGGCGTTCGAGCGGCTTGTCGCGCAGATCGAGCAGCCGTGTCATGGCATCGGTCACACCCGTATCGGCCCTGCCAGTGGCCACGGCTTCACTGCGCGCTGCCGCAATCATATCCGGCTCAATCTCGCCCTGAAGCGCGCGCAAAATCTCCAGATCGATCCGGCAGGCAAGAGCCACATAGGGCCTATTGGCGCTGGCTTCGACAATTCGCGCGCCTGTGATCAATTCGTGCGAGACTATCGCCGTCATGCCCGCATCGAAACGAACGGCGCGTTCGCCATGCAGAATTTCTTTGGCCCCCTGGAGGACCAGGCAAATCATCGGCTGATACATATCGGGCCGGATCTCTGATACGGCCGGTGAACATACCACCGTAACACCTTCGATACCTGTCGGCGCAGGATAAGGCCCCGCCGCAGTTTCCTGGGCGATTTTGATGCAGCGGGCTGCGAGATTTGAAGCATGTTCGGACATGGGAAAAGCATAGCAAGCCTTTATTTCCCGCGACACAGAAATCGGAGCCTTCGGAGGATTAGGCATGTTTCGCGGAGAATGAGGCAGGCCGAATGAACGGGAAAGCGCCAATATAGGAACCAGAGTTCGTTGAACGAAAGGAAACTGACATGACGATTGCACTCATCACGGGCGGTAGCCGAGGGCTTGGCCGCAACGCAGCACTTCATCTGGCCAAGCAGGGCGTCGGCATCGTTCTGACCTATCAGAGCAATGCGAAAGCAGCAGAAGAGACAGTTTCCGAAATCGCAGCCGAGGGCGGCACCGCCATTGCCTTGCCGCTGGATACGGCGAAGGTCGCGAGTTTTGCGGATTTTGCAGAAAAGCTGCGGCAGGCGCTTCAGGATAAATGGCAGCGGACGCGCTTCGACTATCTGGTGAACAATGCTGGCTATGGCGTTCACAAGCCTTTTGCCGAAACCACGGAAGAAGATTTCGACGGTCTGGTCAATGTGCATCTGAAAGGCGTCTTCTTCCTGACGCAGACCCTGCTGCCGCTGATCGAGGATGGCGGCAAAATCCTCAACGTCTCGACCGGGCTCGCCCGCTTTGCACTGCCGGGCTATTCGGCCTATGCGACCATGAAAGGTGGGATCGAGGTTCTGACACGCTATCTGGCCCGCGAACTTGGCCCGCGCGGCATTGCGGTGAACGCGATTGCGCCCGGCGCCATCGAAACGGATTTCGGCGGCGGCTTGGTACGCGACATGCCGGAAGTCAACAAGATGATCGCGAGCACCACGGCCATGGGTCGCGTCGGGCGCCCGGACGACATTGGCGGGGCAGTGGCTGCCATTTTGTCGGGTGGTACGGGCTGGATCACCGGCCAGCGCATTGAAGTGTCCGGCGGGCAAAATATCTGACGATCTAACACTGCAGTCGCATTCTTCGTGATGCCGGTCTGCAACGAGCAATTTCCTGTGCTCCGGTGCTCACGTACCCAAAAGTACGCTCCGCTCCGGTGCTCGAAAATCACTCGTTTCGCCGCGGCCTGACGAATTTGCAACTGTAGTGCTAAGCTAGCCTTATCGAAATGCGGCTGGTGTCATGCACCAGCCGCCTGAAGGCTTCCAGAAAAGGCTTGCCTCCGAGCGTGCGCAATTCGCTCAATGCTTCTGTGTTTTTAAACACAAGCTCGCATTCGCCGGGCCAGCCCGGCCCCTGCCATTGCACCGCATCCCAGAAAGAATCTAGCGTATAGCCGAAGGATTGCGCATCCTGCGCCGGGACCACGGCAAGATAGCGTCGCCAGAGTTCGTCTGGCGTTGTCACACCTGCACAGTCGATTTCGTAAACGGGCACCATTAACCGAGCAGGATCAAAAGCCCGTCCACAAGCCCCAACAGCAGAATGAGCGCGCCCATCGTGATCGCCGTGATGATGAGCATGCGCTTCTGCCGGTTGCGCTTGTCGGGTTGCTTTCCTGTCCAGTCGTATGAAGAACCAGGCATATGCATCTCCAGATCAGCCTATATTTTCTATAAGCCTTCAGAGAGCTTTATAAACGCCTTCGGTGCAGATTTTCAAATGCGCTGAATTTCCGTTGCGAAACGGCGATCTATCAGACCGCCGTGCCGCCCACAGTGACCTGATCCATGCGCAGATGCGGCTGGCCAACCCCGACTGGAACCCACTGGCCGCCCTTGCCGCAATTGCCGCTGCCGGTATCGAGTTTCATGTCGTTGCCGATCATCGAAATGCGCTGCATGGCGTCCGGGCCATTGCCGATCAACATGGCGCCCTTGATCGGCGCGGCGACCTTGCCGTCCTCGATCATATAGGCTTCCGTGCAGCCGAACACGAACTTGCCGGAGGTGATGTCCACCTGTCCGCCGCCGAACGAAACGGCATAGATGCCTTTCTTCATGGAGGCGATGATTTCTTCCGGCGTCTTGTCGCCCGAAAGCATATAGGTGTTGGTCATGCGCGGCATCGGCGCATGGGCATAGGATTCACGGCGTCCGTTGCCGGTTGCCTCCATGCCCATCAGGCGCGCATTCTGGCGGTCCTGCATGTAATTGACCAGCTTGCCGTCGTCGATCAGCACCGTGCGATTGGTCGGCGTGCCTTCATCGTCGATGGTCAGCGAGCCGCGACGCTCGGCAATCGTGCCGTCATCGACGACCGTGACACCCTTGGACGCCACTTGCTGGCCGAGAAGTCCGGCAAAGGCCGAGGTCTTCTTGCGGTTGAAATCGCCTTCGAGGCCATGGCCGACCGCCTCATGCAGCATGACGCCCGGCCAGCCATTGGCGAGAACAATGTCGAACGTGCCTGCCGGGGCAGGGATCGCTTCCAGATTGACCAGCGCCTGTCGCAAAGCTTCGTCGGCTGCGTGCTGCCAGCTTTCAACGGTGATGAATTCGCCAAAGCCCTTGCGGCCGCCCAGCGTATGCGAGCCGGATTCCTGACGGTCGCCGCTGCCTGCTACGACTGATACGGTGAGCCGCACCATAGGGCGGATATCGCGCACGAAATGGCCGTCAGCGCGCAGGATTTCAACCTGCTGCCACGAACCGGCGAGCGAGACGGATACCTGACGAACCTTTGGGTCCTTGGCGCGCAGATAGCCATCGATCTGCTGCAAAAGCTGCACTTTCGCATCGAAGGTCGGCGAGCCGATCGGGTTTTCGTCGGTATAGAGGTGGCGATTGGTTCCCGCAGGCGCTGCGGCATAGGTGCCGCCATAGCCCTTGATGGTCGCGGAAACCGCATCGGAGGCGCGTTTCAGCGCGGCCATCGAAAGATCGCCCGCATGGGCGTAGCCGATGGCTTCTCCGGCAACCGAGCGCAGGCCGAAACCCTGATCCTGATTGAAGGAACCGGTCTTGAGGCGGCCATTGTCGAAAACAAGCGCTTCAGCTTCGCGATATTCGATGAAGAGTTCGCCGTCGTCGCTGCCCTTGAGGCTCGCGGCGACGAGGCGTTCGATATCGTCACGTCCGGTATCGAAACTGTCGATCAGGCTTTTCATAAAACAAATCCCGCAGCATGTGTCTGCTGCAGGATGTAAGCCTTAAAACGGTTGAGAACAACCACGCGATGAAGAACTGTTGAGATTCTGGTGATGGCGCGGCGAAAACCGTGGGCCGCGAGAACCGGAGCGGAGTGTACTTTAGGGTACATGAGCACCGGAAGCGCAGCGGGATGCGGTTTGCAGCCCGCCAGCGCCGGAATATCGATAGTTCTTAGGGGAGGGCGTCGAAGCCTTCACCAAATCCTTTCAAGTCGACGGGAATGCCGACACCTTCTTCCGGCGTCTGGAAGACGATGAAGGTTGCGGCTTTGCCGGAACGCAGCGTCTTCAGGAGTTCGTCTTCGAGAATGACTTCCGCATAGCAGCCGTCTTCGAAGCAGCGCACGAAATAGGCGCGACCAATATCCTTGCCGTCGACATTGAGGCCAAGGCCGTTCGGCAGCAGAACGCCGAGCGGGGCCAGCACGCGAAGAATGCGCGCCTTGTTATCGGCGGTCTTCAGAACCACAACCGAAAGGCCGAGTTCCGGGCGCTTCGCGGCAACCACGTTCTGGATCAGCGCGCATTGCTCGGTCTTGGCACCGGCAGGCGTATCGCAGAGCACAGCCCATGCGCCGTGCTGCGACTTCAGCTTGCCGCTCTGCTGCGGGTTGGTTGGGGCGGCCTGCGACTGGGCAGCCGGGGCCTGATCCGGTGTCTGCAACGGCGCGGGCGTGTCCTGCGCGGCAGACGGCAAGGTCGCGGCGGCAAGCGACAGGCTAACACCAGCGGCAAGAGCCATCAGGCGCTGAAGAATCGGGCGGTTGGCAAGCATGCGGACAGTCATGAAATCTCCAGATCGAATCCCTGATCGAATCAGTGGGACGTTAACGCGCAGCATCAGCCATGAAAAGCAATCAGAGACGCGATTATCAGTCATCGTCAATTAAAGCCGTCATCGCAACGGTGATATCGCCTGTTGGATCGATTGTCACGTAGCACGTGCGGCAAAACCTCTTTTCAAATCATGGCTTCATTATGAGATTTGTAGGTTTTTCCCAAGTTTTTGCCGGTTTACGGATGCGCTGTCATAAGGTTAGGAATCCGGGCGGAATTGGGAGCGGTTCTGTCTGCGGGCAAAAGCTGCGCGCAAAAATGCCGCACAGGAACATATTCGCCTTCCTTGCGGTGTGCGTTAAGGTGTGATTTGAACGCCGACGGGGGATGCGGCCGTCATTTGCGTCCGGCGTCCAGCCTGAAAGGGCGAAAAGGGAGAGAGTTCTGGTGGATAAGATTGTTGCCACAACGAAGGGCGCCGTCGTTGGTGCTCTTGCAGTGCTGTGGATGACCGGTGCCGCTTTGGCGGATCAGCCGCGTCCATGGGAATGGAGATTTCAGGACGCTGCAACGGGTATTGCCGAGCAGATTCATTGGTTTGAGCGCTATACGCTCTGGTTCATTATTCCGGTTACGTTGCTGGTTCTGGCGTTGCTGGTGATCGTTGTGCTTCGCTTCCGGGCGAGCGTTAATCCGGAACCGTCGAAGACCAGCCACAATACGATGATCGAAGTGATCTGGACCATCGGTCCCGTGATCATTCTATTGTTCCTGGCTGTGCCGTCGTTCCAGCTTTTGACCGCGCAATATTCGCCGGAAGACCCGTCCCTGACGATCAAGGCGACCGGTTACCAGTGGTACTGGGGTTATGAATATCAGGTCGACAATCCGGTCAGCTTCGATGCCCTTCTGTTGAAGGATGGCGATCGCGCCGCTGCGGGCAAAGAGGATAAGTCCCGCTATCCGCGCCTTCTGGCCGTCGACAATGAAGTGGTTGTTCCGGTCGGTGAAAGCGTTCGCCTTCTGGTGACTGCCGCCGACGTGATCCATTCATGGACCATTCCTGCCTTCGGCGTAAAGATGGACGCCGTTCCTGGCCGTATCAACGAAATCTGGTTCAAGGCTGAAAAAGAAGGCCTTTATTACGGTCAGTGCTCCGAGCTTTGCGGCAAGGATCACGGGTTCATGCCAATCGCCGTGCGCGTTGTCTCGAAAGACCAGTATCAGACCTGGCTCGCCGCTGCGGGTTCGGATCTGAACGGTGCGAACAAGGCGCTGCAAGCTGCCGTCGAAGGTGGCGAAAACAATAAAGTGGCTGCGGCGGGTCTCTGATCCCGAACGCCAAACTGTTGAAAAACGGGAGCGAATTCCATGGCTGGCACAGCAGCTCACGAGCATGGTGCCCACGACGACCACAAGCCGCACGGCTGGGTTCGTTGGGTATACTCGACCAATCATAAAGACATCGGTACCCTGTACCTGATCTTCGCAATCATTGCCGGTATCATCGGCGGCGCACTGTCTATCGCGATGCGCGCCGAGCTTCAGGAACCGGGCATTCAGATTTTCCATGGCCTTGCGTCCATGGTCTACGGTGTTGAGGGCGATGCTGCGCTTGATGCCGGCAAGCAGATGTTCAACGTGTTCACCTCGGCGCACGCGCTGGTCATGATCTTCTTCATGGTCATGCCTGCGCTGATCGGTGGTTTCGCCAACTGGATGGTGCCGCTGATGATCGGCGCGCCGGACATGGCGTTCCCGCGCATGAACAACATTTCGTTCTGGCTTCTGCCGCCTGCGCTGACGCTGCTTCTGATCTCGCTGTTCATGCCTTCGGCACCTGGCGGCTGGGGTCCTGGTGGCGGCTGGACGCTGTATCCGCCGCTTTCGACAAGCGGTCAGCCTGGCCCGGCAATCGATTTCGCCATTCTGGCGCTGCACATTTCCGGTGCGTCGTCGATCCTCGGTGCGATCAACTTCATCACCACGATCCTGAACATGCGTGCTCCGGGGATGACGCTGCACAAGATGCCGCTCTTCGCCTGGGCTGTTCTGGTGACGGCGTTCCTGCTTCTGCTTTCGCTGCCGGTTCTGGCAGGCGGCATCACCATGCTGCTGACCGATCGCAACTTCGGCACGACCTTCTTCGCGCCGGATGGCGGTGGTGATCCGATCCTCTACCAGCATCTGTTCTGGTTCTTCGGTCACCCGGAAGTGTACATCCTGATTCTGCCGGGCTTCGGTATCGTCAGCCACATCGTGTCGACCTTCTCACGCAAGCCGATCTTCGGTTATCTCGGCATGGCCTATGCCATGGTCGCGATTGGTGTCGTCGGCTTCGTGGTCTGGGCGCACCATATGTACACGGTCGGCCTGTCGCTCGACACGCAGCGCTATTTCGTGTTCGCCACGATGGTCATCGCGGTTCCCACAGGTATCAAGATCTTCTCATGGATCGCGACCATGTGGGGCGGTTCGATCACCTTCCGCGCACCGATGCTGTGGGCAATCGGCTTCATCTTCCTGTTCACGGTCGGTGGTGTGACGGGCGTTCAGCTCGCCAATGCCGGTCTCGACCGTGCACTGCACGACACCTATTACGTTGTGGCGCACTTCCACTACGTGTTGTCGCTCGGCGCTGTCTTCGCGATCTTTGCGGGCTGGTACTACTGGTTCCCGAAGATGAGCGGCTACATGTATAACGAGTTCACCGCGAAGCTGCATTTCTGGGTCACCTTCATCGGCGTGAACCTGATTTTCTTCCCGCAGCATTTCCTCGGTCTCGCTGGCATGCCGCGCCGTTACATCGACTATCCGGATGCCTATGCAGGCTGGAACATGGTGTCGTCCTACGGTTCCTATATTTCGGGCTTTGCCGTGCTGATCTTCCTCTACAATGTCTTCGAGGCATTTGCGAAGAAGCGTGAAGCAGGTGCAAACCCTTGGGGCGAAGGCGCAACCACGCTGGAATGGCAGCTTCCTTCCCCGCCGCCGTACCACCAGTGGGAACAGCTGCCGCGCATCAAGTAATCGTGCGAAGGGCGAGGTCTGCAAAAGACTTCGCCCTTTCCAACAAATTGTGCTAAAGGCGGGCGACATTCTGTTCCGCCCATCGCGTTATGACCGTACTGGCAGGTTTGGCCTGCCGACAATTGCACGGCATTTCCGGCAGGAACGGATGTTCTCCGGGAGGGACAAGTTGTGTTGGTTGTCGAACTGCATCGAACAAGATGCGGTGGTCGGACCGGTGAATTTGAGGTTATTGAAGTCTAATGTCGCTGGTGGAAAAAAACGTAAGCGTTTCGGGCCCGAATGACGCAGTCGCGTTCTCGGAGGCAACGGCGCGGGACTATCTGGTTCTGCTGAAGCCGCGCGTGATGTCCCTTGTGGTATTCACGGGGCTGGTCGGGCTTGTCCTTGCTCCGGGCACGATGAATCCTGTTCTGGCTGCCATCAGCATTTTGTGCATCGCAGTCGGCGCTGGCGCGTCCGGTGCGCTGAACATGTGGTACGACGCCGATATCGACGCGGTGATGAAGCGTACCCGTAACCGCCCGATTCCGGCCGGTGTGATTGCGCCCAATCAGGTTCTGGCTTTCGGTCTGACGCTGTCGGTCTTCTCGGTGCTGACGCTCGGCCTGATGGTCAACTGGCTGTCGGCAGCGCTTCTGGCCTTCACCATCTTTTTCTATGCCGTCATCTATACGATGTGGCTCAAGCGTTCGACGCCGCAGAATATCGTCATTGGCGGCGCTGCAGGCGCGTTCCCGCCCATGATAGGCTGGGCAGCGGCAACGGGCGAGATCACCTGGGACAGCGTTGTGCTGTTCATGATCATTTTCCTCTGGACGCCGCCGCATTTCTGGGCGCTGTCGCTGTTCTCGACCAATGATTACGAAGCAGCGCGCATTCCGATGATGCCGAATGTGAAGGGCGAGCTTTCGACGCGCCGTCAGGCGATGTTCTACACGCTGCTCATGGCGCCGGTGGGCGTATTGCCATGGGTGATGGGTTTTGCAGGCCCGGTTTACGGCGCCGTATCGGTGCTGCTGGGCGGAGCCTTTGTTTATTATGCCTGGCGCATGTGGATGGCCGCATCGCAGCCCGCCATGCTGGTGGCCGCGCGCAAGCTGTTTCGCTTTTCGCTGGTGTACCTGTCGGGCCTGTTCGCGGTTATGCTGGTTGAGGCACTGACGTTGAAGGCGCTTCATGCCTTTGGAGTGTTGTAATGGATAAGACGGTAGAAAAGCCGGTGCCAGTATCGGTACATGAGAAGCTGGAACTGGTCGTACCGACCGAACAGCAAAAGAAAGCCCAGCGCAACCGGTCCTGGGGACTGGCAATTGCTTTGGCGCTGTTCGTGCTGCTCGTCTATGTCGGTACGATAGCGAAACTGGGTGCCAATGTTCTGGTACGGCCGCTCTGACGAAAAGTTCGGGTTAGGCTGTTTCGGGAGGGAAACTGGGAGGAGACCATGGCAGATCAGCAGGATAAAGACGAAAAGCTCAAGCGGCAGCAGCGTTCCAACCGGACCATTGCCATTGCCTGCGTGTCTTTCTTCGTTTGCATGATCGGCGCAGCCTATGCGTCTGTTCCGCTTTACACGCTTTTCTGTCAGGTCACGGGTTATGGCGGCACCACGCAGCGTGTCGAACAATATTCCGATACGATCCTCGACAGGACGATCAAGGTGCGTTTCGACGCCAATACGGCCAATGGTCTGCCTTGGGATTTCAAGCCCGTACAGCGCGAAGTGACGGTGCGTATCGGCGAAACCGCCATGATCAAGTATGAAGGGCGCAACCTGTTTGATCAGACGACCTTTGGCCGGGCGAGCTTCAATGTTTCGCCGGGTCGTGCTGGCGCTTATTTCAACAAGGTCCAGTGCTTCTGCTTCACGGATACCACGCTGAAGCCGGGCGAAGACATGGAAATGCCGGTGGTTTTCTTCGTCGATCCGGAGATCGTCAACGATCCCGATCTGAAGGATGTGAAGACCATCACGCTTTCATACACCTTTTTCCCGATCGAAAAGCCGAAGCCGGTTGCTGACGCGAAGCCGGCGACGAAGACCGAAGCTGCGACGAGCAGCGGGGGATAAAGGGACACGAGTTTCGATGCGGCACATAATGCCGCAAAGACAAATGCGACGACTGGTTTTATTGTCGGATTCGGACCGTCGGTAAAACCGCTTGATTATTGACGGTATGCGGCATCTGGTCAGGGAGCCATCTGACGCAAAACATGGTCGCGCTTGCGTGTGTCCCTTCGTGGATTTCAGCAGGCAGGCACGAGAGAGGAGCCCCTCAGGGGATTACGGGGAGAGACATGGCGGACGTACACGAGAAGAACCACGATTATCACATTATAGCGCCCAGCCCTTGGCCGTTCCTGAGCTCGATGGGCGCTTTTGTGCTCGCAATCGGCGGCATCGCCTGGATGCGTTACATCAATTCGAGTGAGCTGCCATTCTTCGGGCACAACCTCGTAACGCCGTGGCTTTTCTTCATCGGCCTCGCAATCGTGCTGTATTGCATGTTCGGCTGGTGGTCGGACACGATCAAGGAAGCGCATGAGGGTCATCATACCCGTGTGGTGTCGCTGCATCTGCGCTATGGCATGATCATGTTCATCGCCTCGGAAGTCATGTTCTTCGTGGCATGGTTCTGGGCGTTTTTCGATGCAAGCCTTTTCCCGAATGAAGTGCATCAGGTAGCACGCGCCACGTTCACGGGCGGTGTCTGGCCTCCGAAGGGTATCGAGGTTCTCGATCCGCTTCACCTGCCGCTCTACAACACCGTGATCCTGCTTCTGTCGGGCACGACCCTGACCTGGTCGCACCATGCGCTGCTGCATAACGACCGCAAGGGCATGATCACCGGCCTCGCTATCACCGTGGTGCTCGGCATTCTGTTCTCGTTCGTGCAGGCCTATGAATACATGCACGCTCCGTTCGCGTTCAAGGACTCGATCTACGGCGCTACCTTCTTCATGGCCACCGGCTTCCACGGTTTCCACGTGATCATCGGCACGATCTTTTTGCTGGTCTGCCTGTTCCGCGCAATCGGTGGCGATTTCACGCCGAAGCAGCATTTCGGTTTCGAAGCTGCCGCCTGGTACTGGCACTTCGTTGACGTAGTCTGGCTGTTCCTGTTCTTCGCAATCTATGTCTGGGGTGGCTGGGGTGCGCCGATGCACGGCGGCTGATTGGCCGTAATCTGAATTTCGAGGCGGCCTTGGCAACATGGCCGCCTTTTGCTTGTCTGGAGCAGTATTGAAATGAAGGAGCGCGCTATGCCTGATGCCAATCTCTATCCGCCGGTTGATCCGATCAAAAGCGGTATGGCCGGGCGCTGCCCGCGCTGCGGCGAGGGAAAGCTCTTCAATGGTTTTTTGACGGTTGCGCCGCGCTGCAATTCCTGCGGGCTTGATTATTCCTTCGCGGATTCCGGTGATGGCCCAGCGGCCTTCGTGATCCTGATCATCGGCTTTATTGTCGTCGGGCTGGCGCTTTGGATGGAAGTCAATGTTGGCCCGCCGTTGTGGGTGCATTTCATCCTGTGGGTGCCGCTGGCGATCATCCTCAGCCTTGTCGCCATGCGATGGATGAAGGGTATTCTGATCAATATGCAATATCGCAACAAGGCTGCCCCCGGCACGATACAAACAAATGCTGACAGCCAGCCGGATACGAAAGAATGACAGAGCGCCAGTTTTCCCATCGTTTTCCCTGGGGTGTTGTCATCGCGTCCGGCATCGCGCTGATCATTCTGCTCGTGCTCGGCACCTGGCAGGTGGAGCGGCTGTTCTGGAAGGAAGCGCTGATCGCTTCCACCAATGAGCGCATCAAGGAACCGCCCTTGTCGCTGGCGGATATGGAAAAGCTCTATAAGGAAAAGGGCACGGTCGAATATCTGCCGGTCACGGTGTCGGGCACCTTCATGCATCAGGGCGAGCGGCATTTCCTGTCCACCTATGAAGGCGCTGCGGGCTATAATGTCTATACGCCGCTGATGCTGGAAGATGGCCGCTTCGTGCTGGTCAATCGCGGTTTCGTTCCCTATGAGAAGAAGGACCCGGCCACCCGCGCCGACGGACAGCTCGACGGACCGGTGAGCATAACCGGGCTGGCGCGTGATCCGCTGTCGGCGAAACCGGGCTTCTTCCTGCCGAATAATGATATCGCTAAGAATATCTTCTTCTGGAAAGATTGGGCGGCTATGGCGGAAAGCGCCGATCTGCCGGATATCAATCAGGTCGTGCCGTTCTTTATCGATGCCGACAACAAGCCCAATCCGGGCGGTCTGCCCATTGGCGGTGTGACGATCATCGAATTTCCCAACAACCATCTGCAATATGCCGTGACGTGGTATGGTCTCGCACTGGCGCTGCTCGGGGTGGTTGGAACGTGGCTATGGCGCTATCGAAAACAGCCAAGGGGTTGACTTTAGCCGCGTTGCGGCCCAACTCCGTGTCTACAGACCTTAGATTTTAGTCACGCCGAACCCGCGAGCTTCTTCATGACCGATCAGCGCCCCCCACTGGAAATCCGCCTTTGCGGTCCGCGCGGCTTTTGCGCCGGTGTCGACCGGGCGATCCAGATCGTCGTGCTGGCACTGAAAAAATATGGTGCACCGGTCTATGTCCGCCATGAGATCGTGCATAACCGCTATGTTGTCGAAGGGCTGCAATCCCGCGGCGCAATCTTCGTCGAAGAGCTTGATGAAATCCCGGCGGAGCATCGCGATCAGCCGGTGGTTTTCTCCGCCCATGGCGTGCCGAAATCGGTGCCTGCCGATGCGGAATCCAAGAACCTCTTTTATCTCGATGCAACCTGCCCGCTGGTTTCCAAGGTGCACAAGCAGGCCATGCGCCATCAGCGGCTTGGACGCCATGTCATTTTGATCGGTCATTCCGGCCATCCGGAAGTCATCGGCACGATGGGCCAGCTGCCGGAAGGCGCGGTCACGCTGATCGAGACGGTCGAGGATGCCCGTAGCTGCCATTTTGCCGATGAGGATAATCTGGGCTTCGTCACGCAGACAACGCTCTCGGTGGACGATACGGCAGGCATTATCGAGGAATTGCAGGCGCGCTTTCCCAATCTTTCGGCACCAGCGGCAGAATCGATCTGCTATGCCACCACCAACCGTCAGGATGCGGTGCGCGCGGCAGCACCGGGCTGCGATCTGTTCCTGATCGTCGGTGCGCCGAACTCGTCCAATTCGAAACGTCTGGTCGAAGTGGCGGAGAAGGCGGGCGCGCGCATGTCCATGCTGGTGCAGCGCGCCGCCGACATCGAGTGGGACAAGATCGGCGATATTTCTGTTGTCGGTCTTTCGGCAGGCGCTTCCGCACCGGAAATCATCGTCGATGAAATCATCGCATCGTTCCGCGATCGCTTCGATGTGCGTATCGAACTGGCGGAAACGGCAGTGGAAACCGAGAACTTCCTTGTGAATCGTGAAATTCGCGATGTGGAACTGACGGTGCAGGATATGGCATTCGTCAATGGCGAGAACAGGGTTGCCGGTATTCCGAAGCTGGCGCCCCAGATCATGCCTAAGATAATGCCCAAGGTCATATAGGGGAAATAAACGGCATGGCCGTCTATACTGATATCAATGAGATCGAACTTGGCGCATTCCTGCAGCAATACGATATCGGCACGCTGACTTCCTATAAGGGCATTGCCGAGGGTGTGGAGAATTCCAATTATCTCCTGCACACGACATCCGGCTCCTTCATTCTGACGCTTTACGAAAAGCGCACCAACCGTGAAGATCTGCCATTCTTTCTGGGTCTGATGCAGCATCTGGCGCAGCGCGGTCTCGACTGCCCGCAGCCGGTGGTGCGCAGCGATGGCGAAACGATTGGCGAACTTGCCGGCCGTCCGGCGGCCATTGTCACATTCCTCGAAGGCATGTGGATGCGCAAGCCAACCGTCGCCCATTGCGAGGCCGTGGGTGAGGGGTTGGCGCGCATGCATCTTGCAGGCGAGGATTTCGCCATGCGCCGCCGCAACGGGCTCACGCTGCCTGACTGGCGTCCGCTTTGGGACATGTCGCGCGAACGCGCAGACACGGTCGAGCCGGGTCTGGTCGAGGAAGCGGAAGCCGACCTCGATTTTCTGGAGAAAAACTGGCCTGCCGATCTGCCGCAAGGCGTGATCCATGCGGACCTGTTTCCTGATAATGTGTTTTTCCTCGGCGACAAGCTATCGGGCTTCATCGATTTCTATTTCGCCTGCACCGACATTCTGGCCTATGACGTCGCCATCTGCCTGAATGCATGGTGCTTCGAAAAGGACTTTTCCTACAATCGCACCAAGGGCGCGGCCCTTTTGCGCGGTTACACGTCGATCCGTCCGCTTTCGACGGCGGAAGCCGACGCGCTGCCTGTGCTCTCGCGCGGTGCTGCAATGCGCTTCATGCTGACGCGGCTTTATGACTGGCTGACCGTCCCTGATGGCAGCTTCGTCATGAAGAAAGACCCGATGGAATATGTGCGCAAGATGCGCTTCCACCGCCAGATCGTTTCGGCTGCCGAATATGGGCTGGAACCGCAGGGAGCGGATGCGTGAAGCAGATCGAGGCTTACACCGACGGCGCCTGCTCAGGTAATCCGGGCCCCGGCGGCTGGGGCGTGGTGCTGCGCTGGAACGGCAACGAGAAAGAGCTGAAGGGCGGCGAGGCCGACACCACCAACAACCGTATGGAGTTGATGGCGGCGATTTCTGCGCTATCCGCACTGAAAGAACCTTGCGAAGTCGATCTCTATACGGACTCGGTCTATGTCCGCGACGGTATTTCCGGCTGGATTGAAGGCTGGAAGCGCAATGGCTGGAAAACGGCGGCAAAGAAGCCGGTGAAGAATGCCGAGCTATGGCAGTTGCTGGATGAGGCGCGCAAGCCGCACAAGGTCAATTGGCATTGGGTCAAGGGCCATGCCGGTCATCCGGAAAACGAACGGGCCGACGAGCTGGCCCGCGCCGGTATGGAGCCGTTCAAATATGGCGGTCGCAAATCGCTGAAGGTGCAATAAGCGCCGGGTAAAACGATGTTTTGGGTATGAGAAAAGGGCGGTTTTCACCGCCCTTTTTGAATTTGATCAAAGCTGTTCGAGAATTCCGGCAGCAGCTGAAGTGACGGCCTGACCGGCCTGTTCTTCGATATTGAGCGTCTTGACCACACCGTCTTCGACGATGGCCGAATAGCGCTTGGAGCGAATGCCAAGGCCGCCAGCGGTTGCGTCGAGTTCAAGGCCTGCTGCCTTGGTGAAGGTGGCCGAACCGTCTGCCAGATAGAGGATCTTGCCTTCGCCGCCGGTGCTCTGTGCCCAGGCGCCCATCACGAAGGCGTCGTTGACGGCGATCACGGCGATCTGGTCCACACCCTTGGCGAGGATTGCATCGCGATTGTCGAGATAGCCCGGCAGGTGGTTGAGGCTGCAGGTCGGCGTGAAAGCGCCCGGAACGGCAAAGAGAACGACCTTCTTGCCCTTGAAGACTTCGTCGGTCGTCACTTCCTTGACGCCGTCCGCAGTCTTGACCTTGAAGGTTGCTGCCGGAAGCGTGTCGCCAACTTTGATCGTCATCTGTTTTCTCCTGAGGGCAGGGGACAAATCGCCGTCTGGTCCGCTGCCTGATTTTAAAACTGTCACTACCGCACCGCGAAGCGCGAGCCGCGACAGTTAAACCGATAATGGGGCGCTCGACAATTTCAAAACGCTGATGTCGCCATCAAAATAGAGGAGGGTCGGCAGCCGCTTCAGGCGAAGCAGAAATCGGCGGGATCAGTCGAGCGTGACCTGTCCTGACACTGCCTTGCCATTCTGCACGATGGTGTAGTCGACGGTGGCATACCGCGCATCACCCTTGACCTTTATCGTGAAGTTGCGACCGTCGGAGGTGACCGGATCGGACAGGCGAAGCGTGTCGCTGGCGACAAAAAGCTCGGCGGGCACTTTCGGGTCCGGTACGGCCAATGTGAAGATTGCGGTGTCCTCATCGCGCTTCACGGCGCTGACACCGAAAGTGGGAGAAGCCGTGGCCGGAAGACGCCCGAATGCTGTTTCCACGATGGTGCGCGCGGCAATGGCCTGCGGCTCGGGAGATTCAACACTTTCGCTCACGGGGAAGTCGAACTCTGCCTGCACGGGAATGCAGATATGTTCGCAAACGCCGAGAAAGGCATGGCCCTTGAGACGTGTATCATTGGGCTGCAGCTTGAAGATAATAGGCAGAGAAACCGGCTTCTTATAGCCGATGCCATCATCGTCACCACCGAACCGCACCGGCGCGGGATAATCGATCTGGGCGTTGGCGTTTCCGTCGAGATTGATCTGTGGCGGCACACCGGCATCGCCCGGATTGCGCCAGTAGGTTTTCCAGCCGGGCTGCAACTCGATCTGCAGCGCGCCGCGTATCTCGCGCTCGGGCCCGGCTTCAGCCGAAACCGTACCATCCTCAATGATGACGCGCACACGCCCGCCAGGAGTTTCCGTCCAGGCGGAGGTCGAAGCATATGCTGGCAAAGCTGAGGCTGCCAGCAGGCCGAGAGCGAGAATATTCAAGCGTGTTTTCATGACTTAAAAATGAAATGAAATCATGGTTGCTTCAAGTCCAACATTGTTGGGAGCAATTATATTTTTGCGTCCTTTGAAGACAAATTTGCGACGCCCATTGTTATTTTCTACAGGCTTGCTACCTTCATCACTATGACCACGATGCGGAAGCCAAACCAGGAGCAGGGGTTCTTAAACGGGCAATTCCTGCTTGCCATGCCCGGCATGAGCGACGAGCGTTTTGCCCGGTCGGTGGTCTATATCTGCGCCCATTCCGATGAGGGCGCGATGGGTTTCATCATCAACCAGCTTCAACCGATCGGGTTCCCAGATATTCTGCGCCAGATCGGCGTGATTGACGAGGATGAGCTGATTATACTGCCCCAGCGCACACAGCATATGGTGGTGCGCAATGGCGGGCCGGTGGATCGCACGCGCGGCTTTGTGCTCCATTCCGACGATTACATGGTTGATTCCACCATGCCGGTTTCTGAAGAGGTCTGCCTGACAGCAACGGTCGATATTCTGCGCGCCATTTATGGCGGCAAGGGCCCGTCGCAGGTTTTGATGGCGCTGGGTTATTCCGGCTGGGCGCCGGGGCAGCTCGAAGCGGAACTCGCCGATAATGGCTGGCTATGCTGTGATGCGCCGCTCGACATGCTTTTCGACAGCGACATCGAAGGCAAATATTCGCGCCTCATGATGCATATGGGCATCGACATGTCACGGCTGGTTTCCGACGCGGGACATGCTTGAGTTAGGGGAGTAGGGCAGTAAGGGAGTAGGTCAAAAGGACTTGCTTCAGCCCATCCGATTCGGTTTTTATTCCCCTATTCCCCTATTCCCCTATTCCCCTATTCCCCTATTCCCCTATTTCACGCTGCTGCCGCTTCCAGCTGTTCCTTGATCATACGGGTGGCATCTTCGCGGCTCGTTGGCTGGCCGAACATGAAGCTCTGCACATATTCGCAGCCCATCTGGCGAAGCTGGAGGGCGTCGCTTTCGCTCTCCACTCCTTCTGTCACGACCGCCAGACCCAGATCATGCGCCATGCTGACGATGGAACGCAGCAGGGTGGTCTTCTGCGGCTGGTCGCCCTTCACGAAGGAGCGGTCGATCTTGATGATGTCGAACGGGAAGCGTGTCAGATAGGCGAGCGACGAATAGCCGGTGCCAAAGTCATCCAGCGAGAGGCCGATCCCCATGGTTTTGAGGCGGGCCAGCACATGGGCTGACTGCTCTGGATTTTCCATGAGGACGGATTCGGTCAGTTCCAGCTTCAGGCTGCCCGGATTGAGGTGAATGCGCGACAGCACAGAGCGGACATCGTTGATGAGGTCTTGCCGGATCAGTTGCGTGGAAGACAGGTTGACCGAGACGAACAGGTCGAGTTTCGGGAACTGTTCCTGCCAGGCGAACAGGTCTTCGGCAGCGCGCTGGATGGCAAAAAGGCCAAGCTGCACGATCAGGCCGGAATTCTCGGCAATCGGAATGAATTCCGACGGAGAGATTGCGCCACGGCGCGGATGTTCCCAGCGCATCAGCGCTTCGAAACCGGCGATGGTGCCTTCGTCGAGCTTGACGATCGGCTGGTAGGCCATGCTGATTTCATCGCGTTCAAGTGCGCGGCGCAGATCGGATTCAAGCTGCAGCTTGTCGCTGCCGATGGCGCGGAAAGCCGGGCGGAACGGCTCAATCCGGTCGCCGCCAAAGCGCTTGGCCTGATACATGGCCAGTTCCGCATCCTTCACGAAATCCTCCGCTGTGGTGGCGGTTTTCGTCCAGGTGATGAGGCCGACAGAGGCAGTCAGGACGATCTCGCGCTTGGCATAGGCAATCGGCGCGCGGGTGGCCTGACGCAGCGCTTCCGCAAAGGCTGCGATGCGGCCCGGATCGCTTTCGGAGGCAAGCAGCAGGCCGAACTGGTCGGAAGACAGGCGCGACAGCGTGTCCTGCGGCTTCATCAGGCGGGCCAGACGGCGCGAAATGGTGAGAAGGATCGTATCGCCTGCCGACATGCCCAGACTGTCATTGACCTGCTTGAAACGGTCGATATCGATCATGAACACGGTCGGATGCAGATTGCTCTCGCCGCGCGCCATGTTCATCACATTGCTCAGGCGGTCGAGGAAAAGCTCGCGGTTGGGCAGGCCTGTAAGATTGTCGTGCACGGCATCGTGCAGCAGACGCTCTTCGGCTTTCTTCTGTTCTGTAACGTTGACCAGCGTGCCGACGCAACGCACGACTTCGCCATCCGAACCGATCACCGGACGGGCACGCAGCGCGTACCAGTGGTAATGGCCGTCATTGGCGCGCAGGCGGAAGATCTGGCCGATGCGTCCGCGACGGTTTTCCAGAATGGCGTCGAGCGTCGAGCGGAAACGGTCGCGGTCGTCGGAATGCATGACTGGCAGCCAGTTGCGCACCGGACCCTGCAAACTGCTTGCCGTATTGCCGAGCTGGTTGGCGATGTCCGGCGTCGTGACCACGCGGTCGCGTGGCACATCCCAGTCCCAGACGATGTCGCCCGCGCCGATGACGGCGAGCGCCTGCCGTTCCATGTCGGACAGCAATCCTTGCTGGAGCGCGCCGCCTGCAAAGGCGTGCTGCATGACGGTAAAACCGATCAGAAGCACGATAAGGACAAGACCACCGCCAAGTGCCGGCTGGACAATGTCATTGTCGAGGCGACCGGTGACGGCCATCCATGCGCCGAGCAGCCATATCAATGTGAGAAGCCAGGCGGGTATCAGCATGACCGCCCGGTCATATCCCTTCACCGCGAGATAGCCGATGATTGCGACACCGGAAACGACGGTGAGTGCGAGCGAAATACGGGCAATGCCCGAAGCGATGGGCGGATCAAAAACCGCAACACCAGCAAGCGCCAGCAGGCCCAGAACCCATGTCACCGCGCCATAGCTGAAATGGTCGTGCCAGCGGTTGAGGTTGAGATAGGCGAATAGGAAAATCACCAGCGAGGCGGCCAGCGCCACCTCTGTACCTGCGCGCCATATCTGTTCATTTCCGGGCGTGATTTCCATCAGCTTGTTCCAGAAGCCGAAATCGACGCAGATATAGGCGAGAACCGCCCAGGCCAGCGCCGCCGTGGCGGGGAACAACGAGGTGCCCTTGACGACGAAAAGAATGGTCAGGAACAACGCCAGCAGGCCCGAAATGCCAAGCAGGATGCCACGATAGAGTGTGTAAGAATTGACGGTGTCCTTGTAGGCTTCCGGCTCCCACAGGTAGAGCTGTGGCAGATTATGCGAGGAAAGCTCGGCAACGAAGGTAACGACGCTGCCTGGATTGATCGTGATGCGGAACACATCCGCGTCGGCGCTTGGCTGGCGGTCGAGCGCAAAGCCTTCGCTGGGGGTGATCGACGCAATACGCGGCGAGCCGAGATCCGGCCAGATGATGCCGGATCCGACGAGACGGAAATGCGGCGCGACGATCAGGCGGTCGATCTGCTGATCGGTTGGATTGGCGATGGAGAAAGCGGCCCAGTCGCCGGATGCATTGCTGTTCTGGTCGGCCTGCACTTCGATGCGGCGCACAATGCCATCGGGGCCGGGCGCGGTGGAAACCTGAACGCTTTCACCCTTGTTGCGCAACAGTTCAACGGCGCGCGACAGATCAAGGGCGGTGTCGTCCTTAGAAATCTTGATCGGTTCGACGGCAGACGCATGGACGGTCGAAAAGGCCAGAAGGACGATCAGCGCGAGAAAACGCGCGGCGTTCTGGAATAGCTTTTCAGAAAGACCCCTCACGAGCGTTCAACCTTGCCATTGATCATGCGGCTATCCAACATACGTTTGTCGCTTTCTATGAGGGCAAACAGCAGGTGGTCCTGCCAGAAGCCATTTATCTTGAGATAGGAGCGCAACAGTCCTTCTCTCTGAAATCCGGCTTTTTCGAGAAGCCGGACCGAACGTACATTATGGGGAATACAGGCAGCTTCAACCCGGTGCAACCGCAGTTGGTCGAATGCAAAGGGGATAACCAGAGACAGTGCCTCGGTCATATAGCCTTTGCCCGCGAAAGGAGCGCCGCTCCAATAGCCGATCATGCCGTTCTGTCCTACTCCGCGGCGGATATTGCCTAGCGTGATACCGCCGAGAATGCGGTTGTCGCTGTTGCGGAAAATGAAGAAAGGGTAGCCGGTTCCGGCAGAAATTTCTTCCTGAAAACGCCGCATCCGGTAGCGGAAGGCGCTTTTCGTCAGATCGTCGTCGGGCCAGGTCGGCTCCCATGGAGACAGAAAGGCCCGGCTTTGCTCACGCAAATTCGACCAGCCCGCAAAATCGCCCATCATGGGCTCGCGCAGATAAATGCGCGGTCCACGCAAAATAGTCGGATTATTGCGCCGGAACGAAAGGCCGATCATGACAGGATAGGGCAATAAGGCAGTAAGGTAGTAAGGCAATAGGGAAAGATGAAGGCATTCACCGAGCTAAACATACTGTCCTACTCCCCTACTGCCCTATTGCCTTATCTTAAACAGCTATCTTCCTCTTATGCGCATTGGTCGAAAGCGCATCGGACAGATCGTCAAAGCTCATCAGGCGGCCAACCGGACCGACGCCTGCGATGGTCGGCTTGTTGTCGAGGAACAGGCGACCTGCGAGATCCGTCAGACGTTCTGGCGTGATCAGGGAAAGACGTTCCATCAGCTCATTATTGTCGACCGGGCGGCCATAGAGCAGGAACTGGCGGGCAAGCTGGCCTGCGCGGCTGGCTGCACTTTCCTGCGACATGAGAAGGCTGGCGCGATATTGTGCGCGGGCGCGGTTGACTTCCTCGATGCTGATCGAGTCCGCTGCCTTGTGCAGCTCGTCAATGATGACCGGAACCAGTTCGACCAGTTCGTCGCGACCCGTGGCGGCATGGATGCCGAACAGGCCCGTATCCGAAAAGCCCCAGTGGAACGCATAGACCGAGTAACACAGGCCGCGCTTTTCGCGCACTTCCTGGAAAAGACGCGAGGACATGCCGCCGCCCAGCACCATGGACAGGAGTTGCGAGGCATAGAAGTCGCGCACATGATAGGCGCGGCCTTCAAAGCCGATCAGCACCTGCGCATCCATCAATTCGCGGTTTTCGCGGAAATCGCCGCCGACATAGGTTGCAAGGTCGAGGGTCGGCGCCGTGTTGTGAGCGCGGAAGCCGCCGAGACGCTTTTCAACTTCCTTGACGAAAGCATCGTGGTCCACGCCGCCGGCAGCCGTCACGACCATGCGGTCGGCGCTGTACTGCTCGTCCATGTATTGGCGCAGGTCGGCAGAGGAAAAGGACATCACCGTGTCCGGCTCTCCGAGAATGGCGCGGCCGATGGGCTGGTGACGATAGGCGGTCTCGGTGAAACGATCGAAGACGATATCGTCCGGCGTGTCGTGCGCCGCGCCGATCTCCTGCATGATCACCTGCTTCTCGCGCTCAAGTTCGTCTTCGTCGAATTTTGATGCGGTCAGGATATCGGAGAGAATATCGATGGCGAGCGGCATGTCATCGCGCATTACGCGGGCATAATAGGATGTGGTCTCGACGCTTGTGGCGGCATTGATCTCGCCACCGACGTCTTCGATATCCGATGCAATTTGCCAGGCGGAGCGGTTTTCCGTTCCCTTGAAGGCCATATGTTCGAGGAGGTGGGCTATACCGTGCCGGTCGGCGGCTTCGTTTCTCGCGCCAGCTTTAACCCAGATTCCCAGCGCCACGCTTTCCACATGTGACATGGTATCGGTGGCTATCGTCAACCCGTTGGGAAGACGCGTTACTTCAACACCCATAAGCGAACTGCTCCCTGCATTCCCCGCTCTGATTTTCCTGGGCCCGATCCCGAAAACAGGTTTCATCATTCGGGGCCGGGCTCAAATTTCCTTTCCGGAGCCTCAGGCGTGAGCTCTGGAATGGCGGCTTACATATTCTTCCACGATTTTCAGGTCGTTGTGAAGAACTGTGAAGCTTTCTTTTCGTTGCATCAAATCCGACAACCATGCGGGAAGCTGCGGTTCGACACCGCATGCAGCCTTTACGGCGTCGGGGAATTTGGCCGGATGCGCGGTGGCGAGCGCCACCATCGGAGCAGCGCCGGACACATTTTCGCGAGCCACTTTCACGCCGATGGCGGAATGCGGATCGAGAAGATAGCCGTTATCGGCCAGAACCGACTTGATGGTCTCCGCCGTTTCCGCAACCGTCGAGCGTCCAGCCGAAAATTCGGCCCGGATGGCCGAAAGCGGCTTCTCGGAAATGGTGAAGCCGCCGGACTGCTTCAGGCTCTGCATGAGGCCGCGCACTGCGTCAGCATCGCGGCCATGGGTTTCGAACAGCAGACGTTCGAAGTTGGACGAAATCTGGATATCCATTGACGGCGAGGTGGTCTGGGCCACGCCGCGCATTTCATAAGCGCCGGTGTCGAGCGTGCGCGAAAGAATATCGTTGTCGTTGGTGGCGACGATCAGGCGCTCGATGGGCAGGCCCATGCGCTTGGCCACATAGCCTGCGAAAATATCGCCGAAATTGCCGGTCGGAACGGTGAAAGAAACCGCGCGATCAGGAGCGCCGAGGCTCAAGGCGGCGGTAAAGTAATAGACCACCTGCGGCATGATCCGCGCCCAGTTGATCGAATTGACGCCCGAAAGTGACAGCGCATCGCGGAAGGCGAGGTCGTTGAACATGCCTTTCACGAGGTTCTGGCAATCGTCGAAATTACCTTCGATGGACAGTGCATGAACATTGGCAAAGCCCGACGACGTCATCTGGCGCTGCTGCACCGGCGAGACGCGGCCATTCGGGAACAGGATGAAGATATCAGTGTTGTCGCGACCGCCAAAGGCTTCGATTGCCGCGCCGCCGGTATCGCCGGACGTCGCGCCGACAATGGTCGCGCGTTCGCCACGGCTGGCCAGAACATAATCCATCATGCGCGCCAGAAGCTGCATGGCGACGTCCTTGAAGGCGAGCGTCGGGCCGTGGAAGAGTTCGAGAACGAATTCATTTGCGCCGGTCTGGACCAGCGGGCAGACGGCGTCATGCCGGAAGCTGCCATAGGCCTCGCGCACCATGCGCTCGAAATCGGCTTGCGGAATTTCGCCGCCGGTGAAAGGCGTCAGCACGGCAAGCGCGATATCGACATAGGATTTTCCGCGCAGGCTGCGGATTTGTTCCGGAGAAAATTGCGGATATTCCTGTGGCAGATAGAGGCCGCCATCGCGGGCTAGTCCGGCGAGCAATGCATCGCTGAAATCCAGGACCGGGGCTTCGCCGCGGGTGCTTACATATTTCATTTCGTCAGGCCTTCATTTCAGATCGGCTGCGCAAGTCTCATTCGACGCGCATCTTATTGGGATGCGTTTCAAAGCTGTGCAAATGCAATAGGGCGTCCATAAAAAAGCCGCAAGAAATTAAAACATCCCGGAGGGGATGGGGTTGCTCTTCGCGGCAAAAAACGGGAAAACGTCATCGCGCACTGTTTTGTGCGCAGTGGTATAGAGCATTTCCAGCAAAAGTGCGAAGCGGTTTTGCGTTGGATAATGCGACAGAGGAAGAGTTTGCATTTCCAGCAAAAGCGCGCAGCGGCTTTGCTGTTGGGAAAATGTGGCGGCGGAACAAATTGGGGTGGTCTGGCGATTTCAATGAAATGGCGGCGCTCTCAAACAAACAGATTAGTGCAGGGAAGCCCGATCTATGCAGAAAGCATCACAGAATCGTTCATCGTTGTTTCCAGTCTTTGCAACGGTTTTGCTCACGGCACTCGCTGGCTGCACGACCAGCGGCGGCGACAAGCCGGGGGCAACCGCATCTGCGGATCAGCCGCGGGTCAAGGCATCCGAACTTCGCGCTTATTGCCCGACGGTGACGCTGCGTGACGGGACTGCGTTCTTCAGCACCTATGCCAAGGGCGGCGACAAGGATCCGGCGCAGGTCATCTATCAGGCTTCGCTGACCGATGTGACGCGTGCATGCCAGTATGGCGATGGCACGATCACCATCGATGTGGCTGCCGCAGGCAAGGTTGTTCCGGGCCCGCAATATAAGAGCGGCACCATCACCATGCCGGTCCGCGTGGCCGTACGTCAGGGTGATCAGGTTGTCTATTCCAAGCTGCACAAGCAGACTGTCACGATCACCAACAGCGATACCGCAACCCAGTTTGTCTTCAACGACAAGGGAATTTCGCTGCCGATGCCGGACAGGCAGAATATCCAGATTTTCGTCGGCTTTGATGAAGGCCCGAATGCCAAGTGATTTTCGCGGCGCCTGACAGGGCGATGCGCGAATGAAAGCTCGAATGCACGGGAGAAATCTCGTGCATTTTTTGAAAGATTAATATTTAAAATGGGTTAGTAGAATAAATACATCCACATTCACTAATTAAAAGATAAATATATGTCCTTGGTTGGATGAGCAGAACATCATTTTGTGGGCCCACGACTTGGATTAATATCAAGTTTCTCCTCGAATCGGCGCAGCCGTTTTCCAGGCCGTCTTTACGGTTTTGTTCTAACGCGTGAAGGTCTTTTCAAGATTGTTTGTGTTAAAGAACAGTAATGCGATCGCTGCGCCACTGCATATTCAGGGTAGTCTGGCTTTTACCATGTGAGAATTGCGCTCGTGGCCGAATGAGGTGGGTAGGACCTTTCCACACAGTGGTTTTGCAGTTTCCGTCCAGACACACGCCTAACCGATCATTCGGGGGCTTGGTTCATCGGTCGACCTGAACAGAGGGCCGGTCACGCAGAAGGGCCAAAAGGGCAGGGTTGACGTAGAGGTTCTCGCGTCCCGCTTTGATCTCCTGAAGCAAGCCGTGGTCGGTGAGGGCCTTCAGATAGGTGGAGGCAGATTGACGTTTTGCTATGCCAGCCTGAACAAGATCCCTGATGCGGCAGTACGGGTTAACGAAGATGACTTCAGCCAATTCTCGTGAGTAGAGTTTCGGGAGATCTCGGCGAATTCTTTGGGCGGACTGATCCAGCAAATCACGAATAGCGTGAATACGCGCTGTTGACCACTCAGCCGTGTCACGAACAGCTTCGAGCATGTAGAGAATCCAAGGCTCCCATGCCTCTTCAGTGGTGACGGCTAGGAGCCGGTTGTAATAGTCGCTTTTGTTGTCAATGATATATCTGCTGAGGTAAAGGACGGGAATGTCGAGCAGCCCTTTGTCAACCAGATAGAGTAGGTTGAGGATGCGGCCCGTGCGGCCGTTACCGTCAATAAATGGATGTATGGCCTCAAACTGGTAGTGCATGACGGCCAGACGCACGAGTGGGTCAATTTCGTCAGCCTCATGAATATAGCGCTCCCAGTTGGCAAGCTTGCTCCGAAGCAATTCCTGTCCTTCAGGCGGCGAATAGATGACAGTGCCGGTGGCCTCGTTCATCAGAGCTGTGCCTGGCGTCGAGCGAATGTCGAGATCCACGCCTTTGATCCTGCGACAAACTGCGATAGCCGTGGACGTTGATACCGGGCGATCCCTAAGCGACTGAAACCCTTCGCTGAGAGCCGTGCGATAACGCAACGCCTCTTTTGTTGCGGGGTCGGCTTGATCTCCTGACTCGTTTGCGAAGCGGAACAGCCGATCTGTCGTGGTGACGATGTTTTCGATTTCGGAGCTTGCCTGCGCTTCAAGCAGAGGAATCGAATTGATGAGGACCGATTGGTTGGGGATAAGTTGTCCCGAGACGCGGAGCTCGGCAAGAGACGCTCTTGCTGCGATGCATGCCTTCAGAACAGCCTTTGTCTCAATGTCCTCGCGCGGCGGCAGGGATGGTAGATCATTATATGGGTTGTCTGGGCGGAATCTCATGTCGATCAATCCTCATTTTGCCGACGCAGGATGTTTAATATGTCGATAGCGTCGACAGGTCAGAATAATATGTCGATAAAAAATGACTTTATCGACATATTATTCTGACCGCGAGTCGTTTTTTCGATCCAAGGTGATCCGACAAAATCTTCGGTTTCAACGAGCAGGTATAATAGCGCTTTTACGAAGATGAGGAAACGGACGCGTTGGTAGTTGCATGAGGAAAGCGCCGAGAATGGCATTCTGATCAACGGAGAGGGCTGATTTTGCAGAAAATTCAATCCATTGGTCGAATTCTGGGTTCAGCTCAGTGAAATTAAGACATACGTGAAATCAAGTATTTAATCGCATTCTGTGAACATCCTAAAAGCGTAACGCACTTTAGCTAAAATTCGAATTAAATTGGATAGCGAAGTTCAAACGAAAAGCAACGAGTCTGCGCTAGTCTGCACCCATGAAACAGAAATTTGAACGTATTCTCGAACCGACGGACACCTGGGCGATCTTCGATACGTCCACGGGTGAACCCGTCATCATGGGGACCCGGCTGCTGATCGGTCTTGACGAGCAGGAAGCCGAAGAGCTGCTCGCCATCCTCAACGCGCCGCCGAAGGGGCGCAACAAGCGCTCTGCCGCCTGAGGCAGTGGGGTCGATAGCCCGGATGCTCGGGCTATCGCGATAATCAGATCAGACCGGGCGGTCTTGTCGGCACCTGTGCGTCAGGCGTCGGTCCAGATCGAAAGGGCTTCGATCACGCTGGGCAGGTCCTTGTGGCGGTGAATCACCGTCTCGGCGCCTGCGTCGGTCAGCCGGTCGGCATGGCCGGGATAGGTATGTGCTCCGCCCGTAAAGCCGATGACACGCATACCGGCAGCTCGCGCGCCCTGAATGCCGTGCACGGAATCCTCAATCACGATCACATTGCGCGGATCCACGCCGAAATGCTTGGCGGCATAGAGGAACACATCCGGGGCAGGCTTGGTCTTCTTGGTGCCGACTTCCTTGGCCGAAAAAATGTTGGGCGCGAAAAGGTCATAAAGCTCGACGCGCTTCAGCATCATTTCCAGCCGTGCGCTGGTCGAGTTGGAGCAGATGCACTTTGGCAGCTTCAGCGCTGAAACCACTTCCACGATATCGTCGACAGCCTGCACCTCATTTTTGAGGCGCTCGTCGAGAATGCTCTCCGATTTGTCGATCAGCGATGCGGAAAGCGCTATGCCTGCCTCGCGCTCGACCGTGAGCAGAATATCCTGCCAGGTGAGACCGGCGAAACGTTCGGCCAGTTCGTCGGCGGAAATCGGAAAACCAGCTTCGGTCAGAAGCACGGATTCAACTTCCGCAGCGATGATTTCGGAATCCACCAAAACGCCATCGCAATCGAAAATGATGAGGGACGGAGCCGCCATGTGGGTAGCCTTCTTCTTGGGAGGGGGACGCATTCACACTCGCAGGAACGCATCGGGAATTCAGCTACAACTTTATCGCCCCAGCGTCAAACCTCGCCAGAGACTTCGCGTCGTCTGCGGTCCAGCTCTTCACTATAGCGGCGCAGCGTATGGGCTTCACTCAACAGCCCCATGACTTTGCGTTCCTGCGCATTGTTGACCACGGCAAGCGCTTCGCTTTCGGAACGGTCAAACCGCACGACAGCTTCCTTGGCGTTCATCTGTGGCAACAGGAATTCATCCTGATACTTCAAAAGCTCGCTGATGCTGTGGTTTTCCGAACTGTCGAAACTATCGGCATAGACTTCCGGTACCGGGATCATGCCGACATAGCGGCCTTGCGCATCCACCGCGATAACGCGCTGGGTGGAGCCCAGCGGGAAATCATGGCGGAAGGTTTCAATATCCGTGTCGATCAGCACGGTGCGCACATCGTGACGCATCATGCGGCTGACGGTCAGATTGCGTATCCAGCCGATATCATGTGCCGAGCGGATGGCTTCGCCGCGCAGATGGAAGCGCCAGGTGGCGAAGGAGTAGCCGAAGGTCTTGCGGACCATCAGCGAGGAAGACACAACGGCTCCAAGCACCAGCATGGAAATCGGAAAGTCGCCGGTCAGTTCCAGCGCCAGAAAGGTCATCGTCATAGGGCCGCCGACAATCGCGACGGCAAGCGAGGACATGCCGATCACGGCATAGACTTCCGGCGCAAGCGTCAGGCTGGCGGGCAGCACCACGCCTGCCACGGCTGCGAAAAGCTTGCCGGTCAAAGCACCCAGAAACAGTGATGCAAAGAACAGGCCGCCGCGAAAGCCGGAGCCGATGGAGATTGCGGACGCCAGCGACTTTGTCAGGATCAGCAGCAATAGCGCCGAGATGGTGATATTCGCATTGAGGTCGAGATGCAGCGCGCCGTGGCCGGATGCCAGAACCTGCGGCGAGAAGAAGGCGATCAGCCCGACGATCGCGCCACCGATGGCGGGGGTGAGAACATTGGGCAGAAAGCTGCGTCGGGTGATTGTTTCGACGAAGGTCACGCCGCGCATGATCAGAATGGCAATGCCCGCAGAGACGAAGCCGAGCAGCAAAGCGGGCACGTAATCGCGTGGCGTGATGGCGTCGATATGGCCGATATCGATCAGGAAAGGCGCGCCGCCAATGGCTTGCGTCACCAATGTGCCGACAATCGCCGCAACGACGACCGGGGCCAGCGTGGCGATGGAGTAAACGCCGATGATCAGTTCGAACGCATAAAACGCGCCGGTGAGGGGGGCGTTGAACGCGCTGGCAATGGCCGCCGCAGCGCCGCAACCGACCAGCGTGCGCAAATCAGCCCGACGCAGCTTGAGCGCGCGCCCGATGCGCGAGGCGAAGCCGCTTGCCAGCTGTGTATAGGCGGCTTCCAGCCCGACCGAAGCGCCAAAGCCGTTGGAAATCAGGTTCTGCCCGACGAGGATAAAACTGTCGGTCAACGACAGGCGTCCGCCATGCAACGCATTGGCTTCGATGGGATCGACGATCGGACGCTTGCGCCATCGCGCCAGAACCCAGATGACGACCCCCATGAGAATACCGCCAGCCAGCGGGGCGATAAAGGCGCTTGGATAGAGCTGTGCCGCAGAACTCAGCTTTTCACCGGGTTCGAGCGCAAAAAGCGCCTGATGCATCCACTGCGATATGCCACCAATGGCGGCAACGGCCAAACCGGAAATGATGCCGATCACGACACCGGCGATGACGAGGCCGATTTCGCTGCCGCGCACAACGGCACGCATGCGGAAGGGAACGAAAAAAACTCTCAGATAACGATTGTGGCGCAGTTCTGCGAAATTCATATGCAAAGACCTGACAGGCACCGCTTCGGTCGGCTTAGTTTCTCCGAAGGCTGGATTGTTCGCAAATCATATACGCAAATGAATAACCGAGCCTTATTGGACACGACGCATTACCGGTCGGCCTTTGCATTTCGATGAAGGCGTTAAGATGGCAGCCGCGAAAATGTTGCTGATTGTTTGAAACGAAAAAGCCCGGAAAGCCGGGACTTTGCCGCCTTTTTAAGAAAAGGTTTACGATTTCAATCACTTGGCGTTAACGCCATATTTACCCTACCCGGTAACCATAAGGACAAGTTTTCGCGTCCACAGGTAATCGAGTATCCCATGTCCCTAGTACGTCTTGCCCATGAGTTGCCCATCGAGGCCCCGCGTACCGCCTGGCTCGACTCCATCATCAAGGGTGATTGCGTTTCCGCTCTGGAGCGCCTGCCGGATAATTCCGTCGATGTCATCTTTGCCGATCCGCCATATAATCTCCAGCTCGGCGGCGATTTGCATCGCCCGGATCAGTCGATGGTCAGTGCTGTTGACGATCATTGGGATCAGTTCGAGAGCTTTCAGGCCTATGACGCGTTTACCCGCGCCTGGCTGTTGGCCTGCCGCCGCGTTCTGAAGCCGAATGGCACAATCTGGGTTATCGGTTCCTATCACAATATTTTCCGCGTCGGCACGCAGTTGCAGGATCTGGGCTTCTGGCTCCTCAATGATGTCATCTGGCGCAAGACCAATCCGATGCCGAATTTCCGTGGCCGTCGTTTCCAGAACGCGCATGAGACGCTGATCTGGGCATCGCGCGACCAGAAGGGCAAAGGCTACACCTTCAATTATGAAGCCATGAAGGCTGCCAATGACGATGTGCAGATGCGCTCGGACTGGCTGTTCCCGATTTGCACGGGTTCTGAACGCCTGAAAGACGAGAACGGCGACAAGGTTCATCCGACGCAAAAGCCGGAAGCGCTTCTGGCCCGCATCATGATGGCTTCGAGCAAGCCCGGCGACGTTATTCTTGACCCGTTCTTCGGCTCCGGCACCACTGGTGCTGTGGCCAAGCGCCTCGGACGTCATTTTGTCGGCATCGAACGCGAACAGGCATATATCGAAGCCGCAACCGCCCGTATCGATGCGGTGGAGCCGCTCGGCAAGGCTGAGTTGACGGTCATGACTGGCAAGCGCGCTGAACCGCGCGTCGCTTTCACCAGCGTATTGGAAGCAGGTCTTCTGCGTCCCGGTACGGTTCTTTGCGATGCGCGCCGTCGCTTTGCCGCGATTATTCGTGCCGATGGCACGCTGGCCGCCAATGGCGACGCTGGCTCGATCCATCGCATTGGTGCGAAAGTGCAAGGGTTCGATGCCTGCAATGGCTGGACCTTTTGGCACTATGAAGTGGACGGCATTCTGAAGCCTATCGACGATCTGCGCCAGGTTATCCGCGATGAAATGGCAGTCGCTGGCGCATAACCAGCACCTTTTATTCTACCGCATTCTTGCGATTCCAAATGTTTCAATTTGGTAGCAAGATGCTCTATCGGACGGCCTCCAGCAAAGTCTGATCATGGGGCGCTCGGAGCGAAAGCTCCGGGCGCTTTCGTTTTTTAAAAGCTGAGGCCCAGAGATTTCAAATCGGCAGCAAGTTTCGGCGCGTCGGTAAAATGCACCGCCTGCCAGCCCGCGTCTTTCGCGCCATCGACATTGTGCAGCGAGTCATCGATGAAAAGCGTCGAGGCGGGGTCGAGGCCGAATGTCGCGACATGTGTCTCGTAGATTTCGCGGTCGGGCTTCAGCATCTTGACGTCGCCTGAAACAGTGACGCCACGGCTTTCCGTCAGGAATGGAAACCGCACCTGCGCTTCGCGGAACGTGTCGGAGGCGAAATTGGTGAGCATGGTGACGTCGTTCCCCGATGTGATCAGCCCGCGCAGAATGGCGACGCTTTCATCATAGGCATACGGCACCATGCGGGACCAGTTCTGCCTGAAAGCGAGAATCTGGTCGCGCCATTCCGGGTGAGTGCCGATCAACAGCGCTTCGGCATCCTGCCAGCTGCGCCCGCGATCCTGCTCCACATTCCACGCTCCGGTGCAAACGGTTTCCAGAAACCATTGCCGTCGCTCGGCTTCGGGAATGATATCGAGATAGGCAAGTTCGGGATCGTAATGGATGAGAACCTTGCCGATATCGAAAACCACATGTTTGATTGGAGTGGTCACAGCTTCTTCCTTTTGGGTTTGCCAGTCTGTTTGAATGCTTCCGGCACCGCCGCTGCGATGGCTTTCTTCATCACGGTGGGCAGGGCCTCTCCGGCCAATTCGTCCGGGGCCGACCACCAGCCATTGCCGGACATAGACTGGCTGACACCTGCGCTTACATTGTCGGCACGATAGACCGACAGCCGCAATTCGAAATGGGTGAAGACATGGGTGATGCTGCCGGACGGGGTCCATGACGCCGGAAAGGGGGCAGCATTGACCGTGGCATCTCCGTCAATACGCGCGGTCCATGGGCTGCCCGGCACTTCCGTCATACCTGCAAGCAGGCCTTCGCCTTTTCGTTTTTGTAGGAAAATGGCTCCATCTCCGGTAATCGCGACGAAGGCGGCACCGATGCGGATCGGCTTTTCCGCCTTTGGCGCCTTGACCGGAAATTCTTCCGGGTCGCGGGTGGCGAGTGCAACGCAATTATCATTGACCGGGCAGATCGCGCAGGCCGGTCGGCGCGGTGTGCATATTGTTGCGCCGAGATCCATCATGGCCTGTGCAAAGTCGCCGGGGCGGTCTGCTGGCGTCATCTCGGCCATCAGGGCACGGATTTGCGGCTTGGCGGCAGGCAAAGGCGTGTCGATGGCATAGAGCCGCGAAATGACGCGCTCGACATTACCGTCCACAACTGCGGCATTTTCGCCAAAAGCAATCGCAGCGATGGCTGCTGATGTGTAATCGCCGATGCCGGGCAGCTCTTTCAATGCTACCGCATTGTCTGGAAATTTGCCGCCATATTGTGTGGCGACGAGATCGGCGCATTTCTTGAGATTGCGGGCGCGTGAATAATAGCCGAGCCCCGCCCAGGCTCGCAAAATGTCGTCTTCGGTGGCGCTTGCCATTGCGCGCACGCTCGGCCAGCGTTCGACAAAAGCCGTGAAATAGGATTTCACGGCCTCGACGGTCGTCTGCTGAAGCATGATCTCCGACAGCCAGACCCGATAGGGATCAGGACGCATGCCACGTGCCTGTTCGGACGGCGTGACGCGCCAGGGTAGAACACGGTGGTGACGATCATACCAGGCCAGAAGCTGGCTGCTGGGTTTGGAACCGCTGTTTGGCTGACGAGAAGCGGTGATCGGGCGGACGGTATTGTTCAACGGCAAGGCAGCTTTCCCCGCAAGGTCTGTTTTCTGTAGTTGATAGAAAAAACATCGATGGTGTAAAGCCAAGCATGATCAGCACTTGGCAAAAGGGTCTGGCGCGCTACAAATCCTCCCATCGCGCTTTTGCCGTGGAAAGAGAATCAGTGATTAATTCCGTACCGGTTTATGTCATCAATCTCGCGCGTTCGCGAGACAGATGGGAGCGCTTGCAGAAAAGCGCCGACGCGTTTTCTCTCGATTTGCGGCGTGTCGAGGCTGTGGAAGGCAAGCTTTTGCAGCCGGACGAGCTTGGCGATTTCGACGAGGCCGGTTTCCGACGCTGCCACGGCAAGATTGCGATGCCTGCCGAGATTGGTTGCTATTTCAGCCATATTCGCGCGCTCGAAGTCATCGCCGCCGCCCCGGAACCTTTTGCGGTTCTGGTTGAGGACGACGTCCTTTTCACGCCCGCTTTTCAGCCCTTTATTGAAAAGGCTACGAAAATCAGCGGCTGGGATGCGATCAAGCTGGTCAATCATCGCACGGCGGCATTTCGGCCGTTTCGTCAGGTCGATGATGAGTTTGCAATCGGGCGTTGCCTGCACGGACCGCTCGGAAGCTCTGCAGCCTATGTCGTGACGCGTAAAGGAGCCGCAAAACTGCTGGATGCGATACGCCCCATGCGGGTGCCTTACGATGTTGCACTTGAACGGGGGTGGGCTGGCAAGTACGAGATTTTCACCACAGACAAACCGGTGGTGGAATTTTCCGATGCCGCGGTCTCGACAATCGCACAGGGACGATCAGTTTACGCTAAAAAACGACTGCCGCCATACAAAAGGCTAACTACGCTTTTGTTCAGGTCTGCCGATTATGTCAGGCGAATCGTTTATGCACTTGCCAAGAGGCAACTCAAAGGGGCGGTCCATTGAGCTATTTTAAAAAATCCTTTTTATTTCGTCGCAAGGTTGATCCCTGGGTCCTTGGCGTGGCCTCGGCGACGATGCCAATTCGGGTCGGAGTTGGCCCTTTGATTTTATTCGTATTCTCCTGCATCGGCATTTACATGGCTTGTGGTCGCCATGCGGTTGCCCGGCTACATTGCAAGAAATTCTATATTTTCATTCTGCTCTATGCGGCCTGGTCGCTTGGGCTGATCCTGTTTCGCGGTGAACCGTTCAACGATAACCGGCAGATCGGCTATACGCTGCTGATCGCCGTTTTCGCATTCGCCGGCTCCGGCATGGCTTTGATCCGCGATCCACTCCGCGCCTATGTGATTGGCGCACGCGTTGGTGTTATTGTCGCGACCATCACGGCATTGTACCTTGCCGTCACGGCTGGGGGGCGTATCGGCATTGGCGGCAATCAGGCGGTTTTCGCATTCGTCGTTGGCGTTTCGGCTATCTCTGCGGCTATCCCTTTGCGTCATGCATGGCGGTATTTGCCCAACGGACCGCATTGGCTGGTGCTGGGGCTGGCGGCCGTCCTGGCCTCGGAAACCCGGGCGGTTATTGTGGTTTTGCCGATCTTTGCGGCGGTTGAGATTGTTTTCTTTTTGAAGCGTTTCAGCATCCGTCAGCAGGGAAGCGTTTACGCTGCACTTGCTGTCGCTTTGGGGGCGCTGATTGTTGTGGGACCAGTCGGCGATGTCATCTCGAAGCGCTTTTCGGGCATGATCGAATATTACAACACCGGTGACAGCAAGCAGTGGGAAGACAAGATTTCCGCCGATATTCGCGAGGTGCTTTGGAAAAGTGCCAGCAAGATCATCGTGGATCACCCGATTGCAGGTGTCGGCTCCTATTCGAAAATGAACGAAGTGCGAGCGGAGGCCGGGGACAAGGCCGAAATGCTGGCCGGGTTCCGCCATGTTCACAACACGGTTCTCGATGAATTGCTGAACGATGGTATCGTCGGGCTGATCTTCATGACCGGCGCCTTCCTGTCCATTTTCATCTATCTCTGGCGCACGGCTGATAGCTGGGCGATGCGCAGGGCGCTGATCTATTTCGCAGTGGTCAGCGGCAGCTATGGCATGCTGCACAATCCACTGCTGCATGAAGTTACGATCTCGGCGACCATGTTCTTCCTTGCGGCGCTGAATGCAGCCGCGTCCCGTCGCGTCATGGCCGCACGGCGTGCCGGTCTTGAAACGTGCATATTCGGAAGGAAGTCGATTGCATGAAAGCGATAGTCACAGGGGCAGCGGGTTTCATCGGATACCACACGGCGCAACGCCTGCTGGACGAGGGCTGGCAGGTTGTCGGCATTGATAATGTCAACGACTACTATCAGGTCGAGCTGAAGGACACGCGGCTCGCAAACCTCCATGCGCGCGACGGTTTTCGTTTCGCCAAAGCCGATATTGCGGACGGGGAAGCGATCAAGGCTGCCGTCGGCGCGGACAGGGATGCCGATGTGATCGTGCATCTGGCCGCGCAGGCAGGCGTGCGCTATTCCATCGAAAATCCGGCTGCCTATGTTTCGGCCAATGTCATGGGGCAGGTCAATATTTTCGAGACCGCGCTGAAGCTCGAAAAGCGTCCGCCTGTGGTCTATGCCAGCTCATCGTCGGTTTATGGTGCCAACGAGAAAATTCCTTTCTCGGAAAGCGACCCGGTCAATCATCCGGTTTCGGTCTATGCGGCGACGAAACGCTCCGGTGAATTGCTGGCTTTTTCCTATAGCCATGTGCACAAGCTGCATTCGACCGGGCTGCGCTTCTTCACGGTTTACGGCCCCTTCGGGCGACCCGATATGGCGCCATGGCTTTTCACTTCGGCTATTTTGAAAGGCGAACCCATCCGCGTTTTCAACAATGGCGAGATGCAGCGCGACTTCACTTTCGTGGAAGATATCGTCAGCGGCGTCGTTGGCGCGGTGAAGCGCATTCTGGACAAACCGGCCGAAACCGCGCCGGTCTATAATCTCGGTAACAACCGCCCCGTCATGCTGAATGATTTCATTGCGGCCATCGAGAAGGCGACGGGTAGAGAAGCGATCCGCAAGCTGGAGCCGATGCCTGCCGCAGACGTTCCGCGCACCTATGCGGATATCACGCTTGCCGCCCGCGATCTGGGGTTTAGCCCCAAGACCACGCTCGATGAGGGTATTCCTTTGTTTGTGGAGTGGTTTCGCGGCTATAATGGAGCGCGATGAACGAGCCAAAATCAAAACGCGGATTTCGACCGCTGGCGGACATGACATCGGGGCTGATGGACCCGATGCTCCAGAAACGTGCGGGCATCAATCTCTCGCTGTTGCAATCGTGGGAAGATATCGTCGGTCCGGCCATCGGCGCGACGTCACGCCCCTTGCGCATTCTCTGGCCGCGTCGCTTGCATGAAGACGATCCGTTCAAACCCGCTACGCTGATCATCGCCTGCGAGGGTTTTGCAGCCTTGCAGATCCAGCACGAGACGGGCGAGATCATCAGCCGGGTCAACGGTTTTCTAGGTTTTTCGGCGATTGGGCGCATTCGCATCGAGCAAAAGCCGCCCATGCTGCCACCGAAGCGCCGGGTAAAGCGGCTCGCTCCGCTGGCTCCCTCCGAAGAACGGCGGATCGACAAGGCGACGGACGGTATCGAAGATGACGCCTTGCGGGCGGCATTGGCTCGGCTCGGCAAGAATATTCTCGCCGAAAAGCGAGCCTCCGTTAAAAAATCGGACTAAACATACTCTGACCGCAGTAAAACCCGCTTGAGGTTCAGCGCGCGGCAAGAAATTTCATGCAATTGCAAAAACACTTATTTGCGATACAAGGTGCCATAAATTTGATGCAAGCCTTGGTCAGTTTGCAGCGAGTTGAATGAGGGGCTGGGTCTGTCGTTCTGAATATGGAGACAATGTCGGCGCTGTGCTAACTTTCATGTGAACGATGCGGGTCTGGTGAATATCTCTCTGCCGCCTTAGATTGTATATCGAAACAACCGAATGAAACAGGACTGGATGATTCGTATGCCTGCAGTGCTTAATCGCAGACACGTCATTTCTCTCGCTGGATCGGCTGCTGCCGGACTGGCTTTTGCAGGAGCTTCTGCAACCGGCGCTCTGGCGCAGGACCGTGCCCCGGAAGGCACTGTCGATGCGGCCAAGATTGCCGAACCGGGCAAGCTCAAGGATATGGTCTACGGCAAGGCCGATGCACCGGTAACGATCATCGAATATGCATCGCTGACCTGCCCGCATTGCGCAGATTTCACGATCAATACCTTCCCGAAAATCAAGGAAAAATATATCGATAGCGGTAAGGCGCGGCTCATTTTCCGCGAGTTCCCGTTCGATCCGCGCGCAACTGCTGCTTTCATGCTCGCACGTTGCGCCCCGGAAGATCGTTATTTCCCGATGGTCGACGTGTTCTTCAAGCAGCAGCAGCAGTGGGCAACCGCCGAAGATGGCGAAGCTGCCCTGCTGCAAATCGCAAAACTTGCCGGTTTTACACAGGAGTCCTTCAAGGCTTGCTTGACGAACCAGCAAGTTCTCGATGATGTGAGAGCAACGATGGAGCGTGGATCGAAGGATTTCGGAGTCAATGCGACGCCGACTTTCTTCATAAACGGACAAAAATACGCTGGAGCCCTTTCGGTTGATGAGATGTCGGCAATCATCGACAAGCTTATCTGACCCGTTTTCCTGGATGAAAAGCGGACGTATCACTGCGTCCGCTTTTGTCGTTTCTGGAATGGGTGATAAAGTTGGGGGAGTTTGCTGATGCGCTTCTCCAAACTACGCCTTGTCGGTTTCAAGTCTTTCGTCGAACCCATGGAGTTCGTGATCGAAGGCGGGCTGACGGGTGTCGTCGGGCCAAATGGCTGCGGCAAATCCAATCTCGTTGAAGCTCTGCGCTGGGTTATGGGTGAAAACTCATACAAGAACATGCGCGCTTCCGGCATGGATGATGTGATTTTCTCCGGTTCCGCCACGCGCCCGGCGCGCAACACGGCGGAAGTGACGCTTTTCCTCGATAATTCCGACCGCACGGCTCCGGCCAGCTATAATGATGCCGATGAGTTGCAGGTGTCGCGCCGTATCGAGCGCGAGGCTGGCTCGGTCTATCGCATCAATGGCAAGGAAGCCCGCGCCAAGGATGTGCAGCTTCTCTTTGCCGATCAGTCGACGGGCGCACGTTCGCCGTCCATGGTCGGGCAGGGGCGCATTGGCGAGCTTATTCAGGCGAAGCCGCAGGCACGCCGCGCTTTGCTGGAAGAAGCTGCCGGTATTTCCGGCCTGCATACGCGCCGCCACGAAGCGGAATTGCGCCTGCGCGCTGCCGAGGGCAATCTCGACCGTCTGGACGATGTGGTCGGTGAATTGGGCAGCCAGATTGAAAGCCTGAAGCGGCAAGCCCGTCAGGCCAATCGTTTCAAGGCGCTTTCCGCCGATATCCGCCGTGCTGAAGCCGCCTTGCTGCATCTGCGCTGGAGCCAAGCCAAGGTTCAGGAAGGCGAGGCGCAAAGCGCCTTGTCGGCTTCCACTGCGACTGTAGGCGATATGGCGCAGGCGCAGATGAATGCAGCGCGCGATCAGGCAGTCGGTGCGCATAAGCTGCCGGAATTTCGTGATGCGGAAGCCAAGGCCGCCGCCGCCTTGCAGCGCCTTTCGATTGCCCGCACCCAGCTTGATGAAGAGGACGGACGCATTCGCGCCCGCCGCGCCGAGCTGATGAAACGGCTGGAACAGCTAACCGCCGACATTGCCCGTGAAGAGCAGATGGTGCGCGAGAACGCCGATATTCTGGCAAAGCTCGAAGAAGAAGAACAGGAGCTTGTCGCTTCCAACGAAGCTTCCGGCGAGCGGGATGAGGAATTGCGCGCGCTGTTCGAGGAAGCGGAAATCCGCCTGACCGATAGTGAAGGCGCTCTCGCGCGGATCACGGCTGAGCGCGCGGAAGCAACCGCTGAACGGGCGCAGATCGAGCGCGCGCTGAAGGAAACGCAAGGTCAGCGCGACCGCCTTGCCGTGCAGATGGATAATATCGAGCGCGATATTGCATCTGTCGTGGAGCAGATCGGCGGTCTGTTTGATCCGGCGGAAAAGCGCATCGTGGTCGATGCATGTGCGGATGCTCTGGCAGCGGCGGAGGAAGCAGTTGTTGCGGCAGAAGAGCTGGTCGCAGGCGCACGCGAAGTGGAAGCGGCAAGCCGCCAGCCATTGAACGAAGCGCGCACCGAACTGAACCGTATCGAGACCGAAGCACAGACGCTGGCGCGCATCCTCAATGCTGGCGAAACCGGCCAGTTTCCGCCTGTGGTGGAAGAGCTGCGGGTCGAAAAGGGCTATGAAATTGCACTGGGTGCGGCGCTTGGTGAAGACCTCGACGCGGCCAGCGATGAGCATGCCCCGGTCTACTGGGCTTATAATCCGGCGCCTGAAGCCGATCCGGTCTTGCCGCAGGGCGCTACCCCGCTTGACCGGCTGGTCGATGGGCCGCAGCAGCTACGTCGTAGACTGGCGCAGGTTGGTGTCGTGTCGGACAGCGACGGTCAGCGTTTGCAGGCGCTCTTGCGTCCCGGCCAGCGGCTGGTAAGCAAGGCTGGTGCGCTGTGGCGCTGGGATGGCTATACGGCGAGCGCCGATGCGCCGACGCCGGCTGCACAACGACTGGCCCAGAAAAACCGGTTGAGCGAGCTGGAGCAGGAATCGATCGTCGCTCGCAGACATGTCGAGGAGGCCGAACAGGCCGTGCATCGCGCCGAGGCTTCGGTGCGCGAAGCTGTCGAGCATGAACGCGTTGCGCGCGACCAGTGGCGGACCAACCAGCGCAAGCTGGACGAGGCGCGTGAAGCGCTGGCGGTCGCCGAGCGTGCGGCAGGGCAGCTTGCAACCCGCCGTTCGGCATTGGATGAATCCAAGGCGCGGCTGGAAGAGAATCTGGAAGAAGCGCAGATTCGTGTTGCGGAAGCGGAAGACCGGCTCGGTGATATGCCGGATCTGGAGGCCATTGCGCAACGTCTTGCGGCGCTGACAAGCGAAGTTCTGTCCGACCGCACGGCTCTGGCCGAAGCGCGCGCCGCTTATGAAGGGCTGCGTCGCGAAGCCGAAGCGCGGTTGCGTCGTCTGGACATGATTGCGCTAGAGCGGCGCAACTGGATTTCCCGTGCGGAAAATGCCGACCGGCAGATTGCGTCGCTGAACGACCGCCGCACGGAGACGGCGGACGAGGCTGAAGGTCTGGCCGAAGCGCCTGACGAGATTGAAGCACGCCGCCGGGCGCTCCTGAACGAGCTTTCGCTGGCCGATGATCGCCGCAAAGAAGCCGCGGATATTCTGGCTGCGGCTGAAACCGCTCAGGCCGAACTCGACAAGGCTGCAACGCTCGCCATCCAGCAACTGGCCTCAAGCCGCGAGCAGCGTGCCCGCGCCGAGGAACGTCTTGCCGCCGCAGAAGAGCGACGCAAGGATGCGGAAGCCCGCATCGTCGAGGCGCTGAACTGTGCGCCGCATGAAGCCATCCGCCACACAGGGCTGAAGGCCGACGATCCGATCCCTGATCCTGATCAGCTGGAGCGCCAGCTGGAGCGGCTCAAGATCGAGCGTGAGCGGCTTGGCGCGGTGAACCTGCGCGCCGAAGAAGAAAGCCAGGAGCTTTCGGATCGTCTCGATGCGATTGTGTCCGAGCGCGAGGATGTTATCGAGGCGATCAAGAAGCTGCGTCAGGCGATCCAGAGCCTGAACCGCGAAGGACGCGAGCGTCTGCTGGCCGCCTTCGAGGTGGTGAATGTGCAGTTCCAGCGCCTGTTCACGCATCTGTTCGGGGGTGGTACGGCGGAACTGCAACTGATCGAAAGCGACGATCCGCTGGAAGCCGGGCTTGAAATTCTCGCCCGCCCGCCCGGCAAGAAGCCGCAGACGATGACGCTGCTTTCAGGTGGCGAGCAGGCGCTGACGGCCATGGCGCTGATCTTTGCGGTGTTCCTCACCAATCCGGCCCCGATCTGCGTGCTGGACGAAGTGGACGCGCCGCTCGACGACCACAATGTCGAGCGCTATTGCAACTTGATGGACGAGATGGCGGCTTCGACCGAAACGCGTTTCGTGGTCATCACGCACAATCCGATCACCATGGCGCGTATGAACCGTCTGTTCGGCGTCACCATGGGTGAGCAGGGCGTTAGCCAGCTTGTTTCGGTCGATCTGCAGACGGCGGAACGCCTGCGCGAAGCAAGCTGATCACGCTTCGCATTTTTCGGGATGTGCTCCAGACCTGGCGTCTATTCTTCTTCCCCGTCTTCATCTTCATCGTCGTCATCAGATTCGATGACTTCCCAGATAAAGGCGTGAAGGCGGTCTTCAATACTCTTTTTGGAAGCGCCGGCGGCTTCCATTTCGCGTTTGATCCGGAAGAACCGATCCTTGTCGGATTGGGATAAGTATCGCGCTGCGGATTCGAGGGCTGACAAGGACGTGGACATGGGCTGCTCTAATTTTCACTCCATACTGCGAGTTCATTACCCGCCGGATCGGTGAAATGAAAGCGGCGTCCGCCTGGAAACGCAAAGATCGGCTTGACGATGGTGCCGCCAGCTTCCGTCACGGCTTGAAGCGCGGTTTCGAGCCTCAGCGCATAAAGCACGGGTAGCGGCTTCATTGTCGCTTGCGGGTCGGCGTCAAAGCCGCCGTCCAGCCCTTCGGAATAGGCGGAATAGGTCGGACCGTAATCGGTGAACGACCAGCCGAATGCCCGCGCATAGAAACTCTTTGTTGCGTCGAGCGAGCCATTGGCTGCGGGCATTTCCAGATAATCGAGTTTGCCAGTGATGCGCATCGCACTCTCCATTCGTTCATTGTTTGTTCTTATTTCTGCGACATCCGGTGAGGAGAGTCAATCTTCCTGTGTGGATATCAGCTGTCTAATTGATTCCATTGTCGGGGCTCGTCTTTCTTGTCGGTGCAGACAATGTGATCGCATGAGAAATGGACGCAGTTTCAGGGAGCGATTGCGTCTTGTGCAGGTTGTCATGAACCGTTCGTGTTTCTGGCGGCTTCGACCTTGAGAACATTCCCTAAAAGGTTCTTTGGCTTTTTGTTCGCCGCCTTCATTTTCCCAGCCACCTTGTCTTTGGCTTTAACGAAACCGCACCGTCACATCTTCGAAAAGGTGATTAAGTTTCGCATCGGCGGACCTATTTCCGCCAGTCATGTCTTTGGGATTGAGCCAGTTTAATTGTAATCAGTTTAATACGTTTGGCTGTGTCTCAAATTGCTCGTGATACGTAAAAATACAGATAAAATGGCGTATTTTTTCTCTTTTCCAGAGTTCGGCATCAAATTTAACTAAATAAAAAAAGATAGTAAAATGCTTTGAGCTGTGCGATTATCCAAACTGTAGTGCCGAAATTCCAACCTCATTGTCATCCCAAATAGGGGGCTTTTGGAAGGTAGCAGGATTGAGTTGGTTGGCACGTTTGTGAGGTCAGGAGTTAATCGTGGCAATCATGTTCGTCAGAGCACAGATGATCAGCAGAGGGGCAGGACGTAACATCATCTCTGCGGCCTCTTATCGTCATCGCACCCGGATGAGAGACGAACAGACCGGAACTTCGTTTAACTATCGTGGTGGCGACGATGATTTGGTCCATGAAGAACTGGCTTTGCCGGAAGATGTCCCTGCCTGGCTGCGCTCAGCCATAGAGGGCAAGACCGTCGCCGGGGCCAGTGAAGCCTTGTGGAACGCCGTCGATGCATTTGAGACGCGGGCGGATGCGCAACTTGCCCGTGAGTTGATCATCGCGCTGCCGGAGGAACTGACACGGGCGGAGAATATTGCCCTGGTTCGGGAGTTCGTCAGGGACAATCTGACTTCGAAGGGTATGATTGCGGACTGGGTCTATCACGACAAGGATGGTGATCCCCATATTCATCTGTTAACTGCGCTCAGACCTCTGACAAAAACTGGCTTTGGTCCTAAATATATGCCGGTTCTCCAGCCTGACGGGAAACCACTACGTGAAGTAAAGTCGAATCGCCATAACGGGGATATTGTCTATAGATGTTGGGCTGGTGACAAAGAGACCATGAAGGCGTGGAAGGTTGCCTGGGCAGATACGGCCAGCCGTTATCTTGCGCTCGCTGGTCATGATATTCGCCTTGATGGGCGCTCTTATGCTGAGCAGGGTCTGGATGGAATTGCCCAGAAACATCTTGGGCCAAAAAAGACCGCTATGTTGCGCAAGGGCGTGGAGATGTATTTCGCGCCGGCCGAGCTTGCGCGTCGGCAGGAAATGGCTGATCGGTTGCTTGCTGACCCAGGACTTGTCCTCAAGCGTCTTGGCAATGAGCGCTCAACCTTTGATGAGAAGGATATCGCCAGGACACTGCATCGCTATGTTGATGATCCGGGTGATTTTGCCAATATTCGCGCGAGGTTGATGGCGTCAGACGATCTTGTGCTGTTGAAGCCGCAGCAGGTGGACAGGCAGACTGGCAAGGCAATCGAACCTGCCGTTTTCACCAGTCGCGAGATTTTGCGTGTTGAATATGACATGGCGCAGTCGGCGGAGGTTTTGTCAAAGCGAAAGGGTTTTGGGGTCGCCGATGTGAAGATTGCAGCTGCCGTCCGGAGCGTCGAAACGGCGGATCCGGGAAAACCGTTCAGGCTTGATCAGGAGCAGATTGATGCGGTCCGTCATATTGCTGGCGATAGTGCCATTGCTGCTGTTGTAGGACTGGCAGGAGCCGGCAAGTCGACACTTCTTGCCGCTGCCCGTGTCGCCTGGGAACATGAGCATCGTCGTATCTTTGGAGCGGCCCTGGCCGGGAAGGCTGCGGAAGGTCTGGAGGACAGTTCCGGCATCAAATCGCGAACCCTTGCCGCCTGGGAACTTGCCTGGGAGAATGATCGAGACCGCCTCAAACGTGGAGACGTCTTTGTCATCGATGAGGCCGGCATGGTGTCATCTCAGCAGATGGCACGCGTTTTAGAGGCGGTTGAGAATGCCGGTGCGAAAGTCGTTCTGGTTGGAGATGCGATGCAGCTTCAGCCAATCCAGGCCGGTGCAGCCTTCCGGGCCATAGTGGAGCGGATTGGTTTTGCCGAGCTTGCCGGTGTGCGTCGTCAGCGGGAGGTCTGGGCACGCGGTGCCTCCAGGCTCTTTGCACGCGGCAAAGTCGAAGAGGGGCTCGATGCCTATGCTCAAAAGGGGCACATAGTGGCGGTTGAACACCGTGCTGAAGCAGTCGAGCGTCTTGTTGCCGACTGGAGCGACGCGCGCAGAGAGGCGATCGCACAGTCGCGGACGGCAGGCAAAGATGGAAAGCTTCGCGGCGACGAGATGCTCGTGCTTGCGCATACCAATGAGGATGTAAAACGCCTCAATGAATCCCTGCGCAGCGTCATGAACAGGGAAGGCGCTCTGACAAACGCTCGTGCGTTTCGCACGGAGCGCGGGGTTCGGGAATTCGGCTGCGGTGACCGGATCATCTTTCTGGAAAATGCCCGCTTTGTTGAAAAGCGCGCAAAGCACCCTGGTCCGCAATATGTCAAAAACGGTATGCTCGGGACTGTCGTTTCGACCGGTGACGCGCGTGGGTGTCCGCTGTTATCGATCCGTCTCGACAATGGCCGGGATGTGATGCTCAGCGAGGATAGCTATCGCAATATCGACCATGGCTATGCTGCGACCATCCATAAAGCGCAAGGTACGACCGTCGACCGGACATTTGTGCTCGCCACCGGCATGATGGACCAGCATCTGACCTATGTGTCGATGACCCGTCATCGTGACCGCACCGATCTCTATGCCGCACGCGAGGATTTTGCGTCGAAACCGCAATGAGGCAGGAAATCGCGTGTTGATCATGCAGCCGGTGTTGCCGGCGAACTGATTGCGACCGGTATGGCGGAGTTCCGGCCACAGGATAAGGATGCGGATCAAAGTCCCTATGCTGATGTGAAGAGAGATGACGGAACCGTGCATCGGCTCTGGGGTGTCAGCCTGCCCAAGGCACTGTCCGACGGAGGGGTGTTGGAAGGCGATACTGCACTTCTCCGAAAGGACGGTGTTGAAATCGTCAAGGTCAAAATCGCTGTCACAGACAAGGAAACCGGCCAGAAGAGTTTTGAGGAACGCGAAGTCGAGCGAAACGTCTGGACGGCAAAGCAGCTCGAACCCGCAGCCTCGCGTCGAGAGCGGATCGAGCGCGAAAGCCATAGGCCGGAACTGTTCGGGCAACTGGTTGAACGTCTTGGCCGTTCAGGTGCCAAAACCACGACGCTCGATTTTGAAAGTGAGGCCAGTTACCGGGCGCATGCGCATGACTTTGCCCGCAGGCGTGGTATCGACACGCTTGCCGGAGTTGTGGCCGCAATAGAAGAGCGTGTCGGACAAAAGCTGGCGTGGCTTGATGACAAGCGCGGGCAGGTGGCAAAGCTTTGGGAACGGGCGAGCGTGGCGCTTGATATCAGGATCGAACGCGAGAAAAGCGTTTCCTATAATGAGCAGCGTTCAGAAAACCTTGCAGCACGAGCAGCGGAAACATCAGAGCAACGCGGCGAAGACGGCGCATATCTTCTTCCACCGATAATCCGGTTCGCCCGCAGCCTCGAAGAGGATGCCAGACGTGCGCAATTACATTCGGATCGCTGGAAGGAACGGGAGGTCATTCTTCGCCCTGTGCTGGAGAAGATCTATTCGAAGCCTGACGGAGCGCTGGCCAGGCTCAATGCCCTTGCGTCAAACCGGCAAATAGAACTACGTGGCCTTGCCGAAGATATTGCCGCTAAACCAGAACGTCTTGGCCAGCTCCGGGGATCGGATCGCCTTTTTGACGGCGGTGCTGCTCGCGATGAGCGTAAACAGGCGCGCGCCGCGCTGACAGAACTCCGCCCTCTGGCGCGGGCCCATGCAACGGAATTCCGGCGTCAGGCGGAACGCTTTGGCAAGGGCGAAGAGCAACGCCGCGCCTGTATGGCGCTGTCGATCCCCGCACTCTCAAAGCAGGCAATGGCCCGCCTTGTCGAAATTGAGAAGGTGCGCGAGCGCGGTGGACCCGACGCCTATAGGACGGCCTTTGCGCATGCTGCGGAAGATCGTTTGCTGGTCCAGCAAGTGAAGGCGGTCAATGAGGCGCTGACCGCGCGTTTTGGCTGGTCGGCCTTTACGCAAAAAGCTGATGTCCTGGCTGAACGTAATATATTCGAGCGCATGCCGGAGAACCTTGATCCGGATCGGCGCGAGAAACTGACGCGTCTCTTTGCTGTAGTGCGCCGCTTTGCAGACGAGCAGCATCTTGCGGAAACAAAGGACCGCTCGAAGGTCGTTGCAGCTGCCAGCATCGAGACAGGCGCGAAAACAAATGCCGTGTTGCCGATGCTTGCAGCCGTGACGGAGTTCAAAACACCAATTGAGGACGAGGCAAAGGTGAGAGCGCTCACAGCCAACCATTACGGCCACAATCGCGCAGCCCTTGCCGAAACAGCAGCCAGCATCTGGCGTGATCCGGCAGGTGCCGTCGACAAAATAGAATCTTTGCTCGTGAAAGGCATTGCCAGTGGGCGGATTGCAGCAGCCGTTGCCAACGATCCGGCAGCCTATGGCGCTTTGCGTGGTTCTGGCCGCATCATGGATAAGTTTCTTGCATCCGGGCGTGAACGAAAGGAAGCGCTTCTGGCTGTTCCAGACGCAGAAAGCCGTGTTCGGTCACTGGGTGCATCTTACGCGACGGCACTGAGCAACGAGACCAAAGCGATCACCGGGGAGCGCCAGCGCATGGGAATTGCCATTCCAGGTTTGTCACCTGCAGCCAACGAGGCATTGCGTGAGCTCACACAGACAATGAAGAAGAAGGGCGCAAATCTCAAAGTGGAGGCTGGGTTGCCCGGCGCCGATATCCTGCAGGAATTCGCCACTGTCAGCCGCGCGCTCGATCTGAGGTTCGGCTATGATGCCGTCCGGAGCGGGGAGAAAAACCTCATAAACGGCATACCGCCATCCCAGCGCCGGGCATTCGAGACAATGCAGGAACGTCTGAAGATCGTACAACAAACCGTTCGCATACAGGCAAGCCAGCAAATCGTAGCAGAACGTCGGCGTCGCAGCATCAATCGGGGACGTGGTGTCATCCGATAGTTGCCTTGGGAAAACGACAGGAAGTCCAGCATGGTCAGTCATCTTGCCAAAAAAGCTGATCGTGCTCGGCCGCTCCCGTCTGACGTTCAATGCCGGAGTGCTGTCGTTCGCATCCTCTACACCAATCGCTGGCACCCTCCCGCAAAGCGGGGGCGTTCAACGGACCCATGTCGGCCATTGAAGAAGCGCTAGTTGGCGGTTCATGAATGTCTAACGCGAAGAGGGAAGTGCTTTTAACGGGGTCTCACTCATCTTCGTTAGGTGAACGGCACATACTTTCTCGACCACGGCGATGAGCAGGTTCGTTTGTTTCAAAAGCCAGTGTAGTGCTTCTTCTGTGATGTCAAAATGCGGAGAATAGCGCGCCTTCACATAAGCTTCATTGACGATATTGAACCACGCCTTGTAACGCTGTTGATCTTGCGGCCATGCCTTGGCCAGTTCATTGCGTTGCCCTTCTGCAAGCCGACGCAAGAATTTCAGGTTGTGTGAAGCCGGAGAGTAGTTTGTTGTTACCAACAGGAAGGTGGAATAAGCCTGTTCTATGGCCTGATGAAGGATGAAGGTTGCTTCTTTAAGGTCACCCCTCCTGCAGCAGAAATCCCGCCGTTTTTGCAAAAACTCTTGCATGCGGTAGCCGATCATCAAAATATTCCTTAGCGATACGATAGGCGTCTTCCGGATTGAGAATGCCGGGCTGGGCAAGGGGCTCGGGATCAAGTTCGTAGAGGACGATGCCTTCTTTGCGAATGTCAGTGAAGAAATATCGTCCTTCCTTAATTCGCGTGTTCACCTCGCGCAACGAATGGACGATGAAGTTTACCGGTGTCTGCACATCCCGCAGGCGCATAAGCCGATCCTCGGTTTTGCGCCAGAACTCAAAGTCCGTCAGTTTCCGGTTGTTGACGATGATCAGCAGATCAAAATCAGAGCGGTAGCCTTTGCCGGTATGCGGCTCATCCACCTGTGTGCCGCGCGCATAGGACCCAAAAAGAATCACCTTGACGATACGACCGCGCTTCTTGAACTCAGCCGAACCTTCCTTGAGCGCATCCTCGAATTCCTCGAAGATAACTTCCAGCACGCGCTGCAACTCACGCTGCTTTACGTGAGGCAAGTGATCAATACGGTCTTTCATCAGCACGGGCGCACCTGTCGGTTTAAGTAACGGTTAAGATATGTCATGCGTCGGTTCAGAATGCAAAAGTCGATGTTGATGATCAACTAAGCTATTGAAAAAAGTTATAAAAATATTCGTCTTATTCAGAGACATGCAATCGATCTATTTGAATGTTAAAGGATTTAGGTTAGGCGCGAGCGAAACGTTTGAAGTACATTGAACATCTATTTGAGACTTGGCCACTTATCACTCCAAACTGCCAACTCATTACCTGCGGACCGGCGTCAAAGCCCCCGTCCAGCCCTTCGGAATAGGCGGAATAGGTCGGACCGTAATCGGTGAACGACCAGCCGAATGCCCGCGCATAGAAACTTTTTGTTGCGTCGAGCGAGCGATTGGCTGCGGGCATTTCCAGATAATCGAGTTTGCCAGTGATGCGCACTGCATCCTCCAAGTGTTCGTTATTTGTTCTTATTTTTGCGGTATCCGGTGAGGAGAGTCAATCGTCCTGTGTCGATATGGACTGTCTAATCGATTCTATTGTCGCGGCTTGTCTTTTTTGGTTGGCAGCAGCCTTGTGGATCGCATAAGCAACGGAAGCAGGTTCTGGGAGTACTTGCAATTGTTGCAAGCCTTTTATGAACCGGTCCTGCATAAAGGGAGGCCATAATGGCGAAGTGGGTGTACACATTCGGCGACGGCAAGGCAGAGGGCGCTGCGAGTGATCGCAATCTCCTCGGCGGCAAAGGAGCGAACCTGGCTGAGATGAGCAGCCTTGGTCTGCCCGTACCGCCAGGCTTTACTATTACCACCGAGGTCTGCACCTATTATTACGACCACGATAGCAACTATCCGTCCGAACTGGACGAGCAGGTGCGTTCCGCGCTTTCCCATATCGCCAAGGTGACTGGCCGCAATTTCGGCGATGCCGACAAGCCGTTGCTCGTGTCGGTTCGCTCCGGCGCGCGGGCTTCCATGCCCGGCATGATGGATACGGTGCTCAATCTTGGCCTCAACGACGAAACCGTGCAGGCTATCGCCCGCGAAGCGGGTGACGAGCGCTTCGCCTATGATAGCTACCGTCGTTTCATCCAGATGTATTCGGATGTGGTGCTGGGCGTCGATCATGGTTTCTTCGAAGAGATTCTTGAAGACAAGAAGGACGATCTCGCTGTCGATGTCGACACGGCGCTGACGGCTGAAGACTGGAAAGACGTCATCTCGCTCTACAAGGCCAAGGTCGAGGAAGAGCTGGGTCAGCCTTTCCCACAGGACCCGCACCAGCAGCTTTGGGGTGCTATCGGTGCTGTTTTCTCCAGCTGGATGAATGCACGCGCCATCACCTATCGCCGTTTGCATAGCATTCCGGCGGCCTGGGGTACGGCGGTCAATGTGCAGGCCATGGTATTCGGCAATATGGGCGAGACCTCCGCCACGGGCGTCGCCTTCACCCGCAACCCGTCGACCGGCGAGAAGAAGCTTTACGGCGAATTCCTCGTCAATGCACAGGGCGAAGACGTTGTGGCGGGCATTCGCACGCCACAAAACATCACCGAGGAAGCGCGTATCGCTGCCGGTTCCGACAAGCCGTCGCTTGAAAAGGTGATGCCGGAAGCCTTTGCGGAATTCCTCAAAGTCGCGGACCGTCTGGAACAGCACTATCGCGATATGCAGGATCTGGAATTCACCATCGAGCGCGGCAAGCTCTGGATGCTCCAGACCCGTTCGGGCAAGCGCACTGCCAAGGCTGCCTTGAAAATGGCGGTCGAAATGGCTGGTGAAAAGCTGATCACCGAAGAAGAAGCCGTGCTGCGCATCGATCCGGCAGCGCTGGATCAGCTGTTGCATCCGACCATCGATCCCCGTGCCGAGCGTCAGATCGTCGGTCAGGGCCTGCCTGCCTCTCCGGGCGCTGCGACGGGTGAAATTGTCTTCTCGTCGGAAGATGCCGAACAGGCAAAATCGGAAGGCCGCAAGGTCATTCTGGTTCGTATCGAGACCAGCCCGGAAGACATTCACGGCATGCATGCGGCAGAAGGCATTCTGACGACACGCGGCGGCATGACCAGCCATGCGGCGGTCGTGGCGCGCGGCATGGGTAAGCCTTGCGTTTCGGGTGCAGGATCTTTGCGCGTTGATTATCGCAACGGCACCATGCTGGCTGCCGGACAGACCTTCAAGAAGGGCGATGTCGTCACCATTGACGGTTCGAGCGGGCAGGTGCTGAAGGGTGCCGTTGCCATGCTCCAGCCAGAGCTTTCCGGTGACTTCGGCCAACTGATGGAATGGGCCGACCGTCAACGCCGCATGAAGGTGCGCGCCAATGCGGAAACCCCTGCCGATGCCCGCACGGCGCGGTCTTTCGGCGCGGAAGGCATTGGCCTTTGCCGCACCGAGCATATGTTCTTTGACGGAAGCCGTATCGTTGCGATGCGTGAAATGATCCTCTCCGACAATGAAGAAGGCCGTCGTGCAGCGCTGACCAAGCTTTTGCCGATGCAGCGTTCGGACTTTGCCGAGCTGTTCGAAATCATGAAGGGGCTGCCGGTCACGATCCGTCTGCTCGATCCGCCGCTGCATGAATTCCTGCCGCATACGGATGAGGAAGTTGCCGAAGTGGCCAGCTCCATGGGCGTGGATGCAGTGAAGCTGCGCGAGCGCGCCGAAAGCCTGCACGAGTTCAACCCGATGCTCGGCCATCGCGGCTGCCGTCTGGCGATTTCCTATCCGGAAATTGCGGAAATGCAGGCGCGGGCGATTTTCGAGGCAGCCGTTGAAGCAGGCAAGAAGACCGGCGAGCCGGTCGTGCCGGAAGTCATGGTGCCGCTGGTCGGTCTCAAGGCGGAGCTGGATTTCGTCAAGGCGCGCATTGATGCCGTGGCGCAGGATGTCATGAAGGAAGCGGGCGTCAAGATCGACTATATGGTCGGCACGATGATCGAACTGCCGCGTGCCGCCTTGCGGGCAGCAGAAATTGCCGAAACGGCAGAGTTCTTCTCGTTCGGCACCAACGACCTGACCCAGACCACCTTCGGCATTTCGCGTGATGATGCGGCAGGCTTCCTCACCACCTACCAGCAGCGTGGCGTCGTGGAGCAGGACCCGTTCGTGTCGCTCGATGTGGATGGCGTGGGCGAACTGGTGCAAATCGCTGCCGAACGTGGACGCAAGACGCGCGACAAGATCAAGCTTGGCATTTGCGGCGAGCATGGCGGCGATCCATCGTCGATTGCCTTCTGCGAAAAGACCGGGCTCGATTATGTCTCCTGCTCGCCGTTCCGCGTGCCGATTGCACGACTGGCAGCGGCACAGGCCGCAGTGCGCAAGGCGTAACATCAAAGAAAGCGCCCCGGAGAAATAGGGGCGCTTTTGCGGCAAAATCAGTGGGAAATCAGCCTGACGGGCTGGTTTCCCACTTGCCGCGAGCGGGGAAAGTATCCAGAAACCAAATCGTTAGCGTGCCGGTCTGCTGTAAGCGGAGCGGCCCACTGGACAATATTACCCGACGTATTAAAATCCTTCGAAATTTACACTTTCAGAAGAACGGGCCATGCGTCGTTTCATTTCTGCGGCGGGGGCCGCGCTTGTTTTCATGTGCAGCGCGGCGGGCGCTATCGAGGTTTCACCGCAGGATGCGGCAAAACCGGAAAAGATTCGTATTGTAGAACCGCAGCTGCGCATAGCGCGGGGCGGGGCTGCAACGCCGCAAGTTGCGCTGACGCTCGATGCCTGTATGGGCAAGACGGATCACCGCATTCTCGATACGCTGGTCAAGGAGCGTATTCCCGCCACGATTTTTGTGACGGGGCGCTGGTTGAAACAGAATCCCGAAGCCTTTGCAGTGATGAGGGCCAATCCCGATCTGTTCGCGATTGAAGATCACGGCGCTATGCACATTCCGGCCATTACCAATGCGCCGACCATGTATGGCATCAAGACCGCAGGGTCGCTGGATGCCGTGCGCTCGGAAATTGAGGGCGGATCGACGGCAATTGTCGGGGCTGGTGCGCCAAAGCCGCAATTCTATCGCGATGCCACGGCTCGCTATTCAACCGACGCCGTGGCGCTGGCCACAAGTCTTAGCTACAAGATCGGCGGTTATTCGCTGAATGGTGATCAGGGCGCTTCGCTGCTGGCGCCGACAGTGGCGCGGCGGATTTCGGCAGCGCGCGACGGCGATGTGATCATCTCGCATATCAATCAGCCGACACGCTCGGCAGGTGAGGGCGTTGCCAAGGGCATTGTGGCGCTGAAGGCAAGGGGCATGAAATTCGTGCTGCTGCGCGATGTCGAAACGTCGATGACGCTGAACCCGGTGCCTGAGCATAATCTTCAGGCCGGTGTTCCGGCAGCGAAAAAGCCAGTCGCGGAAAAGGTGAAAGCGAAGGTGGATACGGGGAAATAGTGCATCTGGCCAAATGGGTTCATTTGGCTTTGCACATATGCGCTTCGATCAGCCGCCGTTCGTCTGTTCTTTGGGTGACAGGCTCTTCATGACGGCGGCATAGTTGCGGCCGAGGCTTTCGAAAAGCGCATTCTCGCCTTTTGGCGGTTCGACTGACAAGGTTGTGCCGTCATTGCGCAGCGTGACGAAAATCACCTGATCCTGCGGCTGACCTGCAATGGCGATTGCGCCGATGCGCTGGGCTTCGCTTGTGTCGAGTGCCGGCATGTTGAAAAGAACTTCGCCGCCGACACGTTCCGCAGCCTTGGCAAGGGCTGCGTCGAACCCCTCGATCAGCACGTCAATGGCGCCGAGCGCAAACTCCAGCTCGACGGCTTCGAGCGTCATCGTGCTCGCTTCAAGACTCGTCTGGGCGCTTTCTTCGGCGCTGCCCGACTGGGTCGTGGTGCCAATCCCGTTGGCACTGTTTTCAGGCGCATGGTTCATTCCGTCCTCTCCGACGAATCCGAAAAAAGCCCCCTAATAATTGATCATGCCCTTCATTAGAAGTTGCTGCAATGCTCTTTTGATTGATTTACCTCGCTTTTTTCTGTTAGGCGGCAATAGGGAGCCGGAAGTTGCTTACACTTCATGCGTTTTTACGGTGCCGTGATCGCGTATAGCGTGTGCCTTTTCGGCGAGTAGAGATGAATATGAAAGGCTGAACAGCGGGATGTTTTGCCGGGGTCGAATCTCTCTGCTATTCATAAGCGTGGCTGAATGTTGTGGCCGTTTTGGGATTCTGACGTTTTGTTTTTCACGCACATCTGGTCCGAAAACCGCTTTGCACTTTTCGGGATGTGCTTCTAGGGATCTAGATGAGAAAACTTCGCTATCAGCGGCGGCAGTCGCGTTCTGCGGTCTGGGCCTTGCGGTTTGGCGTCTTTGCTGCCGTGCTGCTGGTACTGGCGTTTTTGCTGCATCGCTTCTGGAAGCTTGAAACGCCTGATTTCGTCCTGGCTGCCGGATTGAGCGGCGCTCTGGCGTTGCTGGCGCTGCTTTGCGCAGCCAAGGGTTTTCGCAATCTCTGGGTCAATGGCGACAAGGGCGGGGCGCGGTCTTTCACGGGCTGCATGTTTGCCTGCATCGTGCTGGTGCCTCTTGGATTGCTCGGCGTTCTCTGGATCAGCTCGCCAGCGCTCTATGATATCTCGACCGATTTCGACACGCCGCCGCAATTTCCCACCAACATGCCGCACCGCCTGCAATGGATGAACCCGCTGACACCGGCAGTCAGCGGCGATGCACTGACGCAGCTCACCGCCTATCCCGATGTGCTGGGTCGCCGCTATGAGGCTGCGCCTGACCGGGTGGCGCAGGGCGTGCAGACGGTGTTGAAGAGTTTCGGATGGCAGGTAATCGCCAATGATGCGCCGTCGCCGGAAGAAAACGCCACACGCTTTGTGGCGACCGCACATAGTTTCATTCTCGGCCTCAAGAGCGATATCGTCATCCGGCTGCTGGATGAAGGTGAAGCCACCTATGTCGATATCCGCTCGCTCTCGCGTTACGGCAAGCGCGATATGGGGCAGAACGCGGCCTTCATCACCGATTTTCTTGGGAGCCTGGAAGGCGAAGTGAACAAGGCGCCTGCCGACGTTGAATAGTGCGACTTACTTGGGCTGGTAAATGCCGTCGAGCGATGGGTCGCCATCGGTCACGATTTCGCCGCGTCCGACCAGATCTTCCAGATGTGCCAGCACCGAAAGGGCTGCTGCGCCATGCAGGCGCGGATCGGTATCGCGATAGATCGCCCTTACCATGTCGCCGATAGTGCGATCGCCCTGAATGATCCGCTCAAGTATGGCGCGCTCGCGCATTTTGCGGTGCGCGCGCAACCCGCGCACAAAGGCTGCGGGCTTGGTCACTGCGCCGCCATGGCCGGGCAAGTAGACATGATCGTCACGGGCCAGCAGTTTTTCGAGCGAGGCCATATAATCGCTCATCGAGCCGTCCGGCGGTGCAACGATGGAGGTTGCCCAGGCCATGACATGATCGGCTGAAAACAGGATATCTGTGCCTTTCAGCCCGAAAGCCATGTGGTTCGCGGCATGGCCCGGTGTGTGGAGGCCTTCAAGGGCCCAGCCGTCGCCTTCAACTATACCGCCATCAGCGAGCACGATATCAGGCGCGAAATCCGTGTCGGCGCTGGCTTCAAGCGCATTGACCTCGCCCGCATGATAGGGGCGGGCAGGCCGGTGCGGGCCTTCGGCGACCGTCTTCGCGCCAAGCTCGTTTTTGAGGCGCTCGGCCAGCGGCGAGTGATCGCGATGGGTGTGGCTGACGAAAATATGACTGACAGGGCGTCCCGCAATGGCGGCAAGCAAGGCTTGATAATGGACCTCATCGACCGGTCCCGGATCGATCACCGCAAGCGTGTCGTGGCCGATAATGTAGCTGTTGGTGCCATGAAAGGTGAAGGCGCTCGGATTGTTGGCCGTCAGGCGGACAATCCCTTTACTTAGCTCAACCGGCTTCCCATATTCAGGAGAGAAACTACTGTCGAAAACAAGCGCCATGGAAGTCACTTCCAATTTATCTGTGGTGTCATTGTCGAAACGGCATAGGACTTATATAGTCGGGTTTCAAACGTTAACTGTCTGATACGGCAAGAATTGACGTCAGACGGTTGCGCGTTCGAAATTCGGAAATCGTATTCATCACGTTCAGGAGTTGGATATGCCGCATAGAGCCAAGTCACGCGTCGCTACCGCATCGCTCGCCGCCGAATCTCGTCAAACCAAACAACTGGCCCGAATATTCTCGTACATTTCGTTTGGCTTGATCGCGACGGCCCTCCTTGCGATTGTTTCCGGGGTGAAGGTTGATTTCATCTATATGATCATGGCGGTGCAGGCAGTTGCGCTCTTGGGCTTTTCAGCGCTCTACGGCTTTTCAAAGAAGAAGTGACACGCGCCAACGGCGCATGATTGTCAAACCTATCTTCCAATGGCTGCGAAGGCCGGATGACGTCCGGCCTTTATTCATATCTCGTTGAAACTGCTTCGCGATTGACAAGTGACGCCGGACGACGCTTTGTCATCCTCCCGTTCTGATTTGTGGGAGGCACAGTTGAAGGTTGAGACGCTGGCGGTAGAGCCGCTGACCAAGCAGGCATTCACACCTTTCGGTGATGTCATCGAGGTTGAAGGGGCGGAGCGACGTCTCATCAACAATGGTTCCACCGAGCGTTTTCATGATCTGGCCCGGGTTGAGGCAGATGGCACGGAAGCGCGCGTGCTGATCAATATTTTCCGTGGCCAGTCCTTTGAAGCGCCCATCGATATCGTCATGATGGAGCGTCATCCCTTCGGCTCGCAGGCCTTCATTCCGCTGGAACGGCGTCCGTTTCTCGTCGTTGTGGCCGAAGATGCGAATGGCAAGCCCGGGCGTCCGCGTGTTTTTCTTGCCAAGCCTGATCAGGGCGTCAACTATCTGAAGAATGTCTGGCATCATCCGCTTCTGGCGCTTGAGCAGAAATCGGATTTTCTCATCGTTGACCGTGCTGGCAAGGAGGATAATCTGGAAGAATATTTCTTCCCGGATGTCGTTTTCCGCATCCAGTCGGCCAAGCCAGACTGAAGTTTATCGAGGGGTAACATGGGTAGACTTTCCACGCACGTTCTCGACACAGCACATGGCAGCCCGGCTGCGGCAATGCGCATCGAGCTTTATCGGGTCAGCAAGGGCGCACCGGAACTGATCAAGCGCGTTGTCACCAATCTGGATGGCCGCACCGATGCTCCGCTGCTGACCGGCGACGAAATGCAGGTCGGTATCTACGAGCTGCAATTCCATGTGGCCGAGTATTTTGAAGGCCGCGGTGCCGATCAGGCCAATCCGCCTTTCCTTGATCTCATTCCGATCCGGTTTGCTATCGCTGACGTGGAGGGGCACTATCACGTGCCGCTGCTCGTCAGCCCATGGTCCTATTCGACCTATCGCGGCAGCTGACGGGCACTTATCCCCGCGTGGTTCACCAAGACTAGACTCCTCGCAGTATTACTCGAGGAGCCGAACATGGACGAAACACCCAATCTGAAACTTCCCTATATTCTGCCCAGTCAGGCGCAGAATCATGTCACGCATAATGAAGCATTGCGGCTGCTGGATGCGGTCGTAAATCTAAGCGTGAAATCGCGCACCCTGACCGCGCCGCCGACAACGCCCTCCGCTGGTGCACGCTATCCTCCGCTGGTGCACGCTATATTGTGGCATCATCAGCGACCGGCGCTTGGTCGGGCAAGGAAGGTACAATCGCCTCGTTCATTGACGACGGCTGGCTGTTCATTCAGCCCGCTACTGGCTGGCAGGCCTATATCGAAGCGGAAGCGCAGCTTTTGGTTTTCGACGGGGCGCAGTGGAATCCGGCAAGCGGTAGCGTGCCAGATACACTGTCTGTTTCGATGCTTGGCATTCAGGCAACGGCAGATACGGTCAATCGTTTTGCGGTTTCGTCGGCAGCGAGCCTGTTCAACAATGCGGGCGCTGGACACCAGATCAAGCTCAACAAGCAGGCGGCGACCGACACCGCCAGCCTTTTGTTTCAGACCAGCTGGACCGGCTATGCCGAAATGGGGCTGAATGGCAGCAGCGATTTCAGCATCAAGGTCAGCGATGATCTCGGCCAGTGGCGTCAGGCCATGTATGTGGATCGTGCGACAGGCAATGTCGCCATCGGAACCACTACCCCACTGACGCGGCTTGATGTCGATGGGCCGATCCGGCCAGCATCCTATTCCAAAATCAATCTGCCTCAGGCATCGAAACAAGGCACAGGCGCGATGGTCTATGTAACGGATGCATCGGCCAGCGCGCAGCTCGCTTATTCCGATGGTACGGCGTGGCGCAGCGTCAGAACAGGTGTTGCGATATCCTGAGGGGATAATCCCGCCCTATCTGTCTGGAAAATTGGAATTTTTCCGGACAGATTGTCTTTTTCAGACGCATTTTTGCCGCACGCGCGTTTTAACTGCCTGAAACATGTTCGTTAACTATATGCAGGATCAATTAAGATGGTTCGCGTTGCGGACTCATGCTAACGATTGCGGAAATGCGAGGGGCTTCATTGTTGGTTAAGGTAAGGAATTTTTGCCGCCGACAGTGTGGGTGATTGTTTCGCTCTGTTTTGAGAGCAGGATAATGCGCGTATGAGTTTGAGATATCCTTGGCAAAGGCTGGCGCTTTTGCCACGAATTACCAAGCAAATTATTTTGATGCTGAGCGATTGCGTTCTGCTTCTGCTGAGCGCTTATCTGGCGTTCGTTATCCGTTTGGGCTTTGTTTTCGCACCGAATAATGCTCAGCTTTTTCTGATCATCATTGCGCCCATTCTGGCAGTTCCGGTTTTCATCCGGTTCGGACTTTATCGTGCGATCATCCGCTATCTGGCAGAGCGTGCGATCTGGCCAATTTTTCAGGCGACTGCTGTTGCGGCTCTTTTCTGGGTTGCCCTGGTGTTTTTGATGGGGCTCTACGGCGGCGTCGGTCTGCCACGCTCCGTGCCGCTGCTCTACTGGCTGTTGAGCACCGTGCTGATCACGGCCAGTCGATTCGGCGCGAAGTGGTTGTTGCGCAATGCCGAAACCGGCCGGAATTTTACCAGTTCAGCGCTGATTGTCGGCGTCGGAGAGCCGGCGCGCCAGCTTGCAACAGCTTTGCGCAGCCACAGTGACACATTGGTGGTTGGCTTTGTTGATCCAGACGGGCAGCTCAAGGGGATGGATATCATTGGCCTGCGTGTTTACGCGCCTGAAGAAATCCCCGGCCTTATCGAAAATTACGGCGTTAAGCAGGTGCTGGTGTCTGAACCCTCGCTTGATCAGAAGCAGCGGCAGGATTTTGCGCGTCTGCTTGGGCGGCTTCCGGTCAATACGCGCATTCTGCCGCCGATTGCCGATCTGAGCGCGGGCAAGTATCTGGTTTCAGCGCTGCGCAATATCGAGATCGACGACCTTCTCGGCCGTTCGCCGGTGCCGCCAGATGCAGAACTGCTGCGCGAAGTGGTCGAAGGTCGTCGCATCATGGTCACAGGCGCTGGCGGTTCCATCGGCAGCCAGCTTTGCCGGACCATCGTGCAATGGAATCCCGAATGTCTGGTACTGTTTGAATCGAGCGAGTTCGCACTCTATCAAATTGAGCGCCAGTTGCGTCAGCTTGCTTCCTGCCAGATCGTGCCGGTGCTGGGTTCTGTGCGTGACCGCGCTTACGTCGAGCAAGCACTGCGCGATAACCGCATCGACACGGTTTATCACTGTGCTGCCTATAAGCATGTGCCCTTGGTTGAAAAGAACCCGTTGATCGGCATCTGCAACAACGTATTTGGCACACTGGACGTGGCCGCAGCGGCGTTGGCTACCGATGTTGAACGCATGGTGCTGATCTCCTCAGACAAGGCCGTTCGCCCGACCAATGTCATGGGCGCAACCAAGCGCTGGGCCGAGTTGGTCGTCTATTATTATGGCCTGCTGGCCGCACAAGTGGGTAAGCAGAAGGCGTTCTATTCGGTCCGTTTCGGCAATGTGCTTGGATCGAACGGTTCAGTTGTGCCGCTTTTCCGCGAGCAGATCGCCAATGGCGGTCCGATTACGCTGACCCATGAGGACATGACGCGTTATTTCATGTCGATCAAGGAAGCTGCAGAACTGATCGTCCAGTCAGGCGCGATAGCCGAATCCGGTGACACGGTGCTGCTGGAAATGGGCGAACCGGTCAAAATTCGCGATCTGGCTGAAAACATGATCCTGCTCGCCGGTTTGACCGTGCGCAATGGGGAGAATCCTGCGGGCGATATCGCCATTGAGGTTACGGGCATCCGCGAAGGCGAGAAGATGTATGAAGAGCTCTTCTACGATCCTTCGCAGGCGCAATCGACGCGACACCCGAAGATCATGCGCGCTCCAAAGGGAAACAAGGCCGCTGTGGATGTGCCTGAGAGCCTTCAGCGCCTTCAGGCGGCCATGGAAAGCGGTGATGTGGACGCTGTTCGCAAGATACTGTTTAGCGTCATAGCTTCCTGAAACGTCCGCGAAAGTCCAGAAGCAACACCAGCGTGGCTACTACCGCAACCAGCAGGAATGCCACGCGGGTGATGAGATGATCAAGCGCCAGCAGCGCGACGGCACAGGCAATCAGGATGAGATTGAGCAGTGCCACATGGCCGACAACCTTCAAGACGCTCCAGCCTGCGCGTTTGGCGACCTGATAAGCATGTTTCGAGTGGGCTTTCAGGATATTCTCGCCTTGGCCGAGACGCAAGATAATGGTCGAGCCCGCATCAAGGATATAATAAAGCGGCAAAATCAACGCCACGACGATATGAGTCTCGCGCGCCAGAAGAAGCAGGGCAGTGCCGGTGATGAGCCCGAGCGGCAAGCTTCCTGAATCGCCGAGGAAAACGCGGGCAGGGGGGCGGTTGAAGCATGCAAAGCCAAGCAAACCACCCGCAGTTGCTGCGCTCAGTCCACCGCTTTCCATGCCCGCAACGCCAAGCGCTGCCAGCAGAGCGATACCCGCCAGCGGCAAACCCAATCCGGCGACGGTCATCAGATCCAGGCCGTCCATGAAGTTCGTGACATTGATGGCGATAAGAAGCGCAAATACGATCAACGCAGCTTCCAGCCAATGTGGCAGCACATCCTCTAAAAGCCGGAAGTCAGGTCCCAGGCCATAAAGGACAAGGCTGGCAGCCAGAAGCTGCGATCCGAGCCGAATTATCTCGGAAAGCTCATAACGATCATCCAGTCCGCCCACAATCCACAGCAAGGTCGATGCACCGATGAGGCAGAGCAACAGCCTGTTGGCAATTTCGAGATCAGCCCCGAAAATCAGCAAAGTCGCCAGCGTCGCCGGTATCAGAGCCAGTCCGCCAATCTGCCTGGCTGCCACGGTGTGATTGGAGCGCAAATTCATGCGCGCTGCCAAAAACGTCGCCGGCAGAAGGCGTGAAAGGATCACAAGCCCCAGAACGCACAGAACTGCACTGAATAGAAAAGCGATTGCTAAGAAAAGCATAGGGATACCGACGGCAAATGAAGCTGATAGCAGGGATTATCAGCTTTGTTGGTCTGCGCAAATCCCTGCTTTCATTGACGGTGGAAGAAGCGAGCTGATTGAATGATTATGACGCTCGAACTGGTAGTTTGCGCATTGCCGTTGATTTCGCGATTAGGCGATTGCGCTTGCCAAATGAAGCGGCTATAAGGCCGCGCAACCGATTGCTTCGGTTTGATTTGTTGGGGCGTAGCCAAGCGGTAAGGCAGCGGTTTTTGGTACCGCCATTCCCTGGTTCGAATCCAGGCGCCCCAGCCAAAATGTAGTATTGAGTTTCCTTTTCGGTCAGTTTTAATCCGCAGACGCGTGCTTAATCAAGAGCGTCTATTCAGTTGACGTCCTAGTCACCTGAATCTAAAGTTCGGTTCATTGTTTTCTGGCAGAAACGCTTGACCGACGCGAGGATTTGATCGGCAGATTTAACCCATTTGTAGGGTGCGGGGCTTTCGTTGTGTGCTTTGATGAAGGCAATAATGTCAGCCTCGAGTTCTGCTGTTGAACGGTGTGCGCCACGCTGTAACTGCTTTCGCGTCAGTTCTGCAAACCAACGTTCGACCTGATTAATCCAGGATGCCGACGTAGGTGTGAAGTGAACATACCAATGAGGTCGCCGCGCGAGCCAGGCTTTGATCTTAGGTGTCTTGTGGGTTGCATAGTTATCCATCACCAGATGCACGTCTGGCCCGTCGGGCAATTCGGCGTCGATCCGTTTTAGAAAGTCAAGAAATTCAGCGGCTCTGTGACGCTTGTAGCAACGACCGATTACCGCGCCAGTGGCAACGTCGAGCGCGGCAAATAGGGAAGTTGTGCCATTGCGCACATAAGTATATGTCCGCCGTTCAGGGATACCCGGTGCCATTGGCAGAACTGGCTGTTCACGATCCAGCGCCTGGATTTGCGACTTCTCATCTACGCATAGAACAATCGCGCGATCTGGTGGCGACATATAAAGCCCAACAATGTCCTGGACCTTGTCAACAAACAGCGGATCGGTGGACAGTTTGAATGTCTCCGATCGATGTGGTTGCAAGCCAAAGGCTCGCCAGATCCGCCGGATAGTGGTGTGCGAAAGCCCGCTATTGGCCGCCATCGAACGGATGGACCAGTGCGTGGCATCTGTGGGTATAGTGTTCAATGTACGCTCAACAACCTGAGCAACCTGCGCATCGGAAACCGTTCGCGGTCGACCTGCACGATACTCATCTGTCAGACCCTCGATGCCATCCTGTGCAAACCGGCGGCGCCACTTACCAACAGTATGTTCGTGAACACCCAAGCGTTCGGCAACCTCCTTGCTGTGCAGACCCTGGGCGCACAGTAAAATCATCTGGCAACGATCTGACAAGGAACGGGGCGCTTTATGCTTACGCACCTGGGTTTCAAGGAAGTTTTTGTCCGCCTCGTTTAGAACGACGAGGTTCGCTGGCCGGCCAATCATGATAAAAACTCCTGTTCCTCTGACAGAAGCTAAACAATATGAGGCTTACTTTAGTTCCACCTGACTAGGCCGTGCACTCATAAATAGGCCAGCTATTTGAATTGATTAGTGCTTCAAAGCCTTGGATTTCGAGGTCTTTGATGTCACGTAGCCGCTTTGAACTCACAGAATGGGAATGGTCGATTATTGCGCCGCTGTTATCGTGCAAACCACGTGGCGTGCTTGGGTTGACGATCACATGGTCCTCAATGGCATTCTGTGGTGTTTCCGCACCGGGTCATGATGGTCGGAAATACCGGAGCGTTACGGTGTTGCAGCGACTTGCTACAACCGGTTTGTTCACTGGCGTCGTGCCGGTGTCTGGAATAGGCTGCTTAAGGCTGTCTCGCAGGCTTCTGACGGCGACATCGTGATGATCGATGGCACCTGTGTTCATGTTCACCAGTACGGAGCTACAGGAAAAAGGGGGGCACCGACCATGGTTACATTGGACGTTCCCACGGCGGCCTCACAAGCAGAATCCACGCGATTGTTAATGCGGAAGGCTGCTCGGTCAATCTTTGCCTGATCGGCGGCAGGTTGCCGATTGCTCTCAGGTCGAGGGTCTCACTGAACGCATCAAAGCGGGCGGTACGCTGCTTGTGCACAAAGCTTACGATGCCGATGCCACCCGCAAGGGCGTCTTCGCATTTTCGCCACGGGTATATCGCTAGAGAAATCTGTTCGAGCGCTTCTTTAATCACATCAAACACTGTCGTGGTATAGCCCCGCATTACGACGAAAACCCTGACAATTTCCTAGCTGCAATTAAACTCATCGCATTCCGCATCTGGCGCAACAGTTTATGGGTCTCCGTTATGGGCAGCGTAGGCGAATTTGAGCCAGAATCCCTGCGGTGGTGCTTGAACCATGCTGATAAAGCTCTCTACGAGCTGTCCGTATCGCGGGTGGCAATGGGTGCGGTAGGCAAGATCATCACGAATGGCATCAGCATCATCAACTTTGACACAAGCTGTCGTTGCCGTAAGCGCGATCTGCCAGCAATATCTGACTCGGCCCGACCGCCTCAAACATATCGACCGCCGAGCGCCCATCATGCGTTTGTATCGCGGTCAGTTTCAGATGGATCGGACAGCCAACCGCATCAGCAAATGCATGGATTTTGGTTGTCATGCCACCACGTGAACGTCCCATGCAACGGGATCGCTCATCTTTTTTGGCCGTTGGCTGCGTGTTAATGGACTCGGAGCGAAGAACTGTCGATCATCTGAAATCGTCGTTGTAAGGTAACGGCCCGATTGCTACCGCCTGTTGAAGCAAGGCCTCGTGACGTAAGACACGTCTTTAGCGACGTCGTTAATGACGTGTCTTGCGATTGAGGTAGACAATGCGGATGGAGATACTGGGCCACGAACGCCGACGTCGGTGGCGGGTCGAAGAGAAGCTTGCGATAGTCAGGTCGGTTGGGGTTGATGGCGCGACAGTCACAGAAGTTGCGCTCCGTCACGATGTATCGCGGCAGCAGATTTATATGTGGCGTAGCGAGTTGAAGAGGAAGGGGCTTCTGCCTGCGTCGGTAGAGCCGTTGTTTCTTCCCGTTGATTTGACTGCCGCTCCGCTCGGTTGTGAGGCGAACAGTTCCGTCGATGCTTCATCCTCAATGGTTGAATTGCAATTGCGCTGCGGCCGTCGACTTTGTTTTGGCAGCCAAGTGGAAGGCGCAGTGCTGACGCGGCTGATCCGGGCGGTGGAACACGAGGCCAATAGAAGTTGGACGCCGGAATTGGTTATTCGCGGGCGCTGATACTGGCGCGGAAACTCTGGCACGCGCCATGACGATCATTGAAACGGCGAAGATGAACGGCATCAACCCGCAAGCCTATCTGGCCGATGTGCTCGACCGCATTCATCATCACAAGATCAATCGGCTCGATGAGTTGCTCCCATGGAACTGGGTGCCTCTCGTGGCAGAACATGCTGAGGCAGCCTGATGGCCACGGTCACGTTTGTCTACACCACAGACTATGTCACCGAAATGCTCGAAGAGGATGCTGACCTTCTGTATGCGATCATCCGCAATGACGATAACCTGACCTATGGAAACATAGTCACTGTCGTAACCGGTGACGATCAAACCACTTCCGCTTTGACGAACGACGGCATCGATGAACTCAGACAGATGCTGGCCGACGCGCGTCAATCAGCCCAAAAATGGCAAGAATTCCTCGAATGCTTTGTCGATGACGAAGAGATCGTCGCCCGCGTCAAGACATATTCCCCACGGTAACAATCGGGCCGTTACGTTGTAAGTTTCTCATGTCGCATTGAGAATACGCCCCAATGCCCGGCAAGACGCCAGCGGTTAAAACGGTTCGCGACGATCGTATAGAGCGTACCGGTGTTCCGCTCTCACGTTGTCCTCGCAGCTCTAATCTGTGATCGCATATCCATGGACGAACAACAACGAATGGCCCAATATGGGCATCGGCGGCATCACACCCCACAGAAACTAAAAATAGCTGCGCAAATTCTACCGCGGAGCCCCGTTAAAAACAGGTAGCTAGTGTCCTGTCCCGCAAATAGCTTTACAAATATCGCAAATGGGCTGAAAATTCGTTGTCTGCAAGGAGAACGGATATGGCGCGTATTGGTCGACCGCAGGAACGCATACTTTGCCTGAGTGAAGGCGAGCGCGAGGAGCTGGAGCGCATCAGTCGCTCCCATTCGGCACCGCACAGTGTGGTTCGCCGTGCACAGATCGTGCTGGCCTGTTGATTTGCACTGAGAAGTGACCCGGCATTGCCGGATATTGTCATCGAGAATTGACCCATGTTTTGAACCTTGCTCCGCGTGTTTTTAACGG